>NZ_MCSD01000004.1:0-157963 GCF_002872555.1 Vibrio sp. 10N.286.55.E10
GCTTAACCATACAACACCCAAGGGGTTTTGTGGACTCAAAGAAATACCAAACGCTTGAATGAGTTTGAAGAGACTTTTAAATCAGTTTTCCAGATTATTTTGCCTTCAGTTTTTAAAAAACTGAAAGTAAAAGCAAAATTTGCTTGGCGACCATAGCATTGTGGACCCACCTGATTCCATGCCGAACTCAGAAGTGAAACACAATAGCGCCGATGGTAGTGTGGGGCTTCCCCATGTGAGAGTAGGACATCGCCAGGCTCCAAATTTATTTTCACTTTTTAAAAGTGAAGACAAAAAGCTTCGTTATTTGCATAGCAAGTAACAACCTCAACAGTGCACAAATCTGTTGACGAAAATTTGTTGGAGGGATGGCTGAGTGGTCGAAAGCACCGGTCTTGAAAACCGGCAACCGTTAATAGCGGTTCTAGGGTTCAAATCCCTATCCCTCCACCACCATTGAAAAGCCCGCTGAGAAATCAGCGGGCTTTTTTTCGTTTTAACGTTTCAAACCTTTATATATCCAGTCAAATAGTGAACTTTCAGTTATTCACTCACCGATACTATAAGAGCTCCTAAATCATCTTATTAGGTTGGTTGCCAACAAGGTCAATGAATGTCTTATATAAGTGACATTTAACTGATATCAGCTTACACAGAGCGAAATAAGAGTCAGATTAATGTTAGGAAGCCGATATTTACTACGTAACCTTTGATGATTCATGATTTTTTAGTAACAGAGCTACTCGCTTAGTCGATTTTTCTTATCTTAAACTCACTTGTTAGCACTGAGTCGTACTCCTTTCCTATGTACTTGGTATTGAAGATACTTTTATGTTGCTCTGTCTGTTCTGAAGATATTCCTACCCATTGCGCAAATGTGTCTGAAAAGTCTCTCAGATTGTATTTGACCGAATGTATTTTCGTTTCTTGTGGGTCATTACTCATTGCTATGAAAGGTACTTCTACTGCCTGCCTTGTAAAATGTGAGCCAGTACCGTGAATTAGATACGGTGGAACGTTTACAGACGTTAGGCCATGGTCAGAAAAATAAATGATTTTATATGTTTTATCATGGATCGTGAGTAAGTCTCTAAGCCTTTCTATAAAAGCTACGCCATAAGCCACTGATTTTGAATAGCATATGAGGTACTTGTTATCTGAGGGTTTTAGTGAAATTTCTTCATCAAACCTCTTACAAAAATCATAATGAGACCCCATAGTGTGGATGAAAATCACTTTTGGCCTTTTAGTCTCTTCACGAATTGCTTTGATCACTTCTGGTAGGAGAATGTTATCGGGTTCAGCTTTATCATAAGACGTATTCTTATAAAATTGGTAATGTGCTCTACTAGCGATTGCGGATACCTGTGTCTCGTATTGCCCGATCTTTGCTTGATTTGATATCCAATAAGTTTTCATTCCAGCATCATTAGCAAGATCTATCACATTTAAGTTTTTATCATGCCTGTTTACATCTAGGCTCTTTGATAATATTCGAGGGACTGAGAAATATGTAACAACGGATGGGGAAATAACACCATTAAATATGGATGCTCCTTTTATATTTCCATTTTTTTCGTTATACGATGGGTAGTGATTTTTGATCACAGATTCACCAATATTTACGATGTAAATATCTTTTAATACTTTGTTTGTATGAACATTCTCCCATTTTGAAGAGATTACGGATTTTCCCCCTTCGAGAAGAGACAGCTCATAATATAAAGAAATAGGTTTAATAACTGTAATTAACTCTAAAAAACTAAACCACACTTCATGATGGATTGTTTTTAAGTATTCTTCATTGATGTATGTCGTCTTTTTATTATCATGTAAGCTATAAAATTTTGTGACTAATATGCTGGAAAATAATATCAACATAATTAATGAAAATGACTTACCAACCTTTCCTAAGGTAATGTGAAATGATAAAAAAAGTAGAATGGAAAATATAATAATTTTTACATATGTTATGACGCTAATGCTTTGTATATGTTCAAGTGCCTCACCTCGATTAGACTCTAAAACCGAACCTAAGACACCTAAGTCTAAGCTTAGAGAGTTTAATCTTAAGTAGAAATCAAAAGTCATTATTACCGTTAGAAGAAGAAATACAAATCTATTACCGACAAATGCTATTATAGTTGCTATAAATAATATGTTTAAACTCAATATTGATAGGGTAAACCAAACATTATCATCAACCCCAGTTCTCAACAGGTAAAATGTCATGATACTCAAAGGAATCAGAGTCTTAATATCAATATTTTGTCTAGTTCTCATATGTTTTTGGGTAGCTTTTGTTATCGGCCCTTCGATGAGTGTAGTCATTGATGTATGGAGAGGCAATGTAAAGGCATACCCAAATGAACATAATAACATCCCTAAAATTATCGGTAATTCTGGTGGTTTGATCGCACATGCCGGTGGGGGAATCAACGGATTAAAATATACAAACTCGTTAGAAGCGATGGAGCAATCAATTGAACATGGATTCAAGATGATAGAGTTAGATCTACTTATCTCATCGGATGGAAGGATTGTTGCTGTTCATGATTGGAAGACTTTTCACGAAATGACAAATTCTAATAATACTGGGTCTATTAGTTCTAAAGAGTTTGAATCAAAGATAATTTATGATCAATATAAAACATTAAATATATCGACAGCTATTGATATTCTAGATAAAAATGATGTGGTATTAGTTACGGATAAAATAAAAAATCTTGCCTTGCTTTCAAAGTATATAATAGATAAAGATAAATCTATTATCGAAGTATTCAGCACAGATAAATATAATGAAGCAATAGAGTTAGGTTTTAATAATGTCGCATTAAATATAGATCTAAATACACCATTGATTCTTGAGTGGATTGATTTAAATAAAATTAAGGCTGTGACGTATCGGGGTGATAATCTTGGCTCGCTTGGGAGCGAGTATCAGAAGGCGATAGAACTAAGCAACATGGGGGTTTCTGCCATGATTTATTCGACAAATGATTTAGACTTGGGTGGTATTAAAGCTTCTGGAATCGGAAATTTTGCGTTATATGTCGACTTTGTTCTTCCATCAGATGAACGTTAAGGTTTTCGTCCATCCAAAAGCAGAGCGTAATCGCTCTGCTTTTTGTTTATTGGGACTTCTATGTCATTTCGTTTACTTCGCGACGTTACCAGCCACGTTCAGGGCATCCCAAGTACGCGCAAATGGTGGCGCATAGCAGAAGTCCATGTAACCAAGCTGTTGGGTGGTCATCTTCGCGGTGATAGCAACTGCTAATGCATTGATGCGACCAACTGCTCCTTTCTTACCTACGATCTCACCACCTAGAAGAACCTTAGTATCCGGGTGATAAACCAGTTTGACCTTGATGTCTTCTTGGCCTGGGTAGTAATCGGTTTGGTTCTTGTCTGAAATCGTTGATACTTTCACATCTAAGCTATGTTCTTTCGCCAGAAGTTCAGATATGCCGGTACACGCCAGTTCGTAATCGAGCACTTTTAAACAAGATGACCCCAAGAAGCCCGACATATAAATATCTTTGCCTGCTAGCTTGTCGGCCATCATGCGCGCTTGCTTGTTGGCTGTGGTTGCTAGAGGAACATAAACAGGTTTGCCTAGTGCCATATGATGGACAACGGCACAGTCGCCGACAGCATGGATGTAAGCATCTTCAGTGGCACCATATTCATTCACCAACAGAGCGCCGTTTGCAGCTTTTGGTAGTTCGTATGCTTCAGTATTTGGTTTGAAACCGAGTGACAGGATAACGATATCAGCTTCGACATTGCCGTTATCGGTTTCAACGATGTAACCACCTTGATCAGCATCACGAATAGCTGACACGCTGCAACCTGTTTTAAGATCTGCACCTGACTCCCGAATGGCCCCTTCGACTACTTCAATGATTTCTGGACTGAACTGACGGCTCATGATGTGCTGTTCACGTTCGATGATCGTCACGTGCTTATCTAAGCCATGTGCCGCATCGAAGACTTCCAGCCCGATAAATCCTGCGCCAATGACACACACACGTTGTTTACTATCGTCTTTAAGCGCTTCTTTGACTGCTAAACCATCTTCCATGCTTGTGAGTGTGTATACGTGTTCTGGATTGAATTCACCGAATGATGGAACGATCGGACGTGCGCCTGTCGCAATCACCAACATATCGTAATCGCTAGTGGTCTCTACGTTTTGGTGACGTACCGTAATTTGTTTTTCAGTGCGGTCGAACGACACCATTTCTGTTTCTACGCGTACATCTAAACCAGATTTGATGGCTTGTTCTGGCGTACGAGAGATCATTCGTTCTGTGTCATCAAACATGCCGCCTGCAAAGTAGGGTAGACCACAGGCTCCAAAAGAGATGTAACTGCGCTTATCTAATACGATGACTTCGTCTGATGGTTGATTACGTTTGTATTTTGCTGCGAAACTCATACCAGCGGCGCTACCGCCTATAACAACAACTTTCATATTTACTACCTAAATAACCTGAACTCAGGAAAAACAGAAGAGCACTCAAGTGGAGTGCTCTTAATTAAGTTTGAGAATTATACTGCTGCTTCTTTTGATACTGTCGCTGTAACGTCAGCGTCGTATTGTTCAGTATCCAGTGAGCCATTCTTCTTCGCTGTTAGAACACCAGACAACATAGAGCCAGAGATGTTTAGCGCAGTACGAGCCATGTCAATTAGCGCTTCGATAGACACGAGAATCGCTACTACTGTGATGTCTAGACCCATGATGGTCAGTACTGCTACTGCAGCGAACGTTGCACCGCCACCAACACCCGCGATACCGAATGAAGCAATCGCGATAACAGCAATCAGTTGTAGAATGAAGCTTAAGTCTACAGGCATGCCCATTACTTGTGCCGCCATGATAGCGAGCATTGCTGGGTAGATGCCCGCACAGCCGTTTTGACCGATACTGGTACCGAAAGTCGCTGACATGTTTGCTGTTTCTTCGTCTACACCTAGGCGTTGAGTTTGTGTTTCAACGTTTAGTGGGATAGCCGCCATGCTCGAACGAGAACCGAAGCCAAATACTAATACAGGCCAGATTTTCTTCATGAACTTCGCTGGAGAAAGGCCGAACATAGATACCATCACGAAGTGGATGCCGAACATTACGCCGATTGCTACGTAGCTCGCTAGAAGGAAGCGGCCCATTTCAGCGAGTGCGAACAGGTCGTTGGTCATCATGAACGTGGTCATCAGAGCGAATACACCGTAAGGCGTTAGCTTCAGGATTTCACGAACCATTGAAAGAACCACTTCTTTTGCAGAGTTGATGAAATCAACGAAGTTTTGCACTTTCTCTGGTTTACGGTTCTTCACTTGAAGGATACAGTAACCAAGGAACATACCGAACAATACAGTTGATAATGTTGAAGTACGTTGAGAACCCGTTAGCATGTCAAAGATGTTGGTTGGAATGATAGACAGAGCCATACCAGACAGACCACTGCTTGCCATTGCATCTTGTGTTGCTACCAGTGAATCACCGCGAGCTTCAATCGCACTGTTTGTGCCGATAGTGCTTACTAGCGCGTTCGCATCGATACCAAATAGGTAAATACTTGCGATACCAACGGCTGCTGAGATTGCACAAGTGAAAAGTAGAATACCGATGATCTTTGGCGCGATACGAGATAGCGCACCACCGCCTTCAACGTTCATGATCGAAGAGATCATCGCCACGAATACAAGTGGGATAACGATCATTTGTAGAAGTTTGATGTAGCCTTTACCGAACACTGAAATCAGTTCAGCAAAGCCAGATGTTGCAACGTTACCGACACCGAAAACAAGTTGAATTGCCCCACCGAACAGTAAGCCAGCAGCAAGCGCACTCAGTACGCGGAAGTTAAAACTTTTCTTTTGCTTTTTGAAGTTCGACAGCAGTGCGTAGAACCCAAAGAACAGTACGCTTAATGCGATAAATGAAACGCTCATGAGAATCTCCTATGATACCCATTAATACCTAAATCGGTTATTTTTTGTATGCGATGGCTTCAACTTCAACCAGTGCGTCTTTTGGTAGTCGTGCTGCTTCAACACAAGAGCGAGCAGGTGCGTTCTCTGTACCAAACACTTCTGTGTACACTTCGTTAAAGGCAACGAAGTTTTCCATGTCAGACAGGAAGCAGGTTGTCTTCAGCACTGTGTCCAGTCCCGCATTACTTGCTTCTAATACAGCTTTTAAGTTTTCCAGAGACTGACGAGCTTGCTCTTTGATGCCGCCCTCAACAAACTGCATCGTTTCTGGAACGAGAGGTAATTGACCTGATGTATAAACCATGTCGCCGTAAGACGTACCTTGTGAGTAAGGGCCGATAGCTGCAGGTGCTTGTTCAGTGGCAATGATCTGTTTCACGATGTAACTCCTAAATTATTGGTTTTATTCTGATTTAAATTCACGGATAAACTTGTAAACCGCCTGTCGGCTGATCCCAAGTTGCTCTGATACTTGTGTTGTCGTCTCTTTTAGCTCAAATACTCCGTTATCAAACAAACAACGAATGATGGCTTTGTTGCGACCTTTGGAAGAAACCGACTCATCTTGGTCAACCTCGTTAATGGCTGAGCTCAATGCTTGTTGAATGACGTCGTTCGCATTGTTGCTGAATGTCTCGCTGACAATGGTTTGAGGGACATTGCACTGTGGCATGAGCGTTTTGACGATTTCTGGGAATGGGAAAGATAAGTTCATGTTGATACACAGCATACCGATCGGCTTTTGTTGTGGACCAGCTAGTACACAGGTGGTCGATTTTAGTAGGGAACCATCAGCGGCGTTGGTGAAATAGCTCTTCGGTGAAACTTCGCCAGTTTTTTCGAATGTGCTCCACATACGTAAACCTAAATCGGTAATAGGTGAACCGATTTCACGACCAGTATGATGACCATTGACGATCTTCACGACAGAGTTTTCTAAGCTTTCAAATGAGTGAATAACTACCTCACAGTAGGGACCAATCAAGTCGGCAATCGTGTCCGCCAAGCGGAAGTAATTGCTTAAACATTCTCTGTCTTCATCGGTGAATCGAACTTGTTTTACATTCATGATTTCGGTTTACATTTTTGAACTCAATGACTGAAATCTACTCCTTTGGTGGTATTTAGGCAAGATGCAGTAAACTTCTGTAAACCGATAAAAGCGTATAAAACGCCAACAAATAGCGGAAATTTAACCAAAATTAAGAGTGAAATTTGAACAGGATCACTAAACCATCTTCGATGTGGTTTAATTTCTTAAACCCCATCAAGGTTTACATATTTAAAACCAAAGGTTGCGTTTTTGAAGGTTTTAATGATCTAGGGCAAGTTATAAAAACTCTCGAAATTAAAGGGATGTGAAATTCATTAAATGGATGGAAGATATACTGAAGTTTCAGGTACAAAAAAGCAGCCTTAAAATTAGCTGCTTGTTTAGTTGGAAATGGCTGACTGATGAGTTCGTGAATTGCCTATTTGGCCAGCTTATCCTTGACTTGCCCAAGAGCTCGCTGGTACATAAACCATGCACAGGTGCCTGCAAGTATATTACCTACCATAGCTCCCCAGAATAGGCCTTCAATGCCAGCGAGCTGCGAACCAACCCACAAGCAAGGTAAGAAGAAAGCGAACAGACGCAATGAAGATATCGTCAAGGCGGTGTAAGACTTGCCCAAAGCGTTCGAGATAGAAACCATAAGCATACAGGTACCCAAAGGCCCTAAGCTAATAGGCACGATCAGTAGGTGGTAGTTTAAAATCGTTGAGACTTCGTTGTCACTAGTCATGAGATTCGCCAACCCGCCAGAGAACAACCAGGTCACCAGTGCGATCACCAATTGGAAACCTAACACGAAGGTAACGGCAATCTTCACAAGACTACGTATGTTCCCAAGGTTCTTTTCCCCTAACATGCGGCCAATCATAGGTGGCATCGACATCGTCAGTGCTAGCACAGCCACAATAGAGAAGAATTCAAAACGAGAACCCAACGCCCAAGCTGCGACGGCTGCGGTGCCATAACCAGCAAGTAGCTTAGTCGCTAACATAGAAGAGACTGGCGGCAGTAGTTGGCTGATCATCGCTGGCCCCATGATGTTGCCAATTGATCGAACACTCTTGCCGATATCAAGATCGTGCCAATCGAACGTCATCCAATGTTTCTTGGTCACTTTGGGAGCCACGATAAAGATGCCCGCACCAAAAGCTAAGATGGTCGCGATAGCTGCACCATTGATGCCCATGTCGAGAGTAAAGATGAAGATTGGATCCAATATCAAGTTGATGATACTGGTTGCGATCATCATTGAACCGGGCAGCATGGTATTACCATTAGCTCGACACACACTGTAGTAAAAATAGAGCAGCGCACCTGTCCAAGAGCTGACTAGCCAATAGATCCAGTAAGAATCAATGATCGGTAAAACCGTCGGTGGCGCATCGAGTAGTTGTAAGATGGGTCCACGAAGCAGATAAATGATGACGGAAAAAAGCGCAACACTCACGCTACCCATTGCAATCACTAGCCCGCCCAGTTGTTTCGCGTAACGTAATTCATTGGCACCAATGGCTCTTGCAATGACTGCTGTGGTTGCGATGCCTAACCCAACCTGAATACCTATGATGATCATCTGTATTGGCAGTGTGAAGCCTTGAACCGCGAGCGGCAGTACGCCTAGCTGACCTATAAAGGCGCTATCTACAAGCTGGAAGCTCATTAGGGAAAGTACCCCAAACAACATTGGCCATGTCATTGTATAGAGTTGTCGGCCAAGAGAAGGAGAGGGAGTTGCGGTAGTCGAATTCATATCTGTCTTATTGGTCTTGAAGGTAGGTTTGTCGTGGTGACAATTATCTCAATGAAGAATTGCGTAAAGCATAACGTAAGGTCAGCTCGATACCAATGTTTGTTGTGATAGGTAGATTATTTTTGTTCGCTTTCGGAGAATAAAAAGCCAGTCGTCGTGACTGGCTTTTGTCGTTTAGGTATCACGAGAAGCGTTACTTATTTATTTGCTACGTTACCCAGTTTCAACCATGTATCGATAACCGTGTCAGGGTTCAACGAAACAGAGCTAATGCCTTGTTCCATTAACCATTCCGCTAGGTCGTCATGGTCAGATGGGCCTTGGCCACAAATACCCACGTATTTACCTGCTTTGGTTGCTGCATCGATCGCCATTTTCAGCATCGCTTTCACTGCAGGGTTACGCTCGTCGAAGAGGTGTGCCACGTCACCTGAATCTCGGTCTAGGCCAAGCGTCAGCTGTGTCATGTCGTTCGAACCAATAGAGAAGCCATCGAAGTACTTCAAGAACTCTTCAGCCAAAATTGCATTCGATGGTAGTTCACACATCATGATAACTTTCAGACCTTGGTCGCCACGGCGTAGGTCAAACTTAGCCAGAATGTCGATAACCGATGCCGCTTCGCTTGGAGTGCGAACGAATGGAATCATAATTTCAACGTTCTTAAGACCCATCTCGTTACGAACACGCTTGATCGCTTGAGTTTCTAGCTCGAAACAGTCTTCGAATACTGGCGAGATATAACGAGATGCGCCACGGAAGCCCAACATTGGGTTCTCTTCATGTGGTTCAAACGTTTTGCCGCCTACAAGGTTGCTGTATTCGTTCGACTTGAAGTCAGACATACGTACGATCACACGCTTGGGCCAGAATGCAGAAGCGATAGTCGCGATGCCTTCCGTTAGCTTGCTTACGTAGAAATCGATAGGATCTTTGTAGCCTCGAATACGTTCGCTGATTTCTGCTTTTAGCTCGTCAGTTTGTGCATCGAAGTTCAATAAGGCTTTTGGGTGAATACCGATCATCTTGTTGATGATGAATTCTAGACGAGCAAGGCCAACACCTTCGTTTGGAATTTGCGCGAAATCGAAGGCACGATCTGGGTTACCTACGTTCATCATTACTTTGGTTGGCAGCATTGGTAGCTCATCAACTTCAGAACGTTTGATCTCGAAGTCAAGTTCGCCTTGGTAAACGTAGCCAGTTTCACCTTCAGAACATGACACTGTCACGGTATCGCCATCATTTAGGCTGCTTGTTGCTGTACCACAACCAACAATCGCTGGGATACCAAGCTCACGAGCGATGATTGCAGCGTGACAAGTACGGCCGCCACGGTTAGTGACAATCGCAGACGCTTTCTTCATAACAGGTTCCCAATCTGGGTCTGTCATGTCTGTTACCAGCACATCGCCTTCTTGAACTAGTGACATTTGGTCTAGAGAGTCAACCAAACGAACTGGACCAGAGCCGATGCGTTGACCGATAGCACGGCCTTCAACTAGCACATCGGCCTTGTTGTTTAGCTCGTAACGCTCGATAACGTTTTGGTCGCTTTGAGAACATACCGTCTCTGGGCGAGCTTGAACGATGTAAAGCTTGCCATCGATGCCATCTTTCGCCCACTCAATGTCCATCGGACGTTGGTAGTGCTTCTCGATGATCATCGCTTGTTTTGCTAGCTCTTTGATCTCTTCATCGTTGAGAGAAAACTCGTTACGCTCTTGAGTGTCCGTGTCGATGATATCAACTTGCTTGCCGATCTCTTGATTGGTTGAGTAGATCATCTTGATCAGCTTAGAACCAAACGTCTTCTTAACGATTGGGTAGTGACCCGCTTCTAGCATTGGCTTGTGAACGTAGAACTCATCTGGGTTCACAGCGCCCTGTACAACCATTTCACCCAAGCCCCAAGAAGAGGTGATGAATACCACTTGGTCGAAGCCAGACTCTGTATCAAGGGTGAACATTACACCTGAAGAGGCTTTGTCTGAGCGAACCATGCGTTGAATACCCGCAGACAATGAAATGCCACGGTGGTCAAAGCCTTGGTGTACACGGTAAGAGATCGCGCGGTCGTTAAACAGCGACGCGTAAACGTGCTTGGTTGCTTCGAGTACTGCATCGATACCTTTTACGTTAAGGAAGGTCTCTTGCTGGCCTGCGAATGAAGCATCTGGAAGGTCTTCTGCAGTTGCAGATGAACGCACAGCTACAGACAATTCTTCGTTGTCTTCGATTAGCTCGCGGTAGTTATCACGGATGTCTTGCTCTAGTGATTCTGGGAAGGGGGCTTCTAGAACCCATTGTCGAATCGTTGCACCTGTCTTACGCAGTGCATCAACGTCTTCAACATCAAGTTCATCAAGTAGTTGGTGGATGCGCTCATCAAGACCTTTGTAGTCAAGAAAGTCGTTAAACGCATACGAAGTGGTAGCAAAACCATTAGGTACAGAAACACCAGCATTGGACAGGTTAGAAACCATCTCGCCCAGTGAGGCGTTCTTACCGCCGACTTTGTCGACATCTTCCATGGATAGGCCATTGAACCATAGGGTATTATTTTGCATTTATTTCTCCAGAAACATAGCAAGCATTGTAGGGATTTAAAGGCAAACGATTACGTATCAGTTTAAAAAAATGTAAATTATTTTCTAAAGCTGTGGGGGACGTAATAGTCAGCAGGGTTTCGTTATATATATTATGGTTCCCATCCTACTCAAAATAATTTTAAACATTAAATAAAAAATGCAAATTGATATTCAAAGTCGTGATGTATTCTATGTTTCTGATGGAACGGCCATAACATGTGAGACTTTAGGGCATGTTGTTCTAGGTCAATTTCCCTTCAAACCCAATGAAAAAACCTTTCCGTTTGTGGAAAGTGAGGACAAACTTTCTGATTTATTAAAAGAGATTGAAATTTCGTATCGCGATAACGGAGTCGAACCATTGGTGTTCTTTTCAATCGTGATCCCTGATATCAAAGCCAAATTACTTGAAGCGCCTGCGCACTGTTATGACGTGTTAGAGAGTATCGTTCAGAAGGTCCAGGATGATATTCAGATGGCACCTGTGCCTAAACTGCAACGCTCACGCAGTGTGAACAAAGATTCGGTTAAGTATTTCGACCGTATTGCTGCGATTGAATACACACTCGCGCACGATGATGGCATCACGCTCAAAGGACTGGAAGAAGCCGACATCATCTTGTTGGGTGTATCTCGAAGTGGCAAGACGCCAACAAGCTTGTATATGGCGATGCAGTTTGGTCTACGCGTAGCGAACTATCCATTCATCCATGACGATTTAGCGCGTTTGAAGCTGCTGCCTGAGTTTGAGATATACCGACACAAGTTGTTTGGTTTAACGATTGACGCAGAAAGGCTGACTGAGATTCGTGAGAACCGTTTAGCGGGCAGTGAATACGCGAGTGATTCGCAGTGTTTGTATGAGCTACAAACGGTAGAAGCGATGTTCCGCCGAGAAGCGATACCTTATATCAACACGTCTTCATTATCGGTAGAAGAGATCTCGACCCGAATCTTAGAGCGAACCGGTTTGAGAAGGCGTCTGCTGTAAGACAAAGCCTTAGAGAAATAGAATGGCCAGATAAAAGAAAATCGAAGCTCGCAGTTTTACACCAGAGAGCTTCGATTTTTTGTTTGCGCTCGTTGTAGTCGCTTGTGAATCAGAGCTAGTTTTCTTAATCAGAGATAGCTTTCTAGCGAAGTAAAGACAGCTTTAGCGTTTCGCTTTTCTTTTCCAACCAGCGTTCAAGTGCTGGTGGCCAACTGATGCTTGGTTCTACGCAAAAGCCACGAAGCATCGAGAAATACACCGCTTGATCGATTAGAGGTAGTGATGACTCACCATGCTCTATATCCAGTAAGAGTTCGGCATCTTTCAGTAATGGGTTAATCAGTTGAACGAACTGAGGCGTCTTTTCTAAGAGTTCTTCAAAGTTAAAATCTTCGGTCTCTTTACTGGCACGCCAAGCTTCTTTACTTCCTGCAGAGCGATATTCAGCCAAGTCGAGGTTCCACCAACGTGGGCGTCCAATCTGTTGAGTAAGAGGGAAAGCACGGCTTTGGAAATGAGCAGCTTGCTCTGATGGTACACGCTGCTCGTCGCTTGATTTTAGGTCCATGAAGTACGCGATAATATCTAGGCTCTCTGCCATGATAGATCCGTCGTCTTTTTGTAAGACGGGTACCATCTTTTTACCGATCAAATCGATAAGAGTTTGGGCGTCATCATAATCGACAGAGACAAGCTCGATGTCCAAGCCTAGAGATTGAGCAATGTAGGCGACTCTTGCGCAGAAAGGGCAGTGGTCGTAAATGTAAAGCTTCATAGCTTCCCTCAGTTCAGGTTATTATAAATATAAGTTAATGCTAATGTAACAGAAAGTCTTGCTAAAACTAAGCGCTAATAGACGGTGTGTATCAACAGACAATAAGTACTTAGTGTAAATACTCTTTGATTGATTCTATTGTCTGTTGGATTCGGTTTTACTGCGACGAGTATACTAATGGGAAGACTGGTAAGGAATTGCAGGCATAAAAAAGGCTCTGGCTGCTCACTCTAATGCAGAAGAGTGAAGTCAGCCAAAGCCTCAATTTTGTTATCTTTAGCAGAGTGACTACTAAAAGGGCAGAGTGGTTAAACTATGCTTTTTTAAGATCTTGTGCTGGGTAAGTAAGCGTCATTGCGCCTTCTACCGTTGTAACGTGAACGTAGCCACCACCAGCACTTAGGCCAGTTACTACCATTTCACCTAGTTCAACACCTTTTGTTGCTACAACGCGATCATCAACTGAAAACACTTTACACACCTTCAATAAATTAAATAAATACGATAGATATCGAACGCGGATTTAAACAGATGGCACCCCAATCAACTAATCCAGTTATTTGTCGTAAAGATTAAATTTAGTTATGCATAAATCAGTATGTCTTAAAAATCAGTTTGTTAACTTACGCTGTGACGTTATTTATCCGCTGGATAAACGACACCAATTTGCTGACGCATCTCTGTAATTAACTTGGCAACGGTTAAAGCACGCTGTTGGGCTTGCGCTTGTGTCGTGTGGTCGCCAGCAATGCAGCTAGCAAAGGCTTGTGCTTCGTAACTCATGGAGTTCTCGCTTTGTACTTGAGTAAGGTTTTCTACCTTGCCATCACGGAAGCGGATCTTAACGTCGGTGCATTCAGCAATGTGATCGATGATGATCGCCCCTAATTCACCTTGGATCTCACTTGGAGCATAAGAGTCGCTGACTTTAGAGTGAGCAAGCGTTACGTCAAACTCAGGATACTGGAAGATCGCACAGCCATGAGCATCGACACCTGACTCAAGCAGCTTCGCAGAAGCTTGTGCATTCTCCGGCTCACCAAATAGCGCGACTGTTGCGGCTACGCAGTAAAAGCCAATATCAACCAACGATCCGTTAGAAAAAGCTGGGTTGAAGGTGTTTGGGTTCTCGCCGTTTAGGTATTTTTGGTAGCGTGATGAATACTGGCAGTAATTGATGTGCGCTTTATGTACCTTGCCAATCTTTTCTAGGCCGAGTTGGACTTGCTTAAAGTTTGGTAGGAATTGAGATTTATACGCCTCGAACAACACTACGCCGTTTTTCTCAGCCACTTCGAACATGCGTGTTGCTTCATCAATGTTTGATGCAACCGGCTTTTCACAGATAACGTGCTTACCGTGTTCCATCATGAAGATAGATTGCTCGCAATGAAGTGAGTTCGGTGAAGCGATGTACACGGCTTCAACCGTTTTGTCATTTGCCAATGCGTCGAGTGAGTCATACGTCGCTTCAACGTCAAATTCTTGGGCGAACTTTACCGCACTGTCTAGATTTCGAGAGTAAACCGCAGCAAGTTGCATCGATTGAGATTCGTGAGCAGCTTGAACAAATTTTTGTGTAATCCAATTGGTTCCAATTACAGCAAACTTAATCATATGGGTATCCAGTCGTTAGTCGTCGTTAGTGTATTGATTCTACAGAGATAGTAGCACTCAAAGGCTGGCAATGTGCCTGAGATTTGCGGAACAATTTACCTAAACTTAGAGCCTAATATTAATAACCCGCCTTCACAGAGCGTCTGAGTTGACCAGTGTAACGGTGCACAATTAAGCCATTTTTGCTAAGGTGTTATTGAATTCAAACAAGGTGATGATATGCAAATCCGGACCGCCAAGGTAACTGATATTAGCTCGATCTTGGAGCTCTCTGAACAGATAAACCGTCAACACCACCTTGGTGCTCCTATGGTGTTTGCGCCAGCCTCACAGGGTTTAGGTGATAGTGAAGAATATTGGTTGGGATTGATGCTTGATTCGGTTGGCGCTTTCTTTGTTGCGGTTGACGATCAACAGGTGGTTGGCTTCTTAGCTGGGAAGGTAACGCAGAATAAAGGGGTTAGCTTTATTCAGTCGCATAAGGTGGCAAGGGTGAATACGATTGTGGTGAACGATCAGGTTCAGAGTCAAGGCGTCGGCAGAGCGCTGATGAAGTCATTCAATCAATGGGCGCAAGCGAGTGGTGCTATCGAGCTTAGGTTAGAAGTGATGGAGTTTAATCAGCAAGCTAAGGGTTTCTATGAGTCGTTAGGAATGGAAACTCAGTCACGAACCATGTCCATGCGTTTTGAGGAGATTTGAGGGTGCGTCTGTTTTGGTCTTTATTACTGTGTTTACTGTTTGTGGTTCCGAACGCGAATGCTGAGCAGGTCGTAGTCGAGAAAATAGTCTCTGACGCGACGGCGATCGAGACGATTGTATTCGAGTCGGCACCAGCTCACTCTCAACGTGTCTCAACGTCTTCATCTAATTCAAACTCCAAACATGTGATTATTGTGGATGATGTCCTTAGCAGTAATTCTGGCGAACAAGTTGCCCAGTTGTCTCAAGGTTCATCTATACGTCCACCTCAAAGCTCATCTCGACAGTTTTATACTCTACCAGCTTCCTCTTCTGATACAGATTCGTTGCTGCAAGTGGTCACCTTGGTCAAAGTTGATAAGTCTAAACGCAGAATGTACCTGCTCAAGGGTGAAGAGGTGATTCAGGAATTTCGTATTGCGCTAGGCAAACAACCGAAAGGGCATAAACGCTTTGAGGGAGACAACCGAACGCCTGAAGGGGAATACCAACTCGATTATGTGATGAAAGAGTCGGACTTTTATCGCTCAGTACATATTAATTACCCGCAACCTTCGGACATGCAATGGGCAGAGCAAAATGATGTGGATCCTGGCGGGAACATCAAAATCCACGGCATCAAAAACGGAGAGCACCGTTCACCTAGCTTTATTCAAAGCTTTGATTGGACGGATGGCTGTATCGCATTAACTAATCAAGATATGGATGAGTTTCTCCAACTTGTAAAAATGGGTACCCCTATCCATATCGAATGGTAGTCATTGGTACCCAATTTTCTCAATCATTTTCCGGAATCAATTAGCGCAGTTAATTCGCGAAACCAACTTCCAAAGTCAACCGCTAAAGCCAGTTACAGTAAAACTCGACCTGCACTGAATATCGCAATCACGATGAGCAGTGCAATGGTGACTGGCTTAAACTTTGCTCCACCAAATCTCTCGAATAGTTTAGAACCCACATAACCGCCAAACATGCTGCTTGGTAAGAGCGCGAGAGTTAGCCACACCATATCTCGATCGACCAATCCTGCGATCGATGCTGAAACAAACGCGGTGGAATCCGCCAATACAAAGAATGCGATCAGGCCAGCTCTAGCAATGTGTGGTGCGACTGGGCTTGCCAATGCGTGCGTGCCAATCGGAGGCCCTGACATCGATGCTGCGCCGTTCATTACCCCTGCAAGGCTGCCTAGAATATAGGGAGCAAATCTAGGTTCATTTTTGTACTGGAAACCTCTGTAGATCATAAGTGCAGACGCAAAAATGAAGACACTGATGATCAAGATGATCGTGTCTTGGTTAACGGATTTAAGTAGAAGTAAGCCGACAGGCGTAAAGGCTAGGCAAGGGATAAATACCTTTGAAACCCAGCGCCAGTTGACGTGTTTTCGAACCTTAGGCAGCAATTGAATATTGCCCAATAGGTCGATTAGCATGAAAACGGGAACCAGTTCGATAACAGGGGCGAATAACGCACTTAATGGCAATGCCACTAAGGTGAAACCGAAACCTGAGAAGCCACGAACAATAGCGGCGAAAATGAAGATTGCACCCAAAATTGGGAAGGTTGGACTAAAAATGAGATCCATAAATTAAGTAACCAATGAAGCTGTCTAAATAGAGCGAACTAATGAAACCAAGTGAGTAGCGGAATGTACTCCTACTCACTTGTGTTTGCTACCTAATTTTGAGGTTTCCCGAGAGTTAGTTTTAAAGCCTCTCGGGGTTGTTTTTACAGTATTCGCTTGGTCAATTTATAGAGGTAAATTGATTCGGGAAATCAGTGAATACGGCATCTACTTTTGAGATGAATTTGAAGTGAGACGGATCGTTTACGGTGTAGCACCATGTTTGGATTTTTGCTTCACCTAGTGTATCGAGATCGCTCTGAATCACGTGTTCGTAGTTCATGTGGCAGCTGAACGCTTTAACTTCGTCAATCAACATCAAGTCGGCTTGAGTCAGTTGCTCTGTAATTACACCAACGCGGTATCTCGGCAGGTGACGAGCCATTTCAGAAACCACTTGATGGCTGAAACTTGAAAGCAGCACTCTGTCGGTGTCTACATTTGAACGAATCAACTCTGTATGTAGCAAATCAACGACATGAGGGGCTTGATGTCGACTGTCGACTTTAATCTCTAAGTTGACGCTGAGATCATGCTGCTCAACAAGCGCGAGCAATTCTTCCAGCGTCAATATTCTTTCACCAGCGAACTGCTCAGACTTCCAACTGCCAAAATCAAGCTGACGCAGTTCTGCAAGGGTGTGTTCGTCGACACGACCTTTGCCATCGCTGCAGCGCTCAAGGGTGTGGTCGTGACAAACCACAAGTTGATCATCCTGAGTTGGCTGAATATCTACTTCAATCCATTTCAAACCGAGTTTAGCGGCTTGTTCAATGCTTGCCTTGGTATTTTCTGGGTGAGTACCTGCTACACCCCGATGACCTACGATGATAGACGACATAATTAATCCTTCTTAAAGACGCACCGTAAAAACGCATTAAATATCAGTGTACTCGATTAAGCGAGAGCCGTCGTTAAGCTTGTTACCTCTTCGCGTGACTCTTGTGAAGTAAAGTTATTTGGTTGAATACGCTTCCCACGACTGTCAAAAATATGCAGGTTCGATTTATCAATGCTTAGACCGAGGGGGACAGCTTGGCACAAAGTTGTTTCGGGTGTGACTGCAATAAAGGGTTGTTCGTTCACAAAGCCATGAACTAACTGATTAGGCCCTAAAGGCTCAACCACGCTGATACGTAATTCCAGCGGCAGTGCGTTCATGATTAAATCGCTACAAACCTCAGAATGTTCAGGGCGAATGCCAAGAGTGATAGTCGCGTCCTTAACGTGCGCATATTCGGGTAGATACATTTGTTGATCGCCGATTTCAAGATAGCCATCATCGAGCGTGGCAGTTAAGAAGTTCATCGCGGGGCTACCAATGAAGCTTGCTACAAAGGTACTGGCAGGCTGGTGGTAGACCTCTCTTGGTGTGCCGACTTGTTCTATTTGGCCTTTGTTGAGAACCACAATTCTATCTGCCAGTGTCATAGCCTCAACTTGGTCATGAGTCACGTAAACACTGGTTACGCCTAGCTCGCGTTGCAGCTTTTTGATTTCTAATCTCATGTGAGCGCGCAATGAGGCATCTAGGTTAGACAAAGGCTCATCAAACAGGAACAGTTGAGGGTCGCGTACAATCGCTCGTCCCATAGCAACACGCTGGCGCTGACCACCCGAAAGCTTGGCTGGCTTGCGGTCTAGGTACTCTTCGATTCTCAGTGTCTTGGCGACTTTCTCAATCTTCTCTTCAATCACGTGTTGGCTTACACCTCGGTTCTTTAAACCATAAGCGAGGTTTTTGTACACTGTCATGTGAGGGTAGAGTGCGTAATTTTGAAAGACCATTGCGATATCTCGTTGAGCTGGCTTTTCGTTATCAACACGGCGCCCACCCAAGTGAATCTCGCCGCCAGAGATGCTTTCCAGCCCCGCAATTGAACGTAGGATAGAAGACTTGCCGCAGCCCGATGGGCCAACCAACACAAGAAATTCACCCTTTTCGATATCAAGTGAGACATCTTTCACTGCACGATGACCGTTCTCATAAGTCTTTACCAAGTTTTTGATGCCTAACATGGTAGGTGCTTTGTGCGTACGATCGTGAGTGGCTTGGGTGTGCCCTAACGTTTGTTTTAACTTTGGCATCGGGGTGTCCTCTGATTTTTGCGGAGAAGCTGGGTGAGACGTCTTGTACTCATCGAGTGATTGAATGCGGTTATCGGTCATTTGAGTTGTGTCGTTGTTATTTTTCACTTTCTACTAGCCCTTTTACAAACCAACGCTGAAATACAACCACCACTAAAACGGGTGGCAACATAGCTAAAATTACCATGGCAAAAACATAGTCGTAGCGCGGTAAACTGGTTTCATTGATGTTGTTGAGTACTTGTTTGATGCCCATCACGATGGTGTTGTAGCCTTCGTCCGTGGTCATCATGATTGGCCACAGATATTGGTTCCAACCCACCACAAACATGATGATGAAGATCGCGGCGATCATGGTTTTAGACAGTGGCAGTAAGATGTCGACAAAGAATCGAAACGGACCTGCGTTATCCAACTGTGCTGCTTCTAATAATTCATCGGGGATGGTTTTGAAGAACTGTCTAAAAAAGAAGGTTGCGGTGGCTGACGCGATCAGAGGTAGAATTAAACCTGTGTAGCTATTAAGCAGCCCAAGCCCAGCAACCACTTCATAAGATGGGATAATACGAACCTCTAGTGGTAACAGCAGGGTTACGAAGATCAGCCAAAACCAAGCCGTGGCGTAAGGCAGCCTGAAGTAGACCAAAGCAAACGCGGCCATCATCGAAATGATGATCTTACCGATCGCAAAACCTAGTCCCATGATCATCGAATTGGCGATCATTTTGCTAGCGGTGACTTCACCACTGAAGCCCATGCTTTTGTTCCAAGCTTCGCTATAAATGGCTGTAAAGTTATCGCCCGGTAACCACTGCAAGCTATCGCTGACAATGGTGTTTGGGTTATGCGTCGAGCTGGCGAAGATTAGCCAAATAGGGACCAACATGAACAGCATCCCAGCAATTAAAATTAGGTGGTCAGAGATCTTATTACTTTTCATAAATAACTCCTGTCGCGTTAAAGCCTAGCTGTAGTGGGCTAGTAATGAACACGCTTTTCTACAACGCGAAACTGGATAAATGTAAGAGTGAGTACCAGTAGTAACAACACAACAGATTGTGCAGAGCTGCCGCCTAAATCTGCGCCAACAAACCCATCTCGATACACCTTGTACACTAACGAAGTAGTGCCGCCACCCGGGCCGCCGTTGGTCATGATGTCTATGACGCCAAAAGTTTCAAAGAACGAGTAAGTAAGGTTGATGACCAGCAGGAAAAAACCAGTTGGTGCGAGTAGCGGGAAGGTAATCGTCCAGAAACGTTTCGAGTCGCTGACACAATCCAGCATCGCCGCTTCTTTTACTGCGTAAGAGATTGACTGAAGCCCTGCCAGAAAGTAGATGAAATTCACCGAAACCTGTTTCCACACCGAAACCAAAATAAGAGCAAACGTGGCATCCACAGGGTCGGTCTGGAAACTAAAGTCCCAACCTATAACCGCAAATATTTCGGTAAACACGCCAATGTGTGGGTTAAACAAGAAAGCACCGATTACGCCTGCGATCGCAGGAGCAACGGCGTAAACCCAAGTGAGAGTGACCTTGTAAGCGCCTTGTCCGTGAATGATGTTGTCGGCTTTCACTGCGAGCAGCAGAGCTAAGGCAAGCGATAAGAAAGAGACTACGATGGCGAACATTAAGGTGAAGCCAATTGAGTTCAGATATTCGCTCGATTCGAATAGCATTTGATAGTTTTCGAACCACACGAATATAGATGAGGTGCCCCAAGGGTCTTCTAGCATAAAAGAGAGATAAACAGCCTTTGCCGCTGGGTAAATAAAGAAAACCGCAATGATGAGTATCTGAGGCGCCAAAAATAGGTAAGGCAACGGAGAGTGAAAGAATTGCTGACGTCGTTCCACAGGGTAATCCCAAAATGAGTGGCTTGAACCACTCTTAGTTACCGTAACCACTCGCGCTATAACAAGGCGTGCTTCCAGTTGAATTGTAGTTTGTGGAGCAAGAAATGGCGTGAGTGAAGAATCTCCTCACGACTCGTCATCACTCTATTGATTCAAGGTGACTGACAAGTAGTGAGGAGCAATGAACTGCTTTGGTTCGCTAAGTTTTAAGCTGTTGAACCGCTCTATTTCATTAACAGAGCTAGCTCATCAACCTATCTAGTTCATGGTGCGAGCGAAGCGTTTTAATAGCTTGCTGCTTTCATCTTCGACTTTGTCTAGGCTGTTCTCGACGCTAGAACGGTCAGCGAAGATGTTATCGAATTCACGATGCATCACTTCACGAATCTGAGGGTAGTAACCTAAACGATAACCCTTAGTCCACTCACCCGATTTTAGGCTTAGCTGCTTAACACCCACTTCTGCGTCTGGTTGCTCTTTGTAGTAGCCAGACTCTTTCGCTAAGTCATAAGCCGCTGTCGTTACCGGAACGTAGCCAGTAGTTTTGTGCCAGTAAACTTGAGTTTCAGGTTTGGTCAGGTAATCAAAGAACGCGGCGACACCTTTGTCTTGCTGTTGATCGTGGCCATTGAGTGCAAACAGAGCGGCACCACCAATGAAGGTTAAGCCTGCATCTGGGTTAACTGATTTCCAGTAGGGAAGGTAGGTGGTGCCCAACTCGAAAGGTACGCGGTTACGTAAGCCACCGAATGAACCAGAAGAACCCATCCACATCGCCACTTCTTGGCGCTCGAAAGGTGTTTGGTTTGCATCCCAGTCGCTGCCGTAATACTTGTAGTAGCCTAAATCTGACCACTCTTTCATTTTGCTGACGTGCATCATCATGTCTTTGGTGTTGAACATGATCTTAGTGGACAAGCCATCGTAGCCGTTGTTTTGGTCCGCGACTGGCAGATTGTGGCGAGACTTAAAGTTCTCGAACATGATCCACGGCGTCAGAGATTGAGAAAAGGCGATGTGACCTTCTGCTTTTAGCTTCTTAGCAACCACTTCGAGTTCTTCATAAGTTTTAGGCGCTTCGGCTCCTACTTCTGCGAGAAGATCTTTGTTGTAGTAAAGAACCGGCGTCGAACTGTTGAAAGGCATACCAACCATCTTGCCTTGGTTGTCGGCATAGAAGTTACGAACGCCAGCTAGGTAGTCGTTTGAATTAAAGTTGTAGCCTGACTCAACCAGAATATCCTGTACCGGTTTCGCGACGCCTTTGGCGTTCATGATGGTTGCTGCGCCTGCATCGAAGACTTGTAGAATATTGGGGGCTTCACCTGCTCGGTATGCCGCGATACCCGCGGTTAAGGTCTCTGTATATGAGCCCTTGTAGATTGGCGTGATTTCGTAATCATCTTGAGACGCATTAAAGTCGGTCGCAATTTTGTTTACTGTTTCTCCAAGCTGGCCGCCCATTGCGTGCCACCAAGTGACTTGAGTCGTTGCGAACGCTGGCATTGCCGTTGTCGCGGAAAGAACGCCTGCCAAAATTAGCTTATTCATCTTCGTTTCCTTTTGGATGAAATCGATATCGAGGTATTGGATTAGAGTTTTAACGAGATAGTAGGGGTGTCGTTTGAAGCTATCTTGAACAGGACGTATTTCACTTACGTGGCTAAACCGTTTCACTGATATGAAAGATTCATTTCGATTTCATTTAAGAGAAAAGTTATTGATAGTTTTGATATTTACTGTGTGCGGTTTTTAAGAGGTTTGTTGTTCAATGCTCGCTCAATATTTGTTCAATAAAAAAGCCTCTCGAAGGAGAGGCTTTGAATAAGCTAGAGCTTGTAAAAATCAGCTCAGTTCTAGTGTGCGATATCGAGTTGGTTGTCTTTCACGCCGTTAATGCGGAACCAACCTGCAATACTGAATCGCTCTGTGTTTGTCGGCAGTACCTCATGTGGGAACTGTTCAGACAGGAACACGAATAAGCGGCCTGACTTTGGTGGAATGGTCGCTATGTGGTTGTCTTTTAGATCGTAAACCACAAGTTCACCAGCATCTTCTTCTGTCCACTCATCATTCATATAGAACACGGTAGTCAGGCGGCGGTTTTCATTGCCTTTGAAGCAGTCTAAGTGCTTTTGGTAAAAGTCGCCTTTTTCGTATTTAGCAAAGTGCGCTTCGTACTCGAACAGACCCAAAAAGAACGCTTGGTTTGCTTCTAAACGAATTTGCTCCATTTTGTCTAGGAACAGAGAAGCTGGCTCGCCCATGTCGCGGCGCACCCATTGAATCTTGTCACTACGAATGGTCGACTCTCGCGTTACTTCATCGTTACGGCCAATCCTAGCCTTTTTCCAGTTCTCTGGAATGCAATCCCTCAATGCCACTACTTCTTCATGCGTTAAGAAGTCATCCCAAACAAAGTAACCTTGGGTAGAAAGAGCATCGATTAATTGGTTCATGTATAGCACTCAGACAATAAATTAGAAGCGCATATATAGTCCTAATAACTTAGGTCAACAAATCGCGTATTTTGTCGTCACGATAAATGGTGCTGAATACTTGAGTTGTATGGCTTATAGAGCAAGGTTTACGGCAATGCAGGCATTCAATAATGCTGAAAATATCGGATTAAATTGATGCTTATCTTTGGAATGTGTACTCATTGTTCTGAGTTGAATGGGATTTGAGTAACATTGGATTTGAGTAAGTTAGTGGATATCAATAGAAATCTTGATTGGAGCTCTCTTTCTAGTTTTAGATTTTGGATTTTAACAAAATGATCACAATTCAAGTTGGATTTGCTATTGTATAGGTCTGACCAGTTGTTTTATCACAAGGAGCGGTTTTGCAGCTGCATACCATTAAAGGTTACATCCAAGACATGTACTTGGTGGAGTATCCAGACAAATTACTGTTACTTGATGGCGCATGTCGAGCCGACATCCCCCATTTGAAAACTTTTATCGAAACCGAGCTTCTGCGTGATTTTTCCGATCTACACACGGTTGTGGTTACACACATGCATCCCGATCACGCAGGGGCCGCGCACAAGCTCAGAAAGCTAACGAACTGTAACTTGGTGGCAGCAAACCGAGACAAAGACTGGTATCACGGTATTGATGGTATCTTGATGCATTTGACGGATCTGGCGCTGGCACGATGGATGGCGAATCGCTTAGGGAAGCCTAAAGCAAACCTATGGTATTCGAGAAAGTTAAAGCCGGACTACAAGCTGTCGGATGGTGAGAGTATTCCGGGTTTTGATGACTGGTTGGTTCTAGAAACGCCGGGGCACACTGACCGAGATCTTTCGGTTTATTGTCCATCTCACAGCGTTGCCTATGTGGCAGACTTAATGGTGGAAGTGAAAAAGAAACTGATTCCGCCTTTCCCTATATTTCACCCTAACAAGTACCGAGCGTCAGTATCTCGTATCTATGAGATGCAGCTTGATACCTTGCTGGTGGCGCATGGTGGCCAAGTCGATTTCAGTCAGAAAGCTTTTGAACATCTGTTAATGAGTGCGCCAAGAAGGCCTGTTACACATTGGCGAGTGACAAAAGTTAAAACCAAGAAATTGTTGTTATCGATTTGGCGATTTGGTTTTCAATCTCATGGTAAATCTAAGAAATAGATAAGCTCAAAGTAAGATCGGCAACTCGAAATTAAAGAATAGAACGCAATAAGGCCAGTCATGAGACTGGCCTTATATCGTTGTGACTAACTTTAGCTATAACCTGTGGAGCGGTTACGATGACTCGGATTAGTGAGTCAGCAGGAATTCACCCGCTGGATCAACAATCACTTTGTCACTCATGCCTTGACGACCAAGCAACATCATATAAGTCATATCTTGACGGTTGCTTAGCGTGATATCGATAGGCCATTCCTGACCACCCATTTTTAGCATGGTTTCAATCACACAACGGTGTTCAACTTCACCGTTAGATGATTTGATTTTCTTACTTGTTTTCAGCTTCGCTTTGCAGCGCACAGTCTCTTCTAGGTGGTACACATCTGGATGAAGATCGAATTCCACGAAGTTCTCACCGTCTGTTTTTACACATAGTAGATTGTCTACGTGTAGAGAAGAGGTTTTAGCCCCTGTATCAACACGTGTATGTAGTCCAGTTATCCCTAACTCTGGTAAGCAAAGTGCTTCAGTATTCCCTATGATCATTTTATTGTTCATATCATTTCCAATCATGAGTTAACGGTGTTAAATCAGCCTTTGCCACGAGTACGGTTAGCGTTTGGTTTTGCATTTTTCTCGATGAATTCGAAAATCATGTCTGCTACATCTTTACCTGTCGCTTTCTCGATACCTTCTAGGCCAGGAGAAGAGTTCACTTCCATTACAACAGGGCCATTCTTAGATTGTAGAATATCAACACCACATAGGTTTAAACCCATGATTTTCGCAGCATTGATTGCTGTAGCGCGCTCTTCTTTGGTTAGTTTAACCAGTTGAGCTGTACCGCCACGGTGCAGGTTAGAGCGGAATTCACCCTCACCAGCTTGACGCTTCATCGCTGCAATTACTTTGTTGCCAACAACAAAACAACGGATGTCTGCGCCATTTGCTTCTTCAATGAACTCTTGAACCAAGATGTTCGCTTTTAGGCCCATGAATGCTTCGATAACGCTTTCTGCTGCTTTATTTGTTTCAGCCAGAACCACGCCGATACCTTGAGTACCTTCAAGAAGCTTGATCACTAGTGGCGCGCCACCTACGTTTTTGATCAAGTCTTGAATCTTGTCTGGGCGGCTAGCGAAACCTGTTTTTGGTAAGCCAATACCTTTGCGAGACAACAGTTGTAGTGAGCGCAGTTTGTCGCGAGAACGACTGATTGCTACTGACTCATTGATACAAAAAGTGCCCATCATTTCGAATTGGCGAACAACCGCAGTTCCGTAAAAGGTAATGGAAGCGCCAATACGTGGAATAACAGCATCGTATTGAGGTAGCTCTTCACCCATGTAGCGAATCTTCGGATTGTTACTCGCGATATCTATATCACAGTGCAGCGTGTCGATAACATCGACCTGGTGACCACGTGCTTCTCCAGCCGCTTTTAAGCGAGAAGTAGAGTATAGATTTTCGTTGCGAGAAAGAATTGCGATACGCATGGCGTTTCCTTAGTTAATACCTGATTGGTAACTGCAAATAAATTAGTTGTTAGCTGAGCTTTCAGTTTTTTCTGAGGCTCCTTGCTTGCTTCGGGGCGAACCTTAAGGCTTTTCGCTTAACTAAGAAAACGAATTAAATTTGTCGAGTCGACAACAGAAATTTATCGAATGTGTGAGTGATTGGTACAGCTGGGTTGAGAGGGGATTTGGAATGGAAAAGCGAGTTGAGACCTAACTCATATTGGGGGTAGGAGCATATTAGGTTGTGCTCAACTCGCGTTAACTCGGTGCTAAAAAGTGTACTAATAACGCCAGTTACATAGCTCTATAAGTGTTCGTAGTGCTTCTCTTTCGAGCTTGCTACAGGTGCTTTTTAACTTATTAAGATAGTATTTTCTCATGATGATTACTTCTCTTGTATTAGGCTTTGGTGGGAACTCAACATTCCCTGCTGACCCATTAATTATGGTTGTTTAATAGGAAGTAATAAACAGATGGGTTTTTAATAGGGTGTTCCTGTTTTTGACTTTTATCGTCACTCAAAGACAAATGTGTTTTATAATCGGCTTTATGAGGAAGGGTTATTTCTAAAAGGTTCATTATTTGTCTGATCTAAACATGATGCGTTACTACACTCGGCTGGATTCGTTCGAGCCAAACATCTCACATTCGGTGACTTTGACTGAGGTGGCAGACAAGCTGTTTACCAGTTTGCGCCATGCACGAACCTTACTCGGCAAGATGCATCAGGCTGAATGGGTGGTGTGGGAGCCAAAAGTCGGCAGGAATCAACGTTCTAACCTGACATTGCGCTTTAGCAATCAACAACTGACTCAACATGTTGCCAGCAAGCTGATAGAGCAGGGCAAGTACGAAAAAGCGCTCTCTATTTTGGATAATGACCGCGCAGTGTTTGGCTCTCTTCTCCAAGAAACATCCGGTGCGACGATGCGCGAAGGGCTGCTGCACGTTCAATTAACCTATAAACGTAAGTTTGAAGACCTGTTTCCACACCATATTCACCGCAGCAGCGAACGATTTTTGATCAGACAAGTATTCAGTTGCCTCGTCACTTGTAATGGTAAGGGCGAGTTGAAGCCTGAGCTAGCGCACCATTGGGAATATGATGCTGAGAAGTTAGTTTGGACTTTCTATTTGCGCCCAGGACTAACCTTCCACGATGGCCAACCTGTTGATGCTAAACAGTTAGTCTCGCTGTTTTCAGCCTTGCAAACCTTACCTTTCTATCAAACAGAGTTAGCTCATGTTGCTTCGGTTTACAGTGAGCAGCCGTTAAGGATCAGCTTCCAACTCACTAAAGCTGACACCGGCTTCGCAGGCTTGTTGGCTGGCGTTAAGTATTCAATTCAACCCGCAGCGCAAGTGACCCGTGAGCCGTCACCATTAAGCTCTGTGCCTCACACGGTAGTAGGCACTGGCCCATTCAAAGTGGTCGAAACCAATAATGAACGCATCAAACTCGCCGCATTTGAGCACTATTATGGTTGTCGCTCGTTAACCGATGAAGTGACCATTTGGCAGTTTGAGGAATCAATGACGGGCACTGCTCGTTTCGATGATAGCCAAATGCACGTATCGCCTTATGAAGATTCGTCTTGTTTTCACCAGTTAGGGAAAAGTGACGTAGAACTCGTTTCTGCAGATACAGACGGCCTTCGTAGCCGAGTCGAGGATGGATGCCTGTTTATCCTATTTAATCAGAACTCAGCGGCAACTCCGCTTAATAATGAGCAGCGCAAATACCTTTCAGAACTGACCAACCCACAAGCGATTTTGTCTCAGTTGGAACATAACAAGGGTTTGTTTAGCGTCTCTTTAGCTCAAAACATACTGCCAAGTTGGCAGAAATTGTATCGAACGCCTTCGAAAGAGGCTCAACTTCCGAAAAGAATGAGCATTGCGGTTTATGACTATTATGCGTTGTACCGATGTGCGATTTGCGTATCCGACATACTCAAACGATATGGCGTGGAAGTTGAGGTCAATACCTACAGCTTTCGCGAACTGGCGCTGCTCTCCCAGAGTGGCGAGTTAAAGGAGGATCTGGTGCTGTGTAACCTGAATCTCGATGATAATGCCCCGTCTTCGCTATTTTCGTGGATGATGAACGATCCTGTTTTGCACTCTGCTTTAGGAGAGATGAACAGCGACTGGCTTAAACAGCGCTTGGATAGTCATAAAGCATCCGTTGAACTGCCTAATTACTTGGCAGAGCTAGAACCTATCGCGTCTACTCTGATCTCAGATTATTGGTTAGTGCCTATGTTCCATCACTTGCAGACCGTTCGTTTCCAAGGGATTCTGAAAAACGTCGCCATCACCAACTGGGGATGGCCCGACTTCAAGAATGTATGGTCTGCTGATTAATTTCTTAACGAGTAGGATAAAGCGTTTTCAAAGTCGATTTTGGCATACTGATATGTAGGTAAAACCAAATTCTACAAAAAACGCCACCGAGTATTTGATTCGATGGCGCTTTTTCGTTTTATTTTGAAAATCAGTTCTCTAAGTTTTGCGCCATTTTTTTTGCAATTTTTCTGAATTGCTCTAACTCATCTTCAGCCATGCCTTTGGTCATTCTCTTCAGCATGTCTCGATCTATATCCGAAACTTTACTCATGACCTCTTGACCCTTATTGGTCAGAATCAATAACTGGCTGCGCTTGTCTTCTGGATTTGGAGACTTCTTCACAAGCTCTTGATTGATCAGTGCATTAACTAATCTCGTGACCTGCGCTTTATCGCGGTTTAAGTAGTGCGCGATATCGATAGCCGTACATGGAGATTTCTTAGTAATGATCTTCATGACACGAATGTTCATGGGTGCGATCTCAGAATCCAAGCTCTCAATCTGTTCACTCATTTGACGTTTCAAAGAGTGTACTAAACGAAAGATAGACTCTAACGATGTGTTATCAGACATAAACGATCCTTAGAAATATAGTTGACACTGTCAACTATTGTATTTATGGTTGATATTGTCAACTTAATTGTTCGTAAATTCAAGTTAGGAGACAGTAATGACGATGCAAACAATCACAGGCAAACACAATCACTACCGTATCACTATCGAAGAAGTGAACATCAAGGAAGATCGTGAACTGCAAACCATGCAGTTTGAAATTGAAGACAGAGAAAACATGTTCGCGATTGTAGAGAAGATCAAGCAGGACAGTGGCCTAGATGAGCAATCCGCAACGAGACTAGGTGTAAGTATTCGCTTACTGGGACCGTTGATGATGCAAGATAGAAAACACCCTCTGTTTATTGATTTCATGCCTCACTTCAGAAATTTCATGCAAAATCTTAAGAAGACGTTAAAAGGCGAGTAGCGTTTCTTCAACAATGACACATTCAACAAGCCAGTCAACCGATCATCAGGTGCTGGCTTTTCTTTTGATATATTGACTTAGCGGTATGTGTTTACTTGCGGTACATGTGACAATAAGCCTTTGAACACTTTACGGTGAAACCATCGTATGAGTGATGCAATTACCTAAACCTATTTCCAATCGTTCTAAATTTAAACGGTATATTATGACAAGTGTATTTGAGCAGGCGGCTAAAGAGTTATTAAGCCGTCGCACCGCGGGAACTAAAGCGCCAAGATTAATCGAACAATATCGCCCAACCAGTTTAGATGATGCGTTAGCCATTCAAGAATCAATGATTGAAATTCGTGCAGATAGAGTGGGGGGCTGGAAGTGTCTGTTACCTCTTGCAGAAAATAAATTTATCGTAGCGCCTATTTTCACTGACAACGTACAGCAAGGTGAAGTTTGTGAATTGTTCGCAGACACAAGCTCAGTGCTAGGCAAAGAGGTAGCCCGAGTAGAACCAGAAATCGCTTTTGTACTGACTAAGCCTTTGCCTGCGAACTTAAATGGTTACAGTGAAGCACAAATCAATGATGCAATTGGCTCTTGCCATATGGCACTTGAGTTAATTCAATCTCGCTTTGCCGATGGAATTGGTGCGGAGTTTTACGAAGTTTTAGCCGATTGCTTGGCAAACCAAGGCCTGTTTCTTGGTCCTGAAATAGAGAAAGATAAAGCGTTTACTGCTGCTAAGGTCGAAGTGGCTATAACCCAAGCTGGAAAAGTTCAGGCATTTTCTGGCACTCACCCTAACGCATTAGCTCAAAACCCTGTCTACTGGTTGATCGATACGATGACCAAGCGTGGAATCAGTTTTGAAGCGGGCGAGGCGATTATTACAGGGTCTTACTGTGGTGTGGTTGAGCTTGACTTCGACGAGCTAACAACCGTTGCTTATGATGGTATCGGAGAGTACCACGTGACTTTCACACAAAAGCGCTAAGCTATTTATAAGCTCTATTCATTAAGAAAGCAGCTCTCTAGAACTCTGCTTTGCGTATTGGTAATTTATTCTCGAAGGGCTATTTACTGGTGAGTAAATAGCCTTTTCTATTATGTGATGCTCAATAAGGTTCTTATTACTTTGCATTAAATTGGGCGTTTAGACGTCTAGACGTTGACAAGCTCTAAGTGTGACATTAGTCTGCTCCCCTTCCTGTTCTATAGCGTTGTCGTTCCATGTCCAATTCGAAAAATTCTAATGCGGTAATTGCCCCTTCGGCAGTTGCGCTTATCCCTCTGATCGTGTTCCTTGCGCTGTTTATTGGCGTAGGTACGTACTTGTCACTGCAAGGCGTCGATTTTGCTTTCTATCAGCTCCCAGCTCCGATTGCGGCTTTGCCTGCAGTGATGCTGGCGTTGTTGTTAAGCAAAGATAAATTGAACCGTGCTATCGAACAGTTCTTAAGTGGAGTAGGCCACAAAGACATTATCGCAATGTGTATGATCTACCTACTGGCGGGTGCTTTTGCGGCCGTGGCTAAAGCTTCTGGTGGTGTTGATGCAACGGTAAACCTTGGTTTGTCGGCGATCCCGACGAGCATGATCCTACCGGGTATCTTCCTTATTTCTGCTTTCATTGCGACCGCAATGGGCACATCTATGGGTACTATCGCTGCGGTTGCCCCTGTGGCACTAGGCATTGCTGACTCAGCTGGCATGAGCATTCCTCTAACCGCTGGTGTGGTGCTAAGTGGCGCTATGTTTGGTGACAACCTTTCAATCATCTCTGATACTACGATTGCCGCGACACGCTCGCAAGGCTGTGAGATGAGAGACAAGTTTAAAGAGAACATCCGCATTGCACTTCCTGCTGCACTTATCGCGATTGTTATCTTTGCTTTCAACAGCACGGCAACTCAAGTTCCTGAAACAGGCCCAATTGAATGGCTGAAAGTCCTGCCGTACATCACTATCCTAATTCTTGCGGTATCAGGCATGAACGTATTCGTTGTGTTGACGATCGGTATCTTGCTGGCGGGTGGTGTGAGTTTAGGCTCTGTTGAGAACTACGGCTTGACGGATTACGCTCAAGACATCTACGCAGGCTTTGGCAACATGCAAGAGATCTTCTTACTGTCGATGCTGATTGGTGGTTTGAGTGAGCTGATGCGTCGCCAAGGTGGATTAGCGTTTCTGACTAACCTAGTGAGCGGTTTGATTCGTGCGTTTGGTTCTTCACACTCTAAGCAAGCAAATGGCCGTGCGAGTGAGCTAGGTATTGCTGGCTTGGTATCAATGGTTAACATGTGTACTGCAAACAACACCGTTGCGATTATTGTATCTGGTAGTGTGGCTCGCCAACTGGCGGAAGAGAACAACGTGTCTCCGCGTCGTTCGGCAAGTTTGTTGGATATCTTCTCTTGTGTGATTCAAGGTGTGTTGCCTTATGGTGCTCAGGTATTGCTATTAGGTTCTGTGTTCAACCTATCTCCGCTAGAGATTGTTTCTAACTCGTACTACTGTTTTGCACTGGCTATCGTGGCTGTTGTTGCTGTGTTTATCAAACACCCAGCACGCCAAGTGGCTCAAGCTTAGTAATACAAGTGGCTCAAGCTTAGTAATAATTGACCAAACTGAGCTATCACAGGCTCTAATAAGAAGGCTCCTTAATAGGAGCCTTTTTTTGTGTTTGTAATGAACAGACTAGAAAATCTAGGCTTCCTTGTTAAAGAAGACTTTCAAGCTCACTGGCCGTTGCGACATTGCAGTAACCAAAGCCAAGCGCAGCCATGAAAGCTGCATGGACATGCGCAGCTGGAACCTCAACACCGTTGAATTCCATATCTAACGTAGTACAAGCATCATGTGCTACGTGGCATTCATAGCCAAAATCGGTTGCTGCACGAGTCACAGCATCAATACACATGTGGCTCATTGCGCCAACGATGATCAGTTTCTTAATGCCTTGATCTTTTAGTACCTTGTTCAGTTTAGTATCTCTAAAGCTATTTATTTGATGCTTTACGATAACAGGTTCACCTTCTAGAGGAGCCACGCTGTTATGGATTTGAGCACCATCAGAATTTGGTAAGAAGAAGGGTGCTTCGTTGGTTGGAAACTCATGGCGCACATGAACGATTGGCAGTTTTTTATTGCGGAATGTCTTGAGTAATTGCGCGCCTTTTTCTGCCGATTTTTCTGTTTCAGAGAGTGCCCATTTCGCACCTTCGTATGAAGGGAAGTAGTCGTTTTGGAAATCAATAAGTAGTAGTGCAGTATTGCTCATAATCCATACCTTTGTTGTTAATGTCTTGTGGTGTGGGGCTATTATGACTACTCTGTGTTTTTTTAATGAACGTCAAAAATGACAGACTATATGGCAATAGTGACAAAATCAGTAAAGGTTGAAATTATCGATTACCCAGGCTCTCTGCAGAGCGCTGTGTTTGGCGTGAAAGAGTTTCTGCAGATGGCAAATTCTCTTGAACCTTCGACTGAGAAGATTCAATTCAACGTTCAGATCCAAGCGTATGACAGTGTTAGCGTATCAAACGCCGATGTCATCATACTCCCACCGAATTTAGATGGTTGTTACTATCTAGAGCCGAATGACACCTTGCTTGAATACCTGATTGAGGCTCACCAAAGGGGAGCGATACTTTGCTCAGCTTGCGCAGGCGTGTTCATTTTGGCAAAAACAGGTTTGTTAGAAGGGCGAACCGTGACCACGCACTGGCAAGCACAGCAGAAGTTTACGGAGCTTTACCCACAGATCGCAGTCGATATCGACAAAATCTTGATTGATGATGCGGATGTGATGACCGCTGGTGGTTTGATGTCGTGGATGGATTTGGCTCTGTTTATCCTAACCAAATACACAACGCCGACCAATACTCGTAATCTAGGTAAATACCTCGTGCTTGATACGGGGTTGAGAGAACAACGCTACTATCAGAGCTTTGTGCCAAACTATGCTCACGGCAATGACAAGATTGTATCGGTGCAGCGTTTTATTCAAAGGAACCATCACCTTTCGTTGTCTCTTGATCAATTGGCTGAAGAAGCGTTTATGACGCGAAGAACCTTTATTCGTCAATTTACCAAAGCGACCAGCTACACGCCGATCAATTATATCCAACATGTGCGTGTTCAAAGTGCATGTGAGTTATTGGAAAGCTCCCATAAATCGGTTGAGCAGATCAGTTACCTAGTTGGCTATGAGGACGTAAACAGCTTTCGAAAAGTCTTCATGAAAATCGTTGGCTTAACACCATCAAGATTTCGTTCTAGATTTCTCTCTGAGGAATGATTTACCATAGATTGATATTCAATATCTATCACTGGTTCGCTCAGTTACTTCGCTAATGAAGTGCTTGAAGCGGAGTGATATTTTCTCGAACTCAAACGGACTATTGATGCTTGCCATTCCTTTACCATTTGTCGCAGCGCTGTTGTTATTGATGACAGGTGTGCTGCTTCGATGCCGTTACCCACAAACCAGTCAAAAGCCATTTTGGTTTATCATTCTGTGCGCGTTAATGGTTACGGTAGTAGGCCTGCGATGGACGTTTGATATTGAGTTGTTTCGCTTCTTACAACCCATTCTCGGTGCCTGTGTTCCTGTGGCGGCTTGGCTCTGTTTCTCGGGAGCTCATCGAAGCCAATCCAGTACACATTTGCATTGGCTAGGTCCGATTGCTGTTTTAGTTGGCTCACTTTTTTATGTGCATCTCTGGGCGGGAACTCTTGATGTATTGCTGATCTTGCTCTATCTCGGTTATGGTGTCTTGCTGCTGAAGTCGTCGCTGCGAGTGCCGGAACAAGTGCGGCTAACCGATATCTCGAAAGTGTTGGTTGCTGAACGGGTTGCAGGTGTAATGCTACTATTCTCCGCTTTGGTCGACAGTGTGCTCTCTTACGATATCTTGCAGTTGAATGCGCAGCACACCAATCTGATCTTATCGATTAGCTACCTTGTTCTTATTCCAGCCATTGTGTCCGCTGTGATGGTGGTCAGTATTAGCACGCCTGCCGAAGAAAAAACCAAGCAAGTGCAGGCTTTACCTTCTATGTCACAACGCTCTCCAGAAGAGGTCGATACATCGACCACACTAGCGAGCAGCTTAGATGACGACCAAGCTGAAGAAACCGCGCAGATCATGGCTAAGTTCGATGCATTAATGAGGGATCATCAATTATTTAAAGATCCTGATCTGTCTCTCAATCGCTTGGCACGAAAGCTAGGCATTCCTGCTCGCAAGATATCGTCTGCGGTTAATCAAACTCACCAAGAGAACATTTCGAAGGTGATTAACGCCTATCGGATTGAGCACGCTAAGACTCTCCTGATGCAAAGTGATGAAGCGATAACTGACATCTTCTTTAGTTCCGGCTTTCAGACCAAGTCCAATTTCAATCGCGAGTTTTCAAGGATAACTGGGCAAACTCCGAGTGAGTATCGAAGTTCGCCACAAGTGTTAGATTGAGTGTGTTTGCTTCCGTTTATCAATTCAGAAAGCTAATGATGTCATTTAAGATCAATTGATGTAGCTGGTCGCGTGATGTACCAATGCCATCTTTACAAATAATGCCATCTCCTGGCACTTCTTCATTCAGCATGGCTATAGCACCGGGTTTACAGCTTTGAATGAAGCTGAAATGGGTGGCTTTCTCATAGACTTTGTAGCGTCTTGAGTTCAGTGGCATGTGCTCAGCAATATAGCCAGACTCCGATGCCTGGGGGAGATCTCCTATATCTATCCCGGCCGCCAGTATCAAGGCTGGTACATTGATGCCTTTTAAGCTATTGGCTGAAAAGCTGCGAGCAAGCCCCAGGTCAAGGCTAACGACACGTTGAATCCGAGGATCTGAAAGGTCTTTTGGGTCAGGCTCTTCATCTTGGACTTTGTCTAGCCCTAGCTCTTTAGCAAGCCCACAAGTTCGTGGGTTAGGGTAGTTGAGACAATTCGCCTCAAAGGTTGGTCTATCCATTTTCGCTCCCGCCAGTTGCATCACCGTCCAACCACCTAATGAATGCCCGATTGCGCTAACATTGTCGGCGCTAGCAGACTGCTTCCACGGGGCTTCGGATAACAAGTAGTCCAGAATACGTGATACATCTCGTGGTCTTTCCCACCATTTTGCTGCTTGCTTTGGGGAGTGGTCGAAAGAGGTGGTTCCCGGATGGTCAGTGGCCGCTACGATATAACCTTGACTCGCTAGTTTGGTCGCCAGCCAGTTTTGATTGCGCCAGTTTCCTCGGTAGCCGTGCGACAGCAGTATTACTGGAAAAGTGCCAGGTTGAATGTTTGCATATTTGATGACTTGTGTGCCGATGAAGACGGGGTTATCGCCAATTAAGGCTACGCCTGATGTATCTCTTGTGGGATACCAAATGGCAGTATTTAGCGGGCGATTAGGATCGTCATTTACGGTGACTTGAGTGAATCCGACGCCGGAAGCGATGGCTGAACTGCAAAGGAAAAGTAGGGATGTGAACAGTAAATGTGTGTATTTCATGGTTTTAACTCCAATTGGGTAAGTGGAGTTAATATGCGCTAAGGCTAAGTATCACGAGACCTCAAACACGATCGAGGACGCCCTAAATCGTGTTTGAGTACCGAACCTAGCGGCCTAGCCTGGTTACCTGCCTCTAAGGCGTTTTTCTACTAGGCCGTTTCTTTCTAAACCACGTCTTACGCTGCTGCATAGCTTGCCAAAGCGGCGCAGTTCTTCGAAATTTGGCCCTTGGCCAATTGAAATACTATGTTCCCAGTACATTAACTCACTGTCGACCATCTCTAGTAGTTTCTTAGAGCAACCAGAGCAGTTACCTTTTGGACCACAGATAAACGTCTCCGATTCGTAAAGTGGGAGCTCGTTTTTAACTTCTTCAATTAAGTTAAGCATTGCCGAGTTCAAGTCTGGCTTTTTGGGTGTAAGTGGCTTCAAGCTTGGTGCTTGAGTCGCAATTAATGGGGAAGTCAGTTTGTTAGGTTGTAAGTTCAAAGCAGCTGATGACATATCAAAGGCCTCAAGGAGAGAAGAAGGTGGGCATGCTACTCTTCACAACAAAGTGAATCTTGATGTAGTGCAATAAGCGCGGATATATACCCAAAAGAGGTAGGAGCCACAAGCGTTGTGGCTCCTTTCATTAAGACTCGTTATTAATGAGATATTTTAGAATTCGGCGTCGAACTGAAACTCCATCCACTCTTTGGTCACCGGGTGGTGCAGCGCAAGTCTTTCCGCGTGTAAGTGCAATCGGTCGGCTTTATTGCCATATAGGCCATCACCGACGATAGGCATGTTAAGGCCTTCTTCATGTGAACAGTGAACACGCAACTGGTGTGTACGCCCTGTTTTAGGGTGCAGGTAAACCTTAGTGGTTTGCTCGTTTCGCTCAATCACTTCCCATTTGGTTTCTGCAGGCTTGCCGTGTTCGAAGCAGACAATCTGACGAGGGCGGTCATACAAATCACCACGCAATGGCAGTCGAACATAGCCTTCATCTTCTGCTAGAACGCCTTCAATCATTGCCACGTATCGCTTCTCGACTTCACGAGTAATGAACTGCTTCTGCAAGCTCTTGTTCGCACGTCGTGTGAGAGCGAAAATTAGAATACCCGAGGTTGCCATGTCTAAGCGGTGAATAACAAATGGTCCTTCAACGTCGGGATGCATTTCTTGAACGCGTGTGTAGGCGGAATCTTTGATGGTTTTACCCGGCACGGATAGAAAACCTGCCGGCTTGTGTATTACAACGATGTGCTCATCTTGGAACAGAATATCCAGCTCTTTGCCTTCAGCAGGGTTCTCTAGCAATGGGTTTGGATCGACTTCTAGACCTTTCATCATATGGCCTAAAATCGGTACACACTTACTTTGGCAAGAGGCGTAGTATTTCTTGTGCTTTCGGATTTCAGATTTCGGTGAACGACCCCACCAAAATTCAGCCAATGCCAATGGTGTGTAACCATTTAAGTACGCGTATTGCAGCAATTTAGGCGCAGCGCATTCGCCAGAGCCTGCTGGTGGTATCTTGTTTGGCGTGTTTTCAAAGATCTGGTTAAGGTCTTCAACGTTTCCTTCCGCATTTTGGAAAGCGTATTGTGAAAACAGCTTGTGTTGAAGCTGATGAGAAATGTGTGCTCTTTGCTCTTTTAGCTCAGCCAGTTGAGTTGTGAAAACATCAACTTTAGCCTGCAATACTTGCAGGGTCTGTTCCCAGTTGAGTTTTAGGTACTTCTGCTGGTTCTTGTCGGCAACACTGGCCTTGTTTAACTCATTGTTCAATTGCTCGAAGGCTTGCTCATCAAGGTTTTCTTTACCTTGTTCACGTTGTTCTTTACGCGTTTTTCGGCCTTCAATAATCAATAGACGTTGAGCTTCAATTTCTTGCTCAGCTTGCGTTTTTTTCTGCGCCAGTTGCTCGCACAACTCAAGGTATTCTGCGTTAGCTTGTAGTGCTTTGAATTTTGCATTCACAGCCATCATGTCGGCAGTATCTTGATGGAAAAAACTGTCGCTGCTTAGCATGTCAAATACTGGTGGCACAAAGTGGGGCAATAGGTTCTGGTCTGCGATTTTTCCGGAGAAAGCAGAAAAGTAACCAAGCTCACCTTCAGGGCTTTTAACCAGCAACACACCAAACATTTTGCCGCGACCTTCATCAGAATCCAGCCCGAAGTCGTGTTGCCAGTCGGTTTGTGTTTCTAGATGCTGTTGAAGCTGATGAGATGCGATTTCACACAGTGGGTGTGGTTCGTAGTAGAACGGGAATGTGAAACGCTCAGGCAACGAATATGACTCGATCGGCTGTTGAAAACGAGTGAAGCAATGCTCAGGTGTGTGGCTGTTTTCTGAGTCGTGCGTTGGTTTTGATGAGTGCATAGTCGTATTAATACTTATATCGTGGTGATAAATGGTTGTGAGTCTACTGTGTATGTTTAGAGACGTTAAACACAGTACAAGGCGGCGATTCTACTCTTTATCGAAAAGCGCCTCAAATAAGAAATGGTTCTATTATTGGATAGCCAAGCGAGACGGTTAACACTGAACTCATGAGTTATGGCTTGAACGCCATTAATTGATGAGTAACTTCTCGTTTTTAATCATAGAAGACAATTTAACAAACGAAGGGTGTTAGCCTTGCCGCCCTCTTATGAAAACTAAGGTAACGTTATGATTCCACTCAATACTTCCATTGTCTCCGGTGTCGCTATTTCAGAGATCGACGGACAAATGAAAATGCTACTAATGAAGCGTGTGAAGGGCGAGTTTTGGTGCCATGTCGCAGGTTCGATTGAAGCGGGTGAAACAGGCTGGCAGGCTATCGTGCGTGAGTTTGAAGAAGAGACCCAAATTGAAGTAGAAGCTTTGTATAACGCGCAGTTTCTAGAGCAGTTTTACGAGGCGCACGTGAATGTGATTCAACTAATCCCTGTGTTTGCAGTGCTATGCCCGCCCAACCAAGCGATTGAACTGAATGACGAGCATACCGAGTACCGTTGGTGCAATCTAGAAGAGGCAAAAGCATTAGCGCCATTCCCTAACCAACATGCGGTCTACAATCATATCTGGTCGTATTTTGTCGACAAACCAGTCAATCCGCTTTACCGAGTAAAATTGAATTAATACTGGCTGTTTAAGGTCTAGGACTTACCAAGGTAAGGGGTTAAAAAAGCGCTCACTTGTGTTTGGCATAACCCCACATCCACCTTCACGCCGTGTGATTCAAGGATCGCAACACCACGACCATTATTACGAGGATCTGGGTCTAGCATCGCCACTATTACGTGTTTTACACCGGCTTTAACCAATGTATTGGCGCAAGCGGGTGTTCTGCCGACAAATGAACATGGCTCTAATGTCACGTAAGCGGTAACCCCTTCCATTATTCCATCATAGCTATTCAGTGCTTCAACCTCGGCGTGGTTTCCGCCGACTTTTTGAGTGTACCCAACAGACACCACCTTATCGTTCTTCACCAAAACGCAGCCTACTGGTGGGTTTGGTTGGCAATCAGGTAAGGCTTGGCGCGAAACTTCAAGCGCTCGCAGCATGTATTGTTGGTTCATGGTCGTTACTCTGTATGACGAGAAGGCGCAGCAGTTAGTTGCCACGCGTGGTTGATGAGTTGATTAGTGACTGACTTACTAAGCTACTAAGTTAGTCAGCTAACAAGTGGGGCATGGTCGATCTGATTGGACTTTTAGTCAATGGTTTTAGCGCTTGAATTCGAAAGCTAGTTAACGGTGACTAATCGTTAACTTAGGCCACTGGGTCAGCCAGTTCTTGGATTGTACTCTTTGCTCAAAGATATCTCGGCTACGCTTTGGGTTGGGGGTGACTTTTAAACCAAACAAGCTCTCTAAACCAAACGCCGAAATGCACTCGATATCCCCAGTGAGGCTCTGTTTTATGGCGACTGCGGTTTCTTTCTCTGGCCAATAACTCATCGCATCCAATGAGCTTTGGTAAGGTTTGTCGCCATTTCTAGTGTGCATGCAGGCTTGATTGCGAACTTGCCAATTCAGTTCGGGTAACCGTTGTTTAAGCAGAGCCTCGTATCTAAGATCCGATTCGTAGGAAGTATCAATGGGATCAAAGTAGATCACATCAATATCATTGAGTGGGGTCGGGGAGGTATAACCATGTAGGTGATCCCAAACGAGGTTTCTCACAAAGCCCGCAGCGACATAACACTGCGGTAAATCCAACTGAGATACACAGTCTATAACCTGCATTCGCAAGGGATCTTGTTTGATCAATGTGATGATGTGGTTGGCTAGTGGATGTATCATTATGATGTCGGAACATCGGTGACTTGGTAATGACGCGTCACGTTCTGGGAGATTTCACCCCATTTCGAGGCTTTTACTCGCTGTTGATGCGCTTCGAATGCTTCTTGGCTAGTGAATTCTTCATACACTTCAAAGCGATTAGGTTGAAGGGTGCTTTGACTGACTCGAAACACGATACAACCAGCTTCTTCCAGTGTCAGTTCTTTGTGCGCAACCAAGGCTTGTGTGACGGCTTCTAGGTCGTTGTCTGGCACTAGAATATGCCCTTGCAGAATTACTTTACTCATAATTACGTCCATTTAATTTTATTCACTACGGCTTTTTTCTATCAAAAGCTCTATCCGTTACAAACATAATCCCATTTTGATGTTGTGACGTATAGGCTGATGTGGCGATTATTTGTTCATATTGAATGTGGGATTTGTTACATCGTAACTTTAAGGGCAATATGATTAATAAAAGATAAGACACTGGAACTAAATTCGCGTTGGTCCGGTCTATTAAATTAGTATCATTGAACTGTATTGATACTGAAATGAATTTGTCATCTGAGAGAACTAACCTTAATTTTGAACAGCGGCTCATAGGATTGAATTGAGCCATAGTTGATATCTGGGTCATACTTTGATGTAAATGGTACTCAAAACTCTATATATTTTGTGATTTGTATCATTGATCTGGGCGTCAAACACCGTTAGATTCGAATGGTTGGCAATAAAAATAGCTCATGAAGAGCAGTTAAAGAAAAGGAAATATCCCTTATGAAAAAAATGAGAAGAGCACAGCTTCATCGCGTTCGTATCCAATACTGGAAAGACACGTCAAAAGAAGCATCAAAGAAATAAGCTTTAAATCGTAAAGCTTTAAAAGCTGAAAAGCTTAATCAAATGTAAAACGCAACAAACCGATTTCATTAGCACTCTTGAGGACCTTCATCTGGTCGGCGACTAAAGAAATCATCCCTAAAGAGCTGGCAGGCATTAACAACAATGCAATTTAATGTCAGCTCATTAATACCTCCTCTTAGACTCTCTTGTTTCTTCACTCGGTTACTCCCAATTAAATCCCTTTGTCCTTGTTACCCATCCCTGTATTAGCAAAGTCGTGATCAAAAAAAGCTCCCGATTTCTCAGAAGCTTTGATTTAGATTTTGATATCTGATGTGACTGCCCGATAAAGGCTCGTGCTTAGGGTCTGACTCTAGCGTTGGAACAGCGTCTTCAAGCTCACATCATCCGTTCTATTTAGCTTTAGGCTCAGCAGATAACCGCCAACACCAATCAGTGCGTAAATACTTAAAGATAAAATAGGCGCTTCTGCAATCGCGCTTAATGGGTTACTTGCTATGAGCACATTCATTGGCAGTGATGCGATGAGAGATAGGAAGTCATTGATGCCATAGAACCCAAACACGGCGACAGAGAGGAACTTAATCGCATAGCTTGAGATGAAAATGACAAGTAATGGAGAGTTTACCAACTGCGAAATCGCTAGGGTAACGGTTGCCAGTGGTAATAAAACCAGTGCAACTAACAGCATTCGCCCAAAGAACACCACCCAGTTACTCAGCACATAAAATAGAGATTGCTGTTCAACCAGTAGCGCCAATTGTTGTTCGCTTGAGATGTTCAATATCCAGAATAGGAAATCGGCGAACAGCACGAGCAACGCACAGATAGCCGGAATAACCACTAAACCGAAACCTAACTTCACGCCGTGAGTCATTGCATTAGATACTGGCATACTTCTCCAAAACATCGAACTGCCTTCTTGGCGCTCTTTACGCAGCGTTTTAGGGATGTAAAGTGTCGACAGGATCAGTGAAATCAGACCCGCGCCAAAGTAGATCACCGAGTTGAGATCTTGCGCGAACTCTCTATGGATGTCGCTCACGTCACCGTTCACTTGCATTTCGAAGAAAAACTCATGCTGCGCAGCGCCATTAAAAAACAGACTAACGAACAGCAAGAAACCACATAACGCGACAAATAGAGGTAATCGAGTATTAATTTTGTGCTCGATGAGTTCTTTTTCTAGCATATAAAAACTTGGATGCATTATGCCTTCTCCGTTTGTGTTGCAAGGAATAGATCTGCGAGGCCAACATTGTAGATAGTGCCCATCGGCTCAACCTGCGCTTTGTATTGACCTTCCAATAACCACTTAGTAGTTCCTAGCCCTGGCTGTGAGGTTAGCGGATTGAGCTTCTGGATCTCGCTTGAATGGTTGTTTGCAAGTTCGATAATGAAATAGTCGTTCTCGATGTCTTCCATGCTCTTTTGCAGCACACAATGGCCTTGCTTTAAAATCAGCACATCCGTTAATAAGTGTTCAATCTCTGAAACCTCATGGCTTGCAATGATCATGGCGCGTTCGCCGTCGTGGAACCACTCTAGTAGGTGGCGATAAAAAGTATCGCGGTACAGCAAATCGAGACCCAACGTTGGCTCATCTAAGATCAATACTTGAGTATCGGTTGCGATGATGATCGCAAGGTGAAGTTGTACCTTCATTCCTTTAGAAAGCTGTTTGATAGTGGAAGATAGCTTGATGTTGGTGCTGCTTAATGTCTGTTCTGCTTTTTGCTTGTTGAAGCTTGGGTGGACACCTTGGGTGTAACGAAGCAGTTGTTTAACGGTCATCCACTCGGGTAATACGTTAACGTCTGAGATGTACGACAAGTGCAGCATGAGTTCTGCATGCTGGTGGATAGGGTGGTAACCGTTAACCTCAATCTCACCTTGATAGCTGTGTCCGCCAAGCAGAGACTTGATGAGAGTTGATTTACCCGCGCCATTGTGGCCTAGAAGGCCAAGCACTTGCCCCGGCTTTAACTCAAAGCTGATGTTCTCGACACCCACTTGATTTGAATAGGTTTTGGTTACGTTTTTCACGGAAAGTAAAGTACTCATGACTTGTCCTTTATATGTTGTGCTAGCTGTTTCACAAGTTCTTCGACACTCATATCAATGATGCTTAGCGTCTCAGCGATGGCTGGGATCTGTGTATTGATGAATGATTGGTGTGCAGACTCTTTCAATTTTTGAAGTGCCCCTTCGGCCACATACATGCCTTGGCCGCGTTTTTTCTCTACCAAGCCTTCATCCACCAGTAACTGGTAGCTTTTCATGACAGTAAGGTGGTTGATCTTGAGATCAGCAGCAACGGCACGCACCGAAGGCAATGCTTGTTGCTCTAACCAAACACCTTGAAGAATTTGGTCACTGATCTTCGTAGCAAGCTGCCTAAAGATCGGTTGGTCGTCTTTCCATTCGGTCATAATTAAAACTGCATGGTGATATACATGTGTATAACACTAACCTAATTCCCAAGATAGACAAGCTTTTTCTATAAATTAGCTGAATGTTAACTTTTATGGTTGGATAAAGCATGTTTGGCGGAGAGGGTACTTGAAGCCTACATCCTTGTGGGCTCTCAAGCAGCTGTATGAGCGATTATTATTTGAATAGGGAATAGTTGCTCATCAAGATTCTTATTAGGGTGGGGCTATTGTTCCTTTGACTCATTAGGCCGGCTATATAGGTAACCTTGATGCAGGTTGTAGCCCAACTGACACAGGATATATTGCTGCCTGCGCGTCTCGACACCTTCATAAATCATTGTGATATTTGATAGGCGTCCAATCTCCGATATATTAAGCAACACGCCTTGATGGTGCTCTCCTGACTCGATATCCTTAACAAAACAGCGATCCAGTTTTAGATAGGTAGGAGAGATGACATTGATGATTTCGATGTTGTTATTGCCCGTACCAAAGTCATCCAATGCGATGGTGATCCCCAGCTTTTTGATCGCTTTGATGTTGTCTATCACCTCGCATCCGTAACCAATATTTGAGTATTCAGTTATCTCAACCACAAATTCATTCGCTTCCATCGCGTCTAAATGCACTTTAAGTTTTGAAAAGTTATTCCCAACTAAAGCACTTGGGCAGACGTTGACACCGTAAACCTCATGGCTGTTGTTCAACTTGGCGTTTCTGACCGTTTCGATAAGTAAAATCGTATGAAATGTCAGTAGGTTGGTGCGTCTCATCGTGTTGATGAAGCTTAAAACGCCGACGTTACGTACACGAGATAGCAATTCGTAATATAAAACGCTGTTGTCTTCAGTGTTGATGATGGGCTCTTCTTCAAAGGAGATGTGTTGCCAACGACACAGATAGATCACAAAGCCCAGAATATAAGAGCGATAAAGCAGCGTGGCGGTTATCAGAGAAAGCGCAATCCACAACGCAACAATATCGTCACTGAAGAAGGTGATGGTTGCGCCAGTTGGCAGGGATGTTTGATAAATAACTTTACTCTCTTCGCCAAGATTTAAGATGTAGTAACCATTCTTCTGGATGGAGATAGAATCGACTAATAGAGGCAATAGTGAGTTCTTGTATCGAGCTTCGATAGAGCGTTTAGATATTCGAGCAACCATCTCTATGTCGTGTTCGGTATTTATGAAGCGTGAATAGGCAAAGTCAGCACTATCGTAGAAGTCGTCTGCTTGATCGAGCTCTATCATTTTTGAACGTGTTTTAGAGATATAGCATGAGCCATGAGGTGTTGCCATGACGACAGAATCAAGGTTGAGCGAGTGCCTTAGCGAGTGCACTGCACCTTGGCTATCACAACCGTAGTCCATGACCTCTGCTGCAATATGTTTGGTGTTTTCACTGTATTCATTCGCAATCTTCGTTGTATAAAGGATTTGGAAAAAGTAGACAACGAACAGGAAAAAAGAAGAGATGGTGAACACGGTTATCAGAGCCTTGATCAGCTCTCGATGATAGGTGTTGAACATCAGTTTCAACATCTCGACCTGGCTGGGCTTGAATTGGTTGATGTCGTACTTTGGTGCGATACGGTTGGTTGAGCTTTTATCGAGGTCGATAAAGTAACCTACCTTATAAAGGTTAGAGATAAGTTCACTATTATTATCAACCTTCGCTTTTTTGCATAAGCTTCGATATTTCTTTCTTATAGAAGCAATAATGTTTTTTAACGCGTATAAGCTAAACTCTTCGTCAAAGTGTAATTTAAAAGATTCTTCAACATCTCGTGCAGATTGAGGGTTTGATATTGATGAGTGTTCAATAAGATATTTGAAAACAAAACTCTCTTTACTATTAAGAGTTTCCTCTGATATCTTATTACTGTCTCTTTTTATATATATTTTTTCTTTATTATAGATCAGTTGCAAGCTCTCATTATTGTTATTTATATTGAAAGAACAGTGCATAGCTCAACTCCTAAGCGATAGTTATTATATTGGCGTGATGGATATGTGATGGTGGGATTGTCATTCAACACAAGAGTTCGATCTAAATAATATAACCAAAATGTCACCATTTTCTCTTAAGATGTTGATACTAATCGCAGAATTTGGGCTTGAATGAAAGGTTATGGAGATGTTCACCCAAAAGTTGAATTTATAAATGAAAGCCAATGATTTACAAGGGGTAAAGGGGATTTATCCATTTGTTTTGGTATTTATCCATTTCACAGCTTCTATGCGGCAGGTTTAGCGACTGGATTTAGAGGTTTCCAATGTAGCTTCTGGTGGTATTCATTCAGCTTATCGATGTGTCAGATTTATCAGAATTTTTCAGGATAAAATTAAATTATGTCAGTTTATGTGATATTAATATAATTTAAACGGCTTATTGTTTTGGTGATTTAATTAAAGTATTCAATGATAGAATTAATTATATTTGTTTAATAATTGATTTTAATTTATTCTATTACGAATTTTAAATAGTGAAAATTTAAGATGGGATATTTAAAATAGGGAAAGGGTGACGTTTATCATAAGGTGTTGATTAAAGGATTTTAATGGGATTATTATTGACATATGTATCAAATATGTGTGCATGTAAATATTCATCGGCTAGTGATGAAAATAAGATATGAATGAGGTTGGTGTTATACCATGAGCACTGCCTAAAAGTGTAAGCAGCAACAAGTTAGATCAATTAGTATTATTTTTGAGCAAATGTTAGCGTAACCACATGATATTCAAAGATCTGCTGTGGTGGATTTGTGTTAACTATAGAAAGCGTGCAATCGTTGAGTATTTAACATGCACCGTCAAGAACGACGATTTGCGGTTCTTTTTCCGGTTGATAGAGTACCTGGCAAAAATCGCCGACAGGTGAATAGGTGTAACTCTCCGTATCAAAAGAGATAGCGGCAACTCTTTCTGCATTGCTGCCAGAGTCTACTTCTTTGTTGATTACATGAAGCTCTGTTGCGTCGATATTGAGCAGTCTTCTTAGTGAGTCAACATAGGCGATTGGATAGCCGTGGCAGACGTAGTAGGTCTCAATCTCGGTTTTTTCAATGTAGTCACATTCTCCCTCCACACCAGCAATCGCAGACTTCGCATAAATCATGTCGATACCCGTGCGAAGGTTGCCAGCCACATCGTGTATTTTGCTCGCGCGAGCATTACCTTGAACGTCTAAGAACTTGACCATAGCTGTAGCCGAAACGATCGCTAAGATTAATACAGAGATGATCAGTTCTAAGAGAGTGAAGCCGTTTTGTCTGTTCATGTTTACCGATGATTTGCTCTGCTAAAGGGACGGAATGAGAGTAATCTAAATACCAAAGTCATTACAGTTAGTAGGTATAATGGTTTGGTGTTTTATTGGGTTGATTTATAAGGAATTCTCTATATAAACAACAGTTTAATCTTCATTCCTTACTGTTGAACGCTATGTAAGCATACGTAAGCGTTCACATTGGTGCTGTTACCTTGTTTATTAATCATTCAAAGTTCTAACTTGTTGATAAAGGTAACTTTATTAACCGACTTATCGAACGAATAAAAATTGGCTTTCGACTTCGTTTGACGGGATTGGTTTGCTAAACAAATACCCTTGAAGGTATTGGTATCCACAGTCGATTAAAAAGTCTTTTTGTGTTTCGGTCTCGACGCCTTCAGCCACCACTTTGAGCCCCAACTTGTCGCAAATTGCGTGGGTCGCTTGGACAATCGCTTTGCTTCCTTTGTGTGAGCCGTGAACAAAGCTTTTATCAAGCTTTACGGTGCTAATCGGTAAGTCGTGCAGCATAGAGAGGGAAGAGTAGCCAGTGCCAAAATCATCAAGGTGGAGTTCAACGCCTAATTTGGAGATGTCGCTTAATGCTTGTCTTACTTCACCGTGTTTGAAAATCATCGAAGACTCAGTGATCTCAAGTGCGATGTTTTGAGGTTGGATATTGTAGAAGTTCAGCATTGCTAATAGCTGCTCGGCAAAGGTTGCGTGCATCTGAATACTCGAGATGTTGATGCTCATCATTAGCTCGCCATCAAACTCCCGATGCCATATTGATAGCTGTTTAAGTGCTGAATTGAGAACCCACTTTCCGAGTGGCACTATCTGCCCAGTATCTTCCGCCAAGGTGATGAATTCATCAGGGCCAATGTTACCTAGCTCTTTGTCTGACCATCGAAGTAGCGCTTCAAAGCCCTTAACCTTGTTACTGTTGGTATTCATGATCGGTTGATAATGCAGATTGAGGTCTTCGTTTTCTAGGGCTTGAGTCAATCGATGGCGAATTTCTACTTTTCGGTGAAGCGTTTGTGCCAAGTCTGGAGTGAAGGTTTGGAATCGGTTTCGACCATTGGCTTTAGCAATGTGCATCGCCATCCCCGCTTGTTTAAGCAATGACTCCTGATCCATGGCGTTATCAGGGAAATGTGCAGTACCAATGCTACAACCGATAGAGAGAGTGCCAATGCCGGTTATGTGGAAGCTTCGGTTCAAGGCATCAATAATTCGGGTGCAAAGCAGCGGGATGTTTTGATTTCGGCAGGTGTGGGCGATCACTATGAATTCGTCACCACCGAATCGACCAATCATGCAGGTTTCGTCAACGAGCTGCTTGAGACGTTCACCTACTTGTTTGAGTAGTTGGTCACCCACACTGTGTCCGTAGGTGTCATTGACCAGTTTGAAGCCATCAAGATCAACGAAGATTAGCTCAAAGGGAGAGCGATAGGCAATACTGGTTTCTAAGAGGTTAGTGATTCCACGGCGATTGTATAGTTCGGTTAAACAGTCGTGCTCTGCATTGTATCTGGCCTTGATCAGCTTCTCTTTCTGTTTGGTGGTACAAGTCAGATTTAACAGCAGTTCACTCTTATCAAATAGCCATTTTCCTTGCACATCAAAGTGGTGGGCCTTATCACCAATATGGCAGCTGACTTCTTCTAAAATTTCTCGCCCTTTACGTGCCGAGAACAACCAGTGGGCTGCAATTTCTTCACTTGAAACAAAGTCGGAGAGGGTGGAAAACGGCATGCCATAGTTCTGGGAAAATGCAGAGTTAGCACTCACTACCGCTCCCGATCTATCAAATAGAAGAGAGAGGTTTGAACCATCCGAGCAAGCGAGATCGTGCTTTAGACTACCTTCTTCCGCGACGACTTGTACCAACATGCCGGTTCGGCCGTCTGGTAGTGGGATCCCAGAAAACAGACACAATGCACGCTTCGAAATGTAGTTGGGAGTGAAGTTCCACCATGTCTTGATGCTTTCGTTGCGTAGAAATTGCCTTTGGTATTCTTCGAGCGTTGCTTCTATTGCCTTAGACATCTCGACGCTGAAATCACGTGACGTCAGCTCAAACAGAGATTCAGACTCCCAGAGAGGTAGGGCACTGCTGTTTGCCCAAGTTATTCTCTTATTATCAATGTCATATATCCAAATAGGACACTGGAGATACTCGAAAGGCTGATAACTTGTCATCATATTGAACTCGGCACACGGATATTTGGGTTGAACGAAGCCCACTGAACTCATGCCGTCAGTAGGCTGTTTGTCTTTATTTTTAATTTCAACTTTTACAGGTTCAGTGAGCGGATGATTTTCGTCACTTTACCTAGCGGCGTGGTCTCTATGACATAGCCTTTTTTGTCATCAAATATCTCACCATCAATCAACTGCCATCCATTTGGTTGCTTTGTGATCTCTTTAGGGAAGTCCTTATCGAATATCGAATAATTTGGATAGACGGTTTCGATGGCTTCGAACAACAGCTGAGCTTCATCTTGGTTAGTGACCACGAAGTTTTCCTTAAGGCACATGGTTAACTCTGGCAATGGTTGGGTTGTGTAAGGTTCTGTCACCGTACCCAATACACCGTTGTGCGAGTAAAATAGGTATGAACCACTGCTGCTCTCGTTGCCTTCTGGCGACTTGATTGAAGGCGTTGCGCTGTAGAATTCACAGTTAAAAACCATCTTCTGAATAATGCTGTTTTGTGGTGTCACCTGAATGTCTATCCAAGCACTGACTTGTTCTTGAATCTTGTTCACTGTGTCATGTTTATTGGTGTCAGCAATAAGCGGTGTTGAAACTAAAGCAGTGGTTGTAAGTAACAGTGAAAGCGATTTATTCATCTTAAAGAGGGCCCAGTGTCCAAGTGGTAATTGTCTAATAATGAGTTAATTCATTAGTTGAGTGAATATTACGTTAGGAACTTATCGCTTAACAGGATCTGTCGCGTGCTCAATAATGGAAAACACTGGCTTATTAAATAAGTAATCGATTTCTTTTGATTTAAGACTCGAGCTATAGGTTTATTAGACTGATTCGTTGTTATTTTATAGTGTTATTCACTGATATGAGCTGAGTGTGCGGATAGTTGATTTGATCGGAATTTGTAAACGCCTTAAATGTAAGTGCGCGTAAGAAAATAAAGCAAATGTAAGTGAGCGATAAGCGCATAAAACACGTCAACTCTTCCCTCATCTGCTATAGCCTTTATGCTACAGCCTTTGTAAAGAAAGGCTCAGTGGTTGCTAAATTCCGTATTTTGTAAACGTGCATGTACAAAAGTGATTACTATGTTTTGCGTACGGTAAAGTTAAGGCTCTAATAACAATATTGATGATATATGACCAGTATATATACTGCCCTCGCTTTTAATAAATACTGGTGATAGGAATGTCAAAAACCAAAGTGCTCATTGTTGAAGATGACCAAGAGATTGCTCGTTTAACTACGCTTTACCTCGAAGCTGAAGGCTACAGTGTTAGCGTTGTTCATGAAGGGAATTTGGCACTTGAAGCGATCCGAAGTATTGAACCTGATTTAGTGCTGTTGGACTTGATGCTCCCAGGCATGAGCGGCGCACAGATCTGCCGTCAGGCTCGTGAGTTTTACAATGGCATGATCTTAGTGCTAACAGCTTCTGCCGATGAAATGAGTGAGGTCAGCTTATTCAAGTTTGGTGCGGATGATTATGTTGCCAAGCCGATTCGTGGCCATGCTTTATTAGCCCGAATTGAAGCGTTATTGCGTAGAGCTGCGCCTGCTGCAAAAGCGCCAGAAACTGCGGCTGAGAAGCAGTGCGATATTGTCATCAACAGTGCGGCTCAAAGTGCCACCTTGTATGGACAAAACCTCAAGCTTACCTCTGCTGAGTTTGAAATCTTAAACCTCCTTGTGAATAATATCTGTCAGGTAGTGACGCGAGATCAGTGCTGTCAGCTATTTCGAGGGATCGATTACGCGTTTAACGATCGTTCGATTGACATGCGCGTTTCTGGTTTACGCCGCAAGCTGCGCATTCATGCGAAAGACAAACAGCTGATCCGCACGGTTCGCAACAAGGGGTACATGCTGGTTGCGTAAGTTCATTACTGCGAAACTTCGCTCGGTTTCAATGTTTGCTCGTTTGTACCTTGGGATTGTGACGGGAATGTCGGCAACGATATTTTTGTTTTGGAACCTTGGTGAAGGGCACATGCGAAGAACCGAGATTGAAACCTTCCTCAACGACGGTATCTACTTTGCTGAGCAGTACACTCGCCAACACAATCAAGAAAACTCACTCTATAAAGAACTCGATAGAATAGGCTACCAACAATTTTATATCTTCAATTTACGCCTGTTGGAAAATTGGTCGGGCGAAGCGCCTTGCCAACGATGTGAGTTATACACCACATTGAATGGCGTGCCGATTTATCTGAGTGACAACAATCTCTATTCAGCCGTTTTTCAGTTGCCTAATTCTCGATTTAGCTTTGCATTCAGTGAGGTAGGAGATTTCTTCTCGCCAGACATTGAATGGTATGAGGATTCAGAACGTCACTTTTTGTTAGGGCTGTTACTGGCTGTGATTGTGGCGATTGGAGCAAGTGTTTACTTACCTGTGAGGCGTTTTCAAGAAAGAATAGAGCAGTTAGTCGAGAAGCAGAAACAGTTTGGTAAAGGAAAGCTCAGTACTCGCTCTGAATTGGACGAAATTCACCCTGTGTCTGATTTGGCGAGCAGCTTTAACTTCATGGCTGAAGAGATTGAAAGCAAAGTAAAACAAAGTCATATCTTCGCTCAAGCTATCCCACATGAAGTGCGTACGCCGTTGAGTCGTATTCAATTGGCAACCGATATCCTAAGAAGGGGAGCACCAGATAATCATCAAGTTCTTTTCGATGACATTGATACTTACATTGAGGATATCAACGACCTTACATCCGAAATTATCATGCTGTCGAAACTGAACGTTATGGATAACTCCTTCTTTGAACTGGTAAAAGTGAGAGCTAGCCTGCTTGAGTATTGTCTAGATAGGATTCGCTATTCTCAGTTGGATAACGTGACCTTCGATTCTAAAGTTCAGCAAGAAAGCACGATAAAATGTGACTGCTCGATGGCGCGCTTGGTGTTTGATAACATTCTTAAGAACGCAGGCAACTACACACAAGACAAAGTGTGGATGACACTGGATGAGAACTCAGAAAACTGGCTGGTGGTGATTGAAGATAATGGTTCTGGAATCCCAGCAGAGCGACGCGATGAAGTGTTTCTTCCTTTTTCTCGTTTAGATTCAAGTCGTACATCGGCAACGGGAGGATTGGGGTTGGGTCTTGCGATTGCTCTATCGGCCGCTAAAAAGCTCTCTTGGGACATCAAAATTGATGACAGTAGCCATGGTGGAGCAAAGTTCAGTATTGTGATTCCTAAGACCTTATAACTGGGCGCTTTGAGAGTTCCCTAAGCTCTAGGTCTCGGTTCTAGGTCTAGTTTCGGAGACAACAAAGCCACGGTCGAATACCGTGGCTTTTTAGTATGCTCATTTACCAAGAGGTGAGCGCTTGGGACGTAATGCTAACAACGGTGAAGGCCGTAAATAGCATGGTCAACGATGCGACCATTTAAGTTCTCATTGCGCGTGATGATGCCTTCTAAGGTGAAATGTAAGCGTTCACAAACCTTGCGACTGCTTTGGTTGCCCGTTGCGGCTGATATCTCGACCTTTTCCATATCTAACTCATTGAAAGCAATATCAATCAGCTTTGCGACCACGCGGGTAACAATCCCCTTTCCTTGATACGTTTCAGACAGCCAATAGCCTATCGTGACTTTCTGCTTATTGTGGTCAATGGTGTTGAAGCTACAGTTACCGACGATATTATCTTTATATACAATCGCACAGGTCATGCTTTGGCCCTCTGCATAATCGTGCAGCGAGCGTTGGATGAAGATCCTAAAGTCTTGCTCGGTTTTACAATGTGGCGGCCACACGAGCCATTGGCTCAGGTACTCATTCTGGCTTTGTGAGATTTCCGCGTAGTGAGAAGCGAAGCTCTCTTCAACCAATGCGATGGATAGTTCGTCATCAATAACTGTTTTAAACATGTCTTTCCTTTTCTTAGGGCTGCTGATTTACTGGATCTTAGTCGGCAGGATATAATGTCGCATGATTTTTAATATGCAACCACTTGTAGCACGGAGTTTTCGTGATACGTTAGATCTATCACGAAACTCATTAAACCTTACAATATTTGTGTATATAATCATTAGCTATGCATTAGTATTGGCAGCCTAAATATATAAAAACTATAAAAATGCTAGGCTTAAATAATGAATCAACATTGCCAGGACGTGACCGTAGACCTAAGGAAGGCTCTATTCGGTATTGCTAAGGCGCTTGATAACGTCGGTTTCGAAAGCAAAAATCATGGACAGAGGGTGGGTTACATCGCGTATCGGTGTGCTCTGAGTGTGGGGTGGGAAGAAGAGCAAGCACAACTTGCGTTCTCATTGGGGTTAATTCACGACTGCGGAGTATCGCAAATTGACGAGCAGCGTAGTTTGGTTTCAGGGTTCATTCCTGACTCGAGTTACCACCATTGTCAAAAGGGGTACCAAATTCTAAAAGAGTGCCCGGTTCTTTCTATATTCGCTAAGCCGGTGCTTTATCATCATACCCCTTGGACTGACTTAAAGACTATTCATATCAGTGAGTTAGAAAAAGAGCTAGCTGCTATCGTGATGCTTGCCGATAGGGTTGACTACTTGTATGGCATTACCTCTTCAGATCGTTATGGAAATCTCACACCCGATGGCAAAGCGAGCATCATTGAATGTTTAACAGAACAAGCGGATGAGATGTTCGAAACCAACCTTGTGCAACACATGTGTGAGTTGGTTGATTTGGATGATTTTTGGTTCTCGATGGAGATCCCTTACATTGAAAACATGAGGGATAACTTTGAACCTGTGCCATTCTTCTCTCAACAAATGTCGCTGGACGAGACGGTGGCCTTTGCCGAATTTATTGCCAATGTTGTGGATACCAAGAGCTCGTTTACCTTTAAGCACTCTTTGAAAGTTGGGCAGCTTTCAGAATACCTCGCCAAACAACTGGGTTATTCCTACACCACTCAGCGCAAACTCTATTTAGCAGGTTTGGTTCATGATATCGGTAAACTGCAAACCCCTAACGATATTCTGCATAAGCCGGATTTACTTACTGAAGAAGAGTATTGCTGTATTAAGCGCCATGCTACGGATACTCGATTTGCATTGCAGGAGTTGTTCAGTTCACCTCAGGTTTGTCAGTGGGCATCTAATCACCATGAAAGGTTAGATGGTTCGGGCTACCCTATGGGCAAAACGGCTGAAGAGTTGGATCAACCGAGTAGAATTGTTGCTGTGGTGGATGTGTTCCAGGCATTAACTCAATCTCGCCCTTATCGCGCAGGCATGACGCTAGAACAGACGATGGCTATTTTGACGGACCACGTTGATAACTTTAAGCTGGATAGAGAAGTGTTTGAGTGTCTTAAAAAACATGCGCAATACTGTTTTGAATTATCGACAGATAAAAGAATGTACGCGTTTTAGCGCCAGTGAGTCTTTTAGATGCGTGACTTCCTAAATCACGCTCGATGAAAAATGACTTAATACCAAAAACAGAAAAGCGATAGCCGAGGCTATCGCTTTTTTAATGGGGGGCTTATCAGATCAATATCAGGATCGTTAGAGCGAGATTAGTAGCGCTTTAAGATCTCGATGATCGCTTGCTCAGTTTCCGCTGCGATAATGGCATCAATGTCATCATCATTTTGGAACAACTCTGATAGCGCCATAATCGTGTGGATGTGGCTGTCTGAGTCCATTGCCGCCAGAGTAATTGAAAGATAAACGTCACCGTTGTCTTCCGACTCTAAATCAACACCCTTCTTGAATACTGTCACTTGCAGTGATGCTTCGTTCACACCATCTTCAGGACGAGCATGAGGCATCGCAATTTTTGGTGCTAGAACATAGTACGCGCCGATGTCCTTGTGCTTTTGCTTGATAGCCTCAACATAGCTTGCTTCAATTTTGTTGTTTGCTAGCAGTGTTGAACATGTCACATCAATCGCTGCATCAACTGTTAGGTTCTCTTCAGAGTTGATGATAACGCCTTGGTTACCAATTAAATCGAATAAGCTCATGAAACAATCCACCCTAGAATCAGGCCAACTACACCGAAGTCGAAGTCAGCAAATGTTGTTGCTTCAAGACCAAGGCCACCTAGAACTGGAAGAAGTAGCATTGGTAGGAAAGAGATACATAGACCTTGTGTGAATGAACCAAGAATTGCACCACGTAGACCGCCAGTTGCGTTACCGTAAACGCCCGCTGCACCACCTACGAAGAAGTGAGGAACAACGCCCGCGACTATGATTGTCCAGCCAAGAGCGCCTTGAACTGCCATTGCTAGTAGGCCAGCAGCGAAAGAACAAAGGAAGCCGATAAGTACCGCGTTTGGTGCTACAGGGAATACCATTGGACAGTCTAGAGCAGGTTTCGCACCCGGTACTAGCTTATCAGAGATACCTTTAAATGCAGGAACGATTTCAGCAATCAGCATCTTCACGCCTTGCAGTACGATGTAAACACCACCTGCAAACACAAGAGACTGCATGAAGGTGAATACTACCCAGTTTTGACCGCCTGATACTGTTTCAACAAAGTCACCACCAGCAACAATAGAAGCAAACATGAAGAAGATTGCCATTGTTGTTGCTACTGCTACAGGTGTATCACGCAGGAACATCAGGCTCTTTGGTACGTTGATGTCTTCTGTCGATTTAGATGTGTCACCGAATTTGCTACCAATGTAACCAGAAACTAAGTATGAGAATGTTGAGAAGTGGCCCATCGCCAGTTGATCGGTACCCATCACTTTCTCTGTGTATTTCTGAGCAAGTGCAGGCATGATAACCATCAGTGAACCCACAATGATCGAGCCGATTGCAACTAGAGCAGTGCCTTCGATGTTAGCTGTAGACAGGATTACCGCTACTAGCATAGACATGAACATTGTGTGGTGACCCGTTAAGAAAATATATTTTAGAGGAGTAATACGAGCCAATAAAATATTCACAACGAATGCGAAGAACATAATTAGAGCCATTTCATAACCGAATGCTTCTTGTGCTAGTGCAACAATTGCTTCGTTATTTGGAATAACACCACTTACGCCGAATGCTTCAGTAAATACCACTGAGAAGTTATTTAGAGCGCCAACAAGAGCACCTGCACCAAAACCTAAAATTAGGAAACCCATTACGGTTTTAATGGTGCCTTTAAGAATAGTGGAAATATCTGCTTTCTGAGCAACTAGGCCAATGAAAGCAATTAAACCTACCATGATCGCTGGCTCTTTTAATAAGCCGAGCATGAACTCGAAAAAGTTTTGCATAATTTTGACCTTACATGAAAGTTTTTAGTTGTTCTTCAATTGATGCTTTGTCAAAAATATTTTTAAGGCTGATGATGTTCTCTTTACCAGCGTCTTTTAGTTGGTTTGCAACGTCTGTTGCTGCAACCCAAATATCCGCATTGCTTGATGCTGAAGATGATAGATCTTCGTGATCAACTTCTGCTTCGAAACCGATTTTTTTAGCGACTTCTTTTACTGCCATTTCCATCATTAGAGAAGTACCAAGGCCGTTACCGCAAACTACAAGAATCTTTTTCATAATATTTGTCTCAATTGGATTTTAGGGGTTGAGAAACTTCGTTCTCTTATTGTGTGAGAGCATAGTAATGGAAATATTCAGATTTCAATAAGATCTCCATCACAAAGCTAAAATGAGATTGTGATGGAGGTCTCGTTAATTTGTAGTAAAGATCCAGAGTGAGACTTTGATCAAATTTAACTTTTCACTCGAATATGCAACGTATTTTATTGAGAAAGGCGGGCTTAATTAATTTTTATATCAGAATATAAATCTATAGAGGCTTTATTGTAGAAAACAGAGAATTAATCGTATCGACCGTAGTCAGTAAGCATTTTCTTAAGCATGCTATTAACGTCTTTGGTCTTTTTATTTCTTTTAGTCAGTTGGCTAAGAGAGGTTGGTCTTGGGGAGGCAACATTTTCACTGTCGACTTCTTCAGTTTTATCTTTCATTTTCTGTACGGCAGGCAATAACATTCTAATTTCTTCGTTATTGGCATTGGTCAGTACCACAATATTTTCAGATTCAACTTGAGTAATGGTTAATATCCCGTGTTTAACCGATTCAACCTTTTCACCAATCATAATTGACTCAGGCGCAACAGAGCGATCGGTAAGTTGACCTGTACGTAATTTCGCCGCGCTGATAGCGCGGATATTTCCGGTATTTTCAAACGCGACAATAACAGTATAGGTATTATAATATTCAACTACTGTCACATAGCCGTGTCTATTTGTTTTGAATCTAGCTCCATTGTTCATGTCGTGCGGAGCTTCCATTTTCTTCACGTGTTTCCTCTCTTAGTCTCGATGGCTGTTATATCTAATCAGCTCTATTGGTATTTTATAGATAATTATTTGGTGAGATCACACAAAGTATATACGCATCTAAACTTAAGATGAATCTTGAAGTCTCGGGAAATGAGGCAGAGCACAGAAAAGTAGTAAGAATCACACAGAATTAACCGAGAGGTTACTCAGTGCCCTACATAGGTTGAACATGTTCTGTTCATTTCATAATTTTCATTTACAAGACTCTGTTACTTAAAAATTTTATTGGCTGATGACTCAATAAATTTAACCCGATGTGTGAGCGAATTTATATAAATAACAATTATGTAAAATATTGATTTGATGAATGTTTACTCATTAAGTCGATTTTTGTTAGAACAGCCTATTCAAAACAATAAGATAGGTAAATCTATGAAAAAACTCGTCAGTTTACTGCTCGCTGCAGTATCGTTAGGGCTTTCTGGTTGTGCAACGGTATTAACAGCAGAACAAAGTGCGCCTCAACTCAATGAAGTTCCACAGGAAAAAGCGTTGACCGTCGCTGTAATCGATAAGAGACCATACGTTCTCGATCATGATAAAGAGCCAAAATTTGAGGGAATTATTCGCAGTTCGTTAGGTATTCCTTATACCTACAACACGGCGACACAGCAGCCAATGTCTCAATTTTTGACTGATAGATTGGTAGCTGGCTTGAAGAAACAGCAAGTAGCGGTCGAGTCCATTGAGACAACACCTGAGGAGGATATCACCAAGGTTGCTGAGCAGATGAAAGCGTTCGATAACAAATCGATGATGTTCGTTTTGAATGAATGGAAGTATGACTTCCACGCATTTACGGACAACTCTTGGTACAACGTTAACGTGATTATTTATGATGAAGCTGGCAAGAAGCTACTCAGTAAAAACTTCCAAGGGGAGAATGATGTGCCTGATGGCGGTGCAATCATCAATGAGATGCAACTGATCTACAAACAGCGCTTTGAAGAGATATTCCGAGATGCTGAAGTGAAAAGTGCTCTACTAAACTAGCCATTCCTACTTTCTAACATATTTTGAAAAAGCCACATCGTGTGGCTTTTTGTTTTAATCGCGTTTTTATTTCTCTTATTTCTTGCTGCTAAAGTGAATTATCACGGTAAATAGTTCGATTTTGTGTGTTTTATAACCGCGCGATCGTTTGCGTTAAAAAATGTGATGAAAGTCTCACTTAACTGTTTATACTTCTTTTCCGGTTTTAAGCCGGTGCTTAGCCAATACAAGCCGTCACATGGATATGTGAATGACCCCACGGACCGGACCAGCTACGTTCCACTGCTTGTATAAGGTGATTTTTTACATGAACAACTCGTTGTTACATTCGCTAACCCTGTTAGCTCCTTCATCGCGTAGCGTTTTGCTTGCGGTTCTTTGTCCTGTTCCTTTGATGTCATTTGCTTGGCTCATGTTCACTCTTTAAGGATTACTAGGACACATTATGAATATTCTATTTGGTTTTGTCGGTGTTCTTGCACTGATTGCTTGCGCGTACCTGCTATCTGAAAGTCGTTCTTCGATTAACTGGAAAACGGTCTCTCGTGCTCTATTACTTCAAATCGGCTTTGCGGCCTTGGTATTGTATTTCCCATGGGGACAATTGGCGCTAACAAGCCTAAGTAATGGTGTTTCTAGCCTGCTTGGTTTTGCAGACGCTGGTATTGCTTTCCTTTTCGGTGACCTTGCTACTGAAGGCTTCATTTTCGCGGTTCGCGTACTTCCAATCATTATCTTCTTCAGTGCTTTGATTTCTGCGCTTTATTACTTAGGCGTCATGCAAAAAGTGATTCAAATCTTGGGCGGAGCGGTGCAAAAACTACTGGGTACAAGTAAAGCTGAATCTCTAGTTGCTACAGGTAATATCTTCCTTTCTCAGGGTGAGTCTCCTCTTCTTATTCGTCCTTTTTTAAAGTCTATGACTCGTTCGGAACTGTTTGCTGTAATGGCAGGCGGTATGGCGTCGGTAGCGGGTAGTGTACTTGGTGGTTATGCGGGCCTTGGCGTTGAGCTTAAATACCTTATCGCAGCAAGCTTTATGGCGGCTCCGGGTAGCCTGTTAATGGCGAAGATCATTGTTCCTGAGCGCAGCACACCGAGTGACTACGACCACATCGAGCTCGATAAAGCTGACCAAAGCAACGTGATTGATGCATTGGCAAGTGGCGCGATGAACGGTATGAAGGTTGCGGTAGCGGTTGGTACTATGTTGATTGCCTTCGTGAGTGTGATTGCGATGGTCAACACTGGCCTAGAAAGCCTAGGTGAAACGTTCGGTTTTGCGGGTATTACACTGCAAGCTATCTTCGGTTACCTGTTCTCGCCTCTTGCATGGCTAATCGGTATCCCAAGTGATGAAGTGTTGATGGCGGGTTCTTACATCGGTCAGAAGATCGTTATGAACGAATTTGTTGCTTTCATTGACTTCGTTGAGAACAAAGCTCTGCTATCTGAACACAGCCAAGTAATCGTGACTTTTGCTCTGTGTGGCTTTGCTAACATTGGTTCTATCGCGATTCAGTTAGGTTCAATCGGTGTCATGGCGCCAGAGCGTCGCGCTGAAGTTGCTAACCTAGGTTTGAAAGCGGTAGCTGCTGGTACGCTAGCAAACCTAATGAGTGCATGTTTAGCGGGTATCTTCATCCTTCTTTAAGCTAGGTTTAGCAAAAACAGCTAGATTCACTAAAAGCGGGCACCTTACTTACGAAGTTTATGTAAGAAGGGTGTCCGTTTTTTATGCCTGCTCGTTAAGTTCATTCGGACTTAACGACTTATCTTATTACTTCTATATCGTTTTACGCTCACTCGGAAGAGTAATAGAGCAAGCCTGTTTTATCCGATATACTTGAATATCATTAGGTTGCGATTAATAACGTTCGGTTTCAGCTGAGAACATTCGGTTTTGACCAGAACAAAAGCAACCAAGTCCAATTATTCAAAGGTCTTCCCATGAACATGCGCGTTCTCATTGGTCTTATCACCGCCTTTATCGGCTTGTTTGCGATGGTTTATCTTATTGCTGGTGGTACTCAGTTTCCTATTTCTCAGTGGCCGCAAGAGGCTTATCTCGGTTTGGTGTTCAGCGTCGTGTGGGGCACAGGCGTAGCGGCATCGGTGGCATACTTCTTCTCAGCATTGGTGTTTGTGACTATTGCCGTGGTTTGTTATGCGATTGGTTATAAAATCGGTGGACTCTTTTCTTCAAGTTCTAAAGCTTAATCTCATTAAGGTGTGCTGATGTTCATTGAAGTGGGGCAGATTTGAATGCACTGGCTCGATCGTTGGAAGGTGTATCGCTATCATCGGAAACAGACTAACCGCTCGAATGGCGACAAGGCTAAAGCTTTAGGTTGGACTAGCGAAGAGAGCCAATTGTGTCGCTTTGAAGTGATCGCTCGTGCGGCTGACTTTGATAAGAAGAGCGTTTTAGATTTGGGCTGTGGTTATGGCGAGTTGTTTGAATTGCTCGACTGCATCTACCGCATTCAATCTTACACCGGTGTTGACCAACACGCAGGCTTTCTAAAGAAGGCGAAGCAAAACTACACAGAAGATCGTTGTCGGTTTTTGTCTGGTGATATGAGCAAAATGAACCTTGAGGCCCACGACATTGTTATCGCTAGTGGTTCACTGAATTATACCTCTCGTGATTCCGACTACCTGACAAACATGATTACTCGCATGTATGAATTGGCGAATCAGACGGTGATTTTTAATCTTCTCAACTCAAGCCAATATCCTTCACGTAATACCTTGATGAGTTATCACCCTCAGGGCGTATATCGCTTCTGTAAATCACTTTGTGAGGATGTCTCTTTAATAGAAGGTTACGCAGAAGGGGATTTTACTATAGTGATGAACAAAGTCTGCCTCTGAACTCAAACTTAAGCCAGAGCGAAATGATGGTATGGTAAGAATTAAAAAAGCCGCAGGCCTCGAAAGGTATGCGGCTTTTTGGGTTCTAAGACCAACCTCGGCTAGGTATGTTGCTAGTTCTTCAGCGTTTGGTTTTTAACGAGTCCGTAAGGGACGTTAGTAAACACCTTAGGGTTGCCTTCATAAGTCGGCGCTTCATTTACTTGCTGCCAATCGAGTAGCATGATGGCTAACACGTTGCGGTGCTCACCATACTCCAGGTCAAAATCGCCAGTAATTGAAGGGATCATGCCCTGTTTCTCATCGATTGAGGCTTGAATCGCGAGTCGAGTTTTCTCTACTACTGGATCATCTTCTAAACCTGCCAATAAGAAGGTTAATCCAACCTCGGCAATCACATCCTCTTTCGCTCGAAGCAGAATCGTATCGATATTTTCTCTGAAGTAATCGTAGATCCATTGATGATCTTGTTCGCTTACTCGATGCTGATAGTATTCGGAATCGCCAAAGATCACGTGTGTCATACCATAGATCTTGTTGCCAAATTGCTGGCTCGAAAGCTTTTTGTCTTTGTCGTCTGGATATGCTTTCTTGAAGGTAGCGACGAACTCATCAACGACATCCTGTTCACCCAGCTGGCGCAGCCAGTAAACCTGATTCGCTAATTGAGCCGCCCATGCTTTCACCATGTCTTGATTGGTCACGTATCGTGAGAAGTCATAGCGACGAATGATTTCACGCAGCTTGGCATCGTTTTTGTGCTCTAAACCGTACTCATTGGCGCGCGCCATAGAGCCAAGAAGGTCAACGCCAAGGTACAGGTATTCAGGCATGTGCTTGGTGATGTTGTAGCGTCGAACACTGCGCTCATCGTTATCGCCAACATAAGATGCAACGCGCTTTTCTGAGTAGAGTACGATTTGTTCCATGGTTTGAACGTCATTCGACAGGGTGCTGAGCTTGCTTGCCACTCGCGCCATGTCACTCCACACTGCAGCCGAATACTTATCATCTAATGTCTGGCGATACATGCGCAGCCCGTAGTGGCCTTCTTTGAATGCTGGCAGAGTGTAAAGCTGGTTTTCGTAGGTGGTGCGAATGAGGTCAGCAGATTGCTTGAAAGATTGTTCTTGAGAATTGAGCGAATCGGCTTGGGATTGACCATTCGGTACGCTTGTTGCTTGCTTATTCTCTTGTATGTTGAGCGTATCTTGTGCGTGAACGGCAACCGCAACTGAGGCAGATAGCAATGTGCACAGTGTGAGAGTTTTTAGCTTCATGTTGTGAGGTACCAAGCTGATTGTTAGTCTATGTAAAATAACATTGATGAATCCTTTAATGTAAGCCTTGAGTCAATACAATGTAAGCTTTATAAGGTTCACTAACCCTTTTTGATTAAACAATGAGTTTAGCTCACAAGCCTGAAGTGATGAATGGCACAATATTTGATACATAGTCGACGTTAGTATGGATTTTTAATGACTTAGCGGCATACTGGACCTATAAGCCAGAAATGAGCCGTTATAAGGCAGTATATAGAACAATAGTGTTAGAGGTTCGTAAATGCCAAGTGGTTCTAGCAAGCAGTGGTCTGCCAAAGTAGTATCTTTTCTTTTTTTCCTTGCGATAGTAAGCGCGATTGAGTTCTTTCACGCCAAGCAATTAACTTTTCTTAAGAATGAATCGTATTCTGAGGGAAAAAAACGATTATCCATCATTCGTTCTCGGATCGAAGCCGCGATCGTGTCAGATATGTATATCCTCAATAATTTCTCTACCTTAGTGACCATCAATCCTGATGGTGAGGTAAAAAATTGGGATAAGATTGCTGAAAATATTATTAAAGATGGTTTCCATATTCGACTTATTGGGCTCGCCAAAGACGACATTCTAAACTTCGTTTACCCTATGGAAGGCAATGAGCAGATTCTCGGTATTAATTATCGTGATTATCCAGACCAATGGGAGTCCGTTGAGATAGCCCGTAACCTTGGCAACACCTTTATTGCTGGTCCTTTTGAATTGTTTCAAGGTGGGCAAGCCCTCATTACGCGCACCCCGATCTTTCGAGACCCGCCTTTCAATCAAGATTACTGGGGTGTATCCAGTGCTGCTATTGGCTTAGATGAACTGTTTGAAGATGTCGGAATCGGGAAGATCGAGAACAAGTACCAACTCGCGATTCGCGGCGCAAACAGTTCAGGTAAAGATGGCGCTATCTTTTATGGCACTCAGAATGTGTTCGATAATGCGTTTGCCACCGAACAGGTAAGCTTCCCATACGGTGGTTGGTATCTTGCTCTCTCCGGAAACGAACATGTATTGATGGATGAGCCTTGGTACCGAATCCAAGCGGTAAGGCTGGTGGGCTACTCAATAATGTTAGTGCTGGCGTTTGCCTTCTTTACTATCTATCGTCTGTACCGCATTGCAGATAGCCGCTCAATGCATGATGAGCTAACGATGTTACCGAATCGTCGATACTTTATGTATAGCCTCAAGCAGGCCTTTAAAACTACTCAAAAACAGCGAGCGAGAACGTTTGCCGTTGTAAATATCGACCTCGATGGGTTTAAAGCGATCAATGACACTTATGGTCATGCAGCTGGCGATCAGGTATTGATCGAGTGTGCAAACCGAATTAGGAGTGAACTACGAGTTTCAGATATCGTCGCAAGGATAGGCGGTGATGAGTTCTTAGTTTTATTGCCACGCATAATCGATGATCAACACGTATCTTCGATCGTCACTAAACTACGAAAGACGATATGCGCGGCACCAGTTGTTTACGAGGCGCACTCTATTTATCTTCGAATTAGTGTTGGTTGGGTTATTCATAATAACAACTACAATGATGTCGATGCGCTCTTGAAAGCGGCGGATGAAAAAATGTACGAACAGAAGCGACAAGTTATCTAGGTTGAATTTGAGCTGCGATTAGAATTTAGTTGCTGAATGTGGGGAAAAGCCTCAGAATACCGCGCTTTGCTCCATATCAATGTATTTAGCGAGCAAAAGCTGAAGCAACGCACTTTTTAACGCGTTGCTCATACTAAATGTTATTCAACTGAGAAAATAATCTATGAGTTTTACCTCCCTTGGCCTTTCTGAACCTATCCTTAAAGCTATTGAAGCACAAGGTTACGATAAGCCATCACCAATACAAGAGAAAGCCGTACCAGCTGTCCTAACGGGCAAAGATGTTATGGCCGCTGCTCAAACAGGTACAGGTAAAACTGCAGGCTTCACGCTACCTATTCTTGAAATGTTATCAAAAGGCTCTCGCGTACGTCAGAACCAAGTTCGTGCGCTCGTGTTAACGCCAACTCGTGAGCTTGCTGCGCAAGTAAATGGCAGCGTAGTGAAGTACGGTATTAACTTACCACTTACTTCTACGGTTGTGTTTGGTGGTGTGAAGATTAACCCTCAGATGCAAAAACTGCGTAAAGGTAGTGATGTGTTGGTGGCGACGCCGGGTCGTCTACTTGACCTATATAACCAAAATGCCGTGCGTTTTGACCAACTAGAAATCCTAGTGTTAGATGAAGCGGACCGCATGCTAGACATGGGTTTCATCCGTGACATCCGTAAGATCTTGGCTTTCTTACCTAAGAAGCGTCAGAACCTATTGTTCTCTGCAACCTTCTCTGACGATATCCGTAGCTTGGCAAAAGGCTTGGTGAATAACCCAGTAGAGATCTCGGTAAGTCCTGCAAACTCTACGGCTAAAACCGTTGAGCAAAGCATCTACCCAGTAGATAAAAAGAAAAAGAGCGCAATGCTAGCGAAGCTGATCAAAGATAATGATTGGCGACAAGTGCTGGTGTTCAGTAAAACAAAACACGGTGCAAATAAGCTTGCTCGTTTCCTTGAAGAGCAAGACATCACAGCGGCGCCTATTCACGGTAATAAGAGCCAAGGCGCACGTACCAAAGCCCTAGAGAATTTCAAAACGGGTAAGGTTCGAGTACTTGTAGCGACAGACATCGCAGCACGTGGTATCGATATCCCACAACTGCCTCAAGTGGTTAACTTCGATCTTCCACATGTATCAGAAGACTATGTACACCGTATTGGTCGTACTGGCCGTGCTGGTGAAGTAGGCAAAGCGATTTCATTGGTTTGTGCTGATGAAGTGGGTGAGCTGTTCGGTATTGAACGTCTTATTCAACAAGTGCTAGAGCGTCGTGAGCTTGAAGGCTTCTCGCCAGTAAACAAGCTGCCTGAGTCTCGTTTGGATACACGTCCAATCAAGCCTAAGAAGCCGAAGAAAGCGAAACAACCACGTGAACACGCAGACGGTCAACGTTCTGGTGACAACGCTCGTGGTCACAAGCCAGCAGGTAAGAATAAGCGTCACGTACCGGGTACAGGGTCTGCGCCAAAGCGTAAGCCAACGTCTGGAAAGAAGCCAACTGAAAACAATTCAACCGCGACTGGTGAAGATAAATCAGTAAGAAACAATGGCAGTAACTTTAAACGCGGCAATGCGGGCAATAAACCTGCTGCAAATAACGCGGGTTCTCAGAACACGCTGAGCAAACCAAGCGGTGCGGGTAAATCTAACGGTACTGGTAAGTCAAACAACGCGGGTAAACCTGCAGGCAAGCCTAAGAAGTCCGGCTACGGCGGTAGCTATGGTCCAAGCAAGTCGTCAAATAAGCCGGCGGGCAACAAACCTTCACCATCGAGAAGCCGCTCTAAGCCAGCTCCTCAGAAATAGAGTCTCTAGATAGACTATAGAGGTCCAATGACGAGAATGCTTTTTAGGAGAGTTCTCGTTAATTAGTGACTATCTAACTCAAATAAGCGCGAATATTGAATTTCAATGTTCGCGTTTTTTTATGGGCGTTGTTTATGTTTAGTAACCGTTTATGTTGAATAACCTAGGAGAGGTTAATCGCTGTTTAAAGTGATTGAACCTATGGGAAATACGGCAATTTTGGGAAGGGTAATGAATCTTTAATAATTTATTAATAACAACATAATCACTAGCATTTTTGTGGATTCTTGCAATTTGCAATTCCAGTTTGCAAAACAAACAAGAATTTAAGGCTAATACGTGTCCAGATGCGTAGTAAATACGTATTTTAAAAGTTGGCACGCATGCTGCATTAGTAACGGTGACCCTTCTTAAGCCGAGGGTCACCTAGCCAACTGACGTTGTTAGTGAACCTTTATTGTTCACACAAAATATATGACCAATCACCCTTTTGTGATTGGTTTTTTTTTGCCTGAATTTTAGGTTCTATTTTTGTTATTACTTTTTACCCACCACACTTAGAATAACAGCTTGGTTGGCGTGGGCATTCTCCACCTCTGGAGCAGATAAGCCTCGCCTCTGTCTCTATCCCACGTTCAATCCAATTTATATTTAGAATCTTGGCTATTGTCGTGAGATCTTTCTTGATGTTACGCGGTATTGCTACAGAGCCGCCATTGTTGACGCATGACGCCTTAAGTTGCTCTGCTATTTCTCTCGAATTACCACCTTGAGCATCAATCGCTGGATTGAGATCTATACCAGCACACAAAACGCGATTGTTACCCGCAGGATCCGTCATATTGATGGATTCACAACAGTAGATTCTTGGCTCATCACCCACATTTAAAATGGAGATTTGAGCAGAGCTACCCGCTCGGGGTTCAGATAATCGACGGAACACAGCCCAATGTTGACATGGGTCAGCGACTGTTCTCATATTTCCCCAAGGCAATGGAATCCCGTTCCCGCGGTACACCGCCTTGAGTTTCCCCGGCCCATAAGCATCAAAATAGTGCCAGTGAGGGTAGGGCGATACTACCGTCATTCGACGCATCGCAACAGAGGGGGAAACCCCTGCTCTTTGGTGAACGTCGATTTCGTAACCAGTACGGTCGAGCAGCTGTCTGAACGGGACTTTCGGGCATAACAGAGCGCCAGCAAAGAAGCTGGATTCAAAGTCACGCCATGCTTGAAGAATGTCTTGAGAGTTGAGCTGGGAAGAGCCTGAGACTTGATTGTCATCCCATGTATTGTTGTTACCGACCGACAACACACTCTTTAATCCTTCTTTGCTATGCAAAATGCAATGGCCAATATAAACCGAGAGGTCGTATTTCAGGCGAGTTGGGTATTCTTTAAGAATCTCGTTTAAGAAGATTGTACCCGGAGGCTCAAAGAATGATGTAACCAGTTGCTTGGCATTAATACCGAGCTCATCAACTACGTCTTGCGGCGTTCGCGTTACCCAACGGATGTTGATTCCAAGGGTTCTAGCGATGTCTATAAGGTCTTCTACGCTGAGGTTGAGACGTTTTAGGCCAACTTCCTCTGCAGCGCGTTCAAGGTCAGGGAAGTGGTTCTGGTTGCTCTCTTGGTGTGCCCTAATCAAGAGGTGTGCAAACTGACGGCCTGAAATCCCCGTTTGTGACAGCATCTCAGGAATCGCAATTTGCAGGATGTCGTTGGAGAAAAGAAAGCTAGGCTCGAGTGCCATGCCACTTATCCCACCACGATTCCCTTTATCAGGGGCAATGGCTTGTTGTTCAGATTCATCGTCGAGGAACCAGGTTGGGTTCTTCTGAAAGACCTGCGCAATCACTTCCAGCATATCGATGCTTGGAACCCGCTTTCCGCGTTCAATCATTGAAAGGTAAGAAACGGAAGGTGCGTATTCTGGGTTGATTCTAATACAACGCGCAGACAGATCTTCCATCGTTAAATGGTTACGTTTTCTTAGGTTACGTATTTTAGTACCTAGGAAGTGTGACTGACGAACTAAACTTTTTGACAAGGCCATATTTGTAAAATTCACATTGTAAAATTTTTGTTGTGAAATTGTATGTAAAAAAGCGCTAATCTACAAACTAAGCAATTCACAAAATGACAAATAAATTAAACGTTAGTTTGGAATAATTGCTCTAGGACACATTTTTGCTGTAGAAATCGGTGGTTATCACCGGACTGGTCAAGAGGGAAAGACTATGAATATGCTTACATTCGATAAAACAGAAATCCAAAAACAATCAAAGCCATTTATCGCTGAAGCTGTCTTTGCCGTGGAGACAATCAGTGCAAACCAGCAAACTGAAAAGCAAGTGAAAGCAAAGCAGCTGCTTGATCGACTATTCCCACTAGAGAATGGCTCACATCAAGACGTAACCAGCTATGTAGTAGATTACCGTCATATCATGGCTTACTTTAAAGATGGTCAGCACAGCGGTCTAAAGCATCCTAAACAGTTTGTAGCGTACATGGGTGAGAAGAATGACCCAGACTCTATCTTGTTCAGAGATGGTAGTGGAAGCCACCTAGAGGTGATGTTTGGTTGCCATAAAGGGACAGGTTGTATTGAACTGGTAGAAATCGATGATATTCAGTTGGAGTCATGCACCACGTTTGGCCAATCACCAATGGAAGCAACAACCACAATGCGAGAAGAGACCATTGCAGCGATGCGCCACTGGATCAGTTTGATTCAAGGTGATGCAAAGGGCAAACCAAAGGCATGCAGCGAAGATAAAGAGTTCAGAGCAAAGAGTGGTGAAGATTACTGCCTGAATTACTGCTTCCAGATCTAACGGTGAACCCTAGGTAGCTAAATCAATTTATACAGCTAAAGAAAAAGCCCCGAAGATAATGTCTTTGGGGCTTTCTAGTTTCAATACGAGCCGACTAATATGTCGATACGAGCAGTGATGGTGTGTCTTACAAAGGCATTACTCGGTTACGCCCCAGTGATTTTGCTTCGTAAAGCAGCTTATCGGCTCTTTCGATCAGCGATTGCGCTGACTCTCCGGGTTCAAGTTCACCGACACCAAACGATGCGGTGATACTACCGACTTGTTCACCACTGCGACGGTCTTTAATCGACAGCTTCTCTAGAGAGCGTCTATTAGTATCCGCGAGTTGGCGAGCAATACGTAAAGACTTATTAGGTACAATGAGTGCGAACTCTTCACCGCCAAATCGATAGGCAGAAATACCTTCTCGACAACTTAGCTTCAGCTTGCGAGCAATCCCTTTAAGAACCATATCGCCAAACAAGTGGCCATAGGTGTCGTTGAAGTTTTTAAAGTGATCGATATCAAGAAGGATCAAACATAGAGATTGTTTCGCTTCACACAAGGTTTCTATATCACGGTCAAAAGAGCGACGGTTATAGAGTGTCGTTGTGCTGTCAAAGAGCGCATCTTTCTGAACTTCCACCAACTGGGTTTTAAGCTTGGTAATTTCTGATGTAGCAGAGTTCAGCTGAGAGTTTAGAAACTGAGTAGAGTGACGAATATGACGAGACTCAGAAACTAGCTGACGAACCAAAGACATGACTTCGTCGATCGATAAACTTTCATTATCAACACGAGCTAAATCTTCGAAGCTTTTATCTATCATTTCTGAAAAAGCAGAGGTGTCGGTCAGTGTGTCGTTCATCGAGTTAGAAACTTCAGAAACTAACAACTCCAAATTAGCGCGAAGGTCGTTGATATTGGTTTCGGATTTACTCGCAACATAATTGTTGTAAAGCTGTTCACCAACAGCTGGAGGGCAAATGCCGTAGTGTTCTAAAACACCATCCATGTCTTTAGTTAGCTGCGGGATAGCATTATCGACATAGGTGTACCAAAGTGCGTAATTTGCAGGTGTGGTGGACACCCTGTTCTTCATCATAAGAGGTACCGCTTTTTTTAGATTAGCGGTGGATTTCTGGAATTCGTCTTTTTTCATTATTGTTACTGCAGATACCAAACTAACTCAAGCCACTTGTCGACAAGGTTAGCGGATTTCGCAGGTCTTTGCTTTAAAAATTATATGATTAATGGATGAGGATTGGATAAATAACTCGTTTTTATTATGAATATCGATTGCGCAATCATAAATTGAATCTAATAGATTGTTCTTTAATCATATTTTTAGTTATTCACCGTAGAACATAGGCTGAATTTTGTATCAAAGCTTTTGGCAAAAGGTGGACTCAGTGACCTTAAAGTGGTTTTTTATGTAGCGAAGTAAATTGACGGCATAGCTTGAATTGGGAGAACTTTGATTTAGAGGACTTGCGCTGATAAGAGTAAAACGAGTGAAGCTTTGTATACAGAAGGGAGGTGGAAATATTTATAAGCAGATACAAAAAAGCGCCGATAAAAATCAGCGCTTTAAAATTCTTTTTAGCTAAAAGCTAATTATTGAGCAACAACGTTTGCTGCTTGTAGGCCTTTTTGACCGTTTTCAACTTCGAAAGAAACCTTTTGGCCTTCTTTCAGAGTTTTGAAGCCTTCAGAAGCGATTGCACGGAAGTGTACGAATACGTCAGCACCGCCGTTGTCTTGAGAAATGAAACCGAAACCTTTCTCTTCGTTAAACCATTTTACAGTGCCAGTATTTGTGTTAGACATAATTTGTCCCTTATTCATAAATTTTCTAAATTGTTGATTGCATTACTGCAATGCGCTGATAATTGAATTATTTAATATTGCTAAGAAATAAGGAAAAACTACTTACAAAAACGGGTAACGATTTTACATGTCATTTTTTACTATTCATCTAACTTAAATAACTCCGGCTAACAGAGCGAGTGCATGTTAACACAGTCTTTCCGGTTGTACACTCATTGATTGAGAAATCAGCGAGTTTTTTTGTCATGTTGTGCTTGTTAACAAAAATCACCTAGAACAGCTGATAGTTTTATAAAATTACACGCTGTGACAAAATGAAAAGGAAGCCTAAGCTTCCTTTTCATGATTAGTATAGACGATATTAACGCTTGAAGTTGATATCTTCAGTCTGATCTAAGTTAATTTTTGTTTTCGCTGGCTGAGTCTCTGCAATCACCTTACCGTGGCGCACTGAATACTGCACGGGTACTTGGCGACGCACTGCATCAAAGCCATTGTCAGCAGGAAGAATCAGTAGGCTACCTGGCTTACCTTCTTCGATACCGAAGTTGTCTTGGATGTTCAATGTGCGAGCAGAGTTTTTGCTGATCAGATCAAGCGAGTTGTTGATTTGGTCGTAGCCCATAACCTGTGTTACGTGCAGTCCCATGTGCAGAACTTGAAGCATGTTCGCTGTACCCAGTGGGTACCACGGGTCAAACACATCATCGTGGCCAAAACAAACGTTGATGTTTGCTGCTAGCATCTCTTTCACACGAGTCACGCCACGACGTTTCGGGTAATCGTCAAAACGGCCTTGTAAGTGAATGTTCACTAACGGGTTTGCTACGAAGTTGATACCAGACATCTTCAATAGACGGAACAAGCGAGAAGCGTAAGCACCGTTGTAAGAACCCATCGCAGTCGTGTGGCTTGCTGTTACCTTTTCACCCATCTCAAATTTATGAGCAAGGGCTGCCAGTGTTTCAACAAAGCGAGACTGTTCGTCGTCGATTTCATCACAGTGAACGTCGATTAGGCAGTCGTACTTGCGTGCAAGTTCGAACACGTAATGCAGAGATTCAACACCGTATTCACGGGTGAACTCAAAGTGTGGGATAGCACCGATAACGTCAGCGCCGATCTTCACTGCTTCTTCAAGCAACTTTTTGCCGTTCGGGTATGAAAGAATGCCTTCTTGAGGGAATGCGACGATCTGAATGTCGACCCACTCTTTCATCTCTTCACGAACTTCAACCATCGCTCTTAACGCAACTAACGTTGGATCAGATACATCCACGTGAGTACGCACGTGTTGAACACCGTTAGCGATCTGCCATTTCAGTGTTTGCTTCGCACGCGATTTTACGTCTTCAATTGATAGCAGTTCTTTACGCTCAGCCCAACGCTCAATACCTTCAAACAAAGTGCCAGAGATGTTCCAGTTAGGTTCTCCAGCTGTTTGAGTCGTATCTAGGTGGATATGCGGTTCACAGAAAGGAGAAACGGCAATGCCACCTTCAGCATCAAGGATGTCACCTTGATGATTGATTTGTGCGTCATTATCGAGAATGCGAGAAAATTGACCATTTTCAATCAGAATCTGTTTCAAGCCCTCTTGGTCTTGAAGTTTCGCGTTCTTGATTAATAAGGTTGTCATAGTGTGTCCTTAAGCGGCCTGAGATTTCAGAGCTTTTTTGTTCAATAGAGGATTAAGCACGAGGTAACTGATTGCACCACCTAACACTGCGTTCAAAGGAACAACGCCAGGAAGGAAGTGACCAGCGGCTACGCCTGTTGCTACCGCGATAATGCCAGCCCAATTAACGGTTTGGAACTCTGCATTTGCAAAATCTTTGTAACGTTTACGGTTTGCGAAGAAGTCAGCGATGATTACGCCACCAATTGGTGGAATCGCCAACGATAGGAAGGTTAACCAACCTACGAAGTGGTTGTACAACCAAAGCGCGAAAATCGTACCGATGATGCCGTTAATGATAGACATTGTAGTACTTGAGCGACCAGTAATGTTAGATAAACCAAGGCCAGATGCATAAAGTGCGTTTTCATTGGTTGTCCAGATGTTCAAGCCAAGCACGATGATCGCTGGAAGCAGTAGTCCTTGTGCAATCATCACATCTGAAATGTCTGATTGGCCTGTTGCTGCTGCGCCGGCTGCGCCGAAGATAAACATCAGCGAGTTACCGATGAAGAATGCAACCATAGTAATCAATACTGCGCTTGCTGGCTTTTTACCAAAGCGAACAAAATCGGCCGTTAGCGTACCCGCACTAACAAATGAACCTACAACCATTGCTAAGGCCATTGAAAAGTCCATTGGAGTTTCTGGCTCAATCAGTTGTAGCTGTTCTAGTCCGCCAACGCTGTCTACCGCAGTCAACACTGAGTAACCACCTAGAATAGCAATCGCTGGAACAGCAATCGCTGAAAGCACCATTAGCGCTTTAATACCGAAGTACACCGTACCCGTCATCAAAAGACCTGACACAATAATCAAAGTGTTGGTATCAATGCCTGTGGCTTTCTGTACCGGAATTGCGAACATTGCTACGCCGACGCCAAACCAACCTACTTGTGTACCACCAAGTAGAGCAGAAGGAAGCCATGAGCCTTTTGTACCGAAAGAGAAACGAGCTAGGAGGTGAGTGGAGAGGCCAGTAGATGAGCCGATGTAGCCAAGAAAAGAAGTGTAAATACCAAGAATTAGGTTACCGATGAGAACGGCGAGGAAGAAATCATTGAATGAGAGGCCTGTCCCGAGTGAACCACCTGTCCACATACTTGCAGAGAAGAAAGTGAGTCCAAGCATTACCATGGTGAGTGAAGCGACTCCTTTCCTAGCCGATGTAGGAACCGGCCCTAGACTGTAGTTATTATCAGCAGCCATTTTTTACCTCCGCAAATGATCAAAATTAAAATTAACGGTCGCCGTATTGCAGGCAAACGTGCGCATTATGGTGATATAAATCACATAGTCAATGCTAATTTTGTCAATAAAGGCGCTTGAGAATCAGTTATCATCTTAAATGCCTTGTAAAACATAGGGTTATTTTCTCCATTTATTTCATGAAAATAAATAGAAAACGTTTTCCATAGCGTGTTGGGTATCTGCTATCGATAGTTGGCTATGAATGTTGATTGTTATGCGATTGAATGGGTGTCTGTATCGAGAGGTGGGCGGTTAGTCAAACGGCAGGCAAAAAAATAGCCAATCGCAATAACCGCAATTGGCTTATATATTTTGTGAACAAGAATAAGGTTCACTAACAACGTCAGTTGGCTAGGTGACCCTCGGCTTAAGAAGGGTCGATTTATACATTGCAGGTAGCGTGCCAACTTTTAAAACCTCGAATATAGGCTGTTTAATAGCAATTTGGTGCGTATTTGGGTGTTTTATTCGCGTTTTAGAATTATCCTGTCGCATTATGCAATTGCGATTTGCAATTTAATGATAGTGTTGGGTGATCTAGGTGTTGATGATCTAGTGTCGCGATGAGATGAGATGAGATGAGATGAGATGAGATAAGAAGAAAGGCGAGCACAGCGTGTCTCTGAGTTCTTTGCCTTCTATGGACTCTTCCTATGCCTAAAAATATGGAATTTTGTGCAAGCAAGCAACCAAAAAAGCCCGTGCGATTTGAGATCGCACGGGCTTTGTCTTGTTTTGCTTATCAGGCATATTAGATAGAGTAGAAGAAGTACAGCTGAGACTTCATTCTAATGATGATCCCGCGTATTACATCTAGGAACGCCATGAAGCTAATCGGTTTCTCACCACTTACCCACGCTAACCCGACAGAACCAACAGGAATATCGTAGCCTTCTGTTTCATCGATCTTTAAACGTACAAAGTGGTGCTTGTTCTGAAGGTTCCGACCTGTGGTGACACGCACCTGTTCATCGATACCGAGCAAGCTCGCCTGTGCTTCACCCGTCGCCTCAACAATACCTTCTACGGTTGCCGAGAATATCTTGCCAGGGTAAACCGCCGTCGCAAATTCTGCTGGTTGGCCGACCTTAATATTACGAATCGCTTGGTGGTTAACTCGCATTAGCACGTACTTCTCTTCGGTGTACATTTGAATACGAGGCATCATTGAAACGCGCTGACCTTCACGAAGAATAAAGTTCGTTACAAAGCCGTCAGTCGGTGCCGTGACTTTGGTGCTGTTAAGATCCCATTGTGCTTGAGCCAAGGTTGCTTTCGCTGAATCCACTTCTGTTTGTTGTTTGCTAACGTTAGTTTCGGCTTTGTGAATGTCGAGTTTCGCGTTTTCTGCATCGACTTCTTTCTTGCTCAGTTGAGATTCTAACGTAGTCACATTGTGAGTCGCCAAATCTACCTTTGCCGTTTGTTGGTCGATGTCAGTTTCAGTGATTGTGTGTTGTACGACACTGTTTTGCTTCTGGTAACGATCAAGCGTTTTTGATTGCAGTACTAAATCTGTTTTCGCTGACTCAATTTGTGCAATTGAAGCTTTGATGTCTTCTAGCGCTGAGCGATAGCTAACTTTAGCAATGCTCACTTCTTGGCGAGCCGTGTCTAAAGCGACCTTTGCTGACTCAAGTTGAACACTTGCTTTGTCTCTTGCAATCACATATTTGGTGTCGTCAATCTCATAGATCAGTTGTCCTTCTGTCACATCTTGGTTGGGATGGATATGGACTTTCGTTGTTTTACCCGACACATTGGTTGAGTCTGGACGCAATTGAATGTGCGGAGACTGAACAACCGAACCGCCCGATAAATCCATCGGAGTAAAGTTGAGTAGGCCGACCCACACAAACAATAGCCAAGATGTACCACCTAGGTACGCGAATGCTTTGGTGCCTTTGTTCCAAGGCATACCAATAAGTCTGAGTAAATAAATGAACAGTGCCCAAATTGCTAAGCCTTCTAACATACTTGGCTCTCCTCATCTTGCTTGTCGGTCGTTGCCTGTTCCTTCGGTGCTGCCGGAGATTTCCATGTATCTCTTAGGTTGATGATGGCTTTTTCCATATCAACAAATGCCAAGATTACAGCGAGTACCCATACCCAGTGCCATACGAAACCAATCCATGTTAATGCGGTAATCAAACCCAGCTGATGATGATCTTTACTGTGAGCTTTATTGATTGGTAATTCATGAACACGCCAGAACCCGTAACATGCTGCCGCGATGGTTGCGACCAACACTACGCCAGCCACGACGTGTAGTGCAGTATCTGCACCTGTTCCGACAAATGGGACACTAAGTAAACTCATTGATAAACCCTAGGTTAAATTGAGCGCCGAGTGTGATTGATATCAGATTTAGAGGTTGAAAATTTACCAATTACTTTAATAATGGTGTCAATATGATTTGATCTGTAATAGTGACTTCTAGGTAGGGGGCTAATGAACAACTGTAACTTCTTAAGAGCATTGGGTATTTTGGGTATTTACCAATACGCAATGACCAATAAGGCCGTGAATACCGAGCAATTAGGTATTCCTAAATCGGTGTTTAATAACCCGATGAACCTTATTCCCGTTAGTGAAGTGGACAAATGGTATGGTCTACTTGAAGAGCAAACTAATGATCCGGATATCATATTGAAATTGGCTGATCGTGTAGATATTGAAAGATTAGGCCCGTTAACCAATTGGTTTTTTTCTGGTCACGATCTTGCGTCGACGATCCGCAGAGTCAACATCGGACTGCATTGTTTACAGTCGGGTGCTTTCTTATACGGTGCTCAAGTCGGAACCATGATTAAATGGTGCTACGACAATCCCGCTTACACGGAAACGGGCAAAGTACATGACTCGATAAGAGTGGCCATTTTCATTATGAAGATTTTGCGCCGTTATTTAGGGGATGGTTTTAAACCCATGGCGGTATCAATTGCCGGCCATCGAGATAACGTTGATCTCTACCATGAGTATTTCGGTTGTACGATTCAATGGGGGCAACCTCGTACAGAGGTTTGGATACGGAGTGAGTTGAGGTTGTCTATTAATCAATCGCCAAGTGTAGGTAAAATGGGGCTGGCGATGAATTTTCACGACCTAGACAACTACCTCAATATGCCAGATGCCGGTGATGAACATAAGGTGACTTATGAGATGATCAACTACAGCCGCCATTTCGGTTTGCCGACTCTGCATAAAGTTTCTAGCCTTCTGGGGTTATCTGAGCAGCAGTTTCAGCGACGTTTACACAAACGGGGTGTCAATTTTTCTACCATAATGGGTTATGCATTGAGTAATGTTGCGGTGGAATTGTTGAGTTATAAATTGCCCATTGAAGATGTCGCTAAACGCTTAGGCTATACCAATACTGCCAGCTTCAATCGAATGTTTAAGAAACATCGAGGTTTAACGCCAAAGCAATATGTCGAGAGGTTTTGGACGGATCTATAGTTTATGTTTTTAGGCTAGACTTCGTTTCTGTAACAAGCCTGATAAGTAAACCACAGCCCAAGTACTCAAAATGAAAGGCGCTGTTAATGGCAGCAGTGCCAAGGTGTGAAAGCCTAGGGTAATAAGGCAACTCAACAGCATGCCTAATAGGATTAGCGGCCAAGGAATTCGTGGATAGAGCACAAGTGCTAGAGTTGCAAGAATGGCGTTGTAGCCATAAAGACCTTGCTTGATCAGTTCGTTGTCAGCACCAACCAAAGAGCTAAATAGGGTACTAATAAACACCGCAAGCAGTATCCAAACAGCGTGCATGAAGCTGTTCAGTGCGATTGCGACCAAGATAACCAATCCGGAAAACTCATTATTGATAAAACTGACTTGGCTGATCCCTTTTAGCATGGTCACCACAAACGTTGGTAAGTAGTTTTTCACATCTGTACCGATATCAATGAGTGGCATCAACGCAATGCTTGATGTTGAAAATGCAGAAAGCTCGAAGGTTGATTGGACAACATAAATTCCCCAAGAGGTGATAACAAAGGCGCTGGTGTAACCGCGGTACTTTTTAAAGCTAAACACTATTTTAGCGATTGGTACGGTGAGTAGGGCACCGAAGACTGTCACAGCCGCTAGTATTGGGGTGACCCCAAAGAAGTTACCAATGAACAAACCGATCAGTGCGCCATTTAACGCATACATACCACTGTTAAGATCATGAGTTGGTTTGTTGTTGGTGTTAATGCTGTTATGGGTATAGCGAGCTAATATGTAGCTGCAGCTGACACCGAGTATAGTTAAACAAGCCAGTGGAATTGATTCAATAGAGATAGCTAGCAATAACAAAAGGGATGTTACAGCAGATGGTGTGAAATAGACTTGCCCAATACCATTGAGCAAGCCTTGAAGTGGAAGAGTGTCCTTATTCGTGTTCATCATCTGGCGACAGAATTTCATTATGCTAAATTTTTGATACGCCAGATTGTATACAATTATTCTTGGTTGACCATCTTCGTGTGTTAATTCTGATACCAACGTTCACCATAGGCTTGTTGGTAATCAGGTGTTTCAATAATACCTTCTTGCTCTGGCACTGTTTCTAGTGGCCCTACTACCGTTCGATAAGGTAATACGCCAGCCCAGACTGGGATATCCATATCAGTCTTATCATCATTCACGCCATGTTTACCAATTTTTACGGAGGCTTCTGTTAAAGGAATCGCCAATAGCTCGGTTGCGGTGAGCTCTTTATCATTACTTAGCCTGACTTCATCGGTTCTTCCCGGTGCGATTTGCTCAATAAAGATATTCAGCAAGCGATCCTTTTCTTGGTTGTCATCAATAACTGAAAAAGACCCCAGTACCACTGCAGAACGATAGTGCGCACTGTGATGAAATGCCGAACGAGCCAATACCCAACCATCGAACAGAGTGAACGTTAAGCAGGTTGGTTCTCCTTTCTTTAGCCCTTTCAGTAAGCGACTGTTTTTAGCCCCATGAATGTAGACCATGTCATCCACTCGCCACGCGAGCATCGGGATAACCATTGGGCCTTGTTCGCCTTGCAATGCAATGTGTGCGATTAAGCTCTCATCAATGATTTGGTGCAGTTTCTCTTGTTCAAATACGGCTTTGTGAGCCCCTTTTTTAATCGTGGTTCTTTTCGTGTTAGATAACATAATCGCTCCTTAATCATTGCCTTTTGATTAATGTAGCGATTAACTGGTCTATTAAATAGAGCCACTTTTAAACACTATTTGGATCCAGTTATGCAGCCTATCGATGTCGGTGATCTACAGTTAGACGAACAACACGACACGCGTCAAACCGCCTTGTTCCACGCGATAAGAGAGAAGATCGTTCAAGATTTATGGAGCAAGGGCAGTAAGTTACCTTCAACACGTAAGTTGGCCGTCGAGTTATCGGTGAGTCGAAATACAGTGATTTACGCGTACGAACAACTGGTCACTGAAGGCTATATCGAGAGTAAGCAAGGCTCGGGTTTTTACGTGTCGGTTGAACAGCCGGAGCATTTTCTCAGTTTGTCTCAGCCAAACAGTGTTCAGGATGTACAGGTTAGGCACGTAATAAGTAAGCCGAGTGCAAATATAGCGACACCTAACGACATTAACCGCAGCTTTGCCCCAGGAGTCCCTGACTTAGATGCGTTCCCTTATGCTAAGTGGCAGAGGCTGTTGCAACGCCACTCTGCACGTCAGAACATTGCGGGCAATCAAGAGGTTCAGGGAAGCTTGGCCTTGAGGGAAGCGTTGACCGGGTATCTTGCAAGCAGCCGTTCAGTTCATTGTAGTGCTGACAGAATCATCATAACCGCAGGTGCTCAGCAAGCTATCTCAATTGGTTTGATGGCGACGTTGGCGATGGGCGACAAAATCCTGGTGGAAGAGCCCGGTTATCGACAAGTGCATAAAATTATCGATCTGTTGAGGTTAGAGTTAGATGGCGTAAGTGTCCGTGAAAAGGTTGGATTAGATATTGAAAAAGTGTTGTTCAGTAATGCTAAGGCTCTGTATGTCACGCCGAGTAACCAATACCCAATGGGCACGACTTTAAATACTGAGCAACGCCTCAAGCTCATCGATTGGGCCAACAAACATCAGTCATGGATCATTGAAGATGACTACGACAGTGAGTTTCAGTTTGCACATCGCCCTTACACCAGTATGCAAGGCTTAGCGGGTAAACTCGGGTTTGATGACCGAATCATTTATGTTGGTTCGCTGAGTAAAGTCATGTTCAACGGACTCCGCTTAGGCTACTTAGTGGTGCCAGAAAGTCTGGTGGCGAAGTGTCTTGAGATTAAAGATGCACTCACTGGAGACACGGCGTCTCATACACAAGAAGCTTTGTCGGATTTTGTTCGAGAAGGTGATTTATTGCGTCATATCAGAAAGATGCGTCGTTCCTACAAACTCAAACATGAAGCGATGATAGAAGCGATTAAAAGTGAGTTTAACGGTGATCTTGAAGTGATCAGTCAGGCGGCAGGACTACATGTAACGGTGAAGTGGTACAACGGAATATCTGAACATGAGTGGAGCCGCAGAGCAGAGCTTGAAAATATCATCATTCGTCCGTTTGATTTTTATGAATACGGTTCGAGTGATGCTCGTGATTGGAGTGGGGCGGTGCTGGGTTTTGGAAATATACGTTTGGCTGAGATAAAGCCGAAGATCAAACAGATCGCTCGGCTTTTTTATCAGTAATATTGGTAGGGCTTGTTTACAATTTTCTGATTCATCACTAATCGAGTTACAACTTGTCGATAGAAACAGTGGGCTTACCCAACCATTTTCGCCAAGGGAGTGACAATGTCACAAAAATAGTCACGGCATAGAGCATCGACCAACTTAAACAGATAAACACTAAGGTACATATGACCAATGAGAGCATGGCTGTGTATCTAGATGCACCTGTCAGTAATCGGCAAGCCGCTAACATAGCGAGCAAATAAACCAAAACAAAAATACCATTGGCGAGTTTAAGAAAGAATTCAAGGTCCAAATTAGACAGTTCACCAATCACACACGAGATAAGCGCGATAAATCCAATTGCTAATGTTGGGTAAAGTGGTACGCCACGGCTGTTCAGTTGAGCCATTCTACTTGTAGGAGTGTGTTGGCGAGCTTGAGCCCAGATCATGCGAGACAAGCTTTGGGTATAAAGGTTTAGGCTGGCAAAACAAGCAAAGAAGCCAAGTACACTGATGACGGTTTTGAAGCCATTACCAAACAATTGTTCTGTTACCCAAGGGATGGATGCGGCATCGAATTCAGGTGAACCGTAAGCCCCCAGTTTAAGAATCACCACTGAACAAGCCCAGTACACTAACCCCGCAACAAAACAGCCTGCAATGATGGCGATTGGGAAGTCACGTTGTGGATTTTTGAACTCCTCTCCCATGTGAGCAAAAGCTTCTATTCCGACAAAGCACCAAAACATGACGGCTAAAGCAGCGCCGATGGACCACATAGAATCGGACGAGATGGTAGGGAGAGCCACATCGGTTACCGTGATGTCGGCTTTCCAAACAAAAGCGCTAACCAAGGCAAAAATCGATAAGGCAATCACCGTTTGCAAGCGGCCTGAAGACTTACTGCCCATCAAATTGACGGCAATCAGCAGAGCGACGGTAAAGGATTGAGCCCCAAGTGGTGTGTCGAGAGGTGAGGGTAATAACTGTTGAGCAAAACCTCCTGCCAGTGCAATGGCCGCTGGAATACCGACAGGAATAACACTCACAAACAACCACGCCACGCTTGTTTCTAATCGCTCGCTAAACGCCTGACGTACAAAGTAAGCTGTACCACCTGCATTCGGGTAGTGTTTTCCTAAGGCAGCAAAGGTGAGGGCGATCGGGCAAATGGCGATAAACAAGATTAACCATGCCAGTAGCGACAACTGACCTGCGATACCTGCAGCGATAGCGGGAATCATAAATAATCCAGTGCCTAGCAAGGTCGTAGAGAGTTGTCCTATTCCTGAGATCAGCGTGATCTCTTGTTTGAGTTGTGTCATTCGCTCTCCTAGCTATTGGCTTATTATATCGGCCTTCTTTTGCCTGTCTTCTGATGTTTGGGTGATGCTATGAATGAGAGCATACATTGTCGCCATCAATAATACAGCTAGCGAAACGTCGTAAGACACCGTCATTTTAACGGTATTAATCCGATTAAGCGTGAAAGTGTCGGCTGTCATAATGGCTGTTATAAGTAGGAAAGTTGTGTCAAATTAGGCGTTATAAATAGAACAATAAGTGGAAAGAATCAGAAGCATGGATAAATTTGATCGCCAGATTTTGGATATTCTCAAAACCAACGCTCGATGCTCAGTGAGTGATATCGCACGAGATGTCAGTCTCTCGCGCTCAGCTGTGAACGCCAGAATCAAGAAACTGGAAAGCGATAAAGTGATTACGGGCTACTGCGCTCAAGTGACAGAACCCAATCAAACGAAGAATGTGTGTGCTTATATTTTGTTGAAGTTCGACATGTCGAGCAGCGACCATAGTTGTGAGTCCTACGCGCAACGAATCCAGAGTATTGATGGTGTGCAGTGGTGTCACTCGATCAGCGGTGAGACGGACATGATGCTGTACGTTGAAGTGGAAAGCATGGAGCGTTTAAATCAAGTTCGCGACCAACTGCAAAGCTATCCAGATCTGCGTCACCTAATGACTCATACTGTGCTTACCGAGTTTTTTAACAAACTGAATCCGACGGTACATCCATGTTAGGCAATATCAACTTAAACCTACTGCGTTCGCTGCATGTACTTCTAGAAGAGTGTCATGTAAGCCGCGCAGCTCAACGCTTGCATATTACACAGTCAGCGGTTAGCCGCCAACTTAGCCAGCTAAGAGATTTGTGTGGCGATCCTTTGTTGGTTCGTGATGGTAACAAACTGGTTCCTACTAATCGTGCTCTTCAGCTTAAAGATAAGCTCGATGACTTGCTTGGAGAGTTTGATCACCTGTTAGACGATAAACCCTTTGAGCCACGAGACTGGCAAGGTGAGTTGGTGTTGTCTTCGAGTGATTATGTGGCTCAGTATATTCTTCCTGTGATTGTTGCAGAGGTGTCCGCTGAAGCGCCGAATATCAATTTGGCTTATCGCCTGTGGCAGCCAAACTACCTTGAAGCACTGAACGAGTCGGGGATCCACTTAGCTTCTAGTATGTTTCCCACAAAGCCAGAGCATGTTTCAAGCATCAAACTTGGTGAAGACAAGTCGGTGTGTTTGATGCGCAAGTCTCACCCATTAGCTCAACAAGTGGTTTTGAGTGCAGAAGACATTGTTAACTACTCTCACATCAAGGTGACGGGGGGCGGAGATAAAGACAGCTACGCGGACATAGCATTGAAGAAGCAAGGCCTGAAGCGAAGAGTGGCTTTGCAGGTTCCGTTCTTTTCATCGGCTGGCACTGTATTGATGCAAGACGATTACCTGATGATTGTGCCGGAACATATCGCCTATAACCTAGGTCGACACCTCGATACTACCTACTTTTCTTTGCCGTTTGATACGGAAATGCATACCTATTGGTTAATGTGGCACCCTAAATATGACAACGACTCTGCCCACAAATGGGCGAGAGAAAAGGCATTCCAAGCCATGAAAAAGTCGAGTTACAATATCAGTATGATTTGAAATCATAAGTGTAATGATAACCTTTGATTTCAAATGATACGTTCTGCGGATTATGGTAAGTGCCAAGTATTGAGTATTAAGCGTAGAGTGTTCAGCTGGAACGCTTTATTTTACTAGGAATGGAATGATGACAGTAACAATTTGGTTTTCTTTATTAGCGATTTGCTTGTTGGGTGCAATGTCTCCGGGCCCGAGTTTGGCGATGATCGCTAAGCACAGCTTGGCTGGTGGCCGCATGAACGGACTTATCGCAGCTTGGTCGCATGCTGCTGGTATCGGTATTTATGCGTTCGCAACCATTGTTGGTTTAGCCGTTGTGCTTGAGCAATCACCCATGTTGTTCAAAGGTATTAGTTTAGCGGGTGCTGCGTATCTGCTTTATCTCGGCGTGAATGCGTTGCGTTCGAAAGGTGGTGTTGCCGCGAAATTGGAAGCGGGGGAAAAGATGAGTTACATGCAGTCTGCTCGCGAGGCTTTCTTGATCTCTATCTTAAGCCCAAAGATTGCGCTGTTCTTCATCGCTCTGTTCAGCCAATTTGTTGCATTAGGTAATGAACTGAGCAATCAAGTGATCATTGTCTCAACGCCGTTGATTGTCGACGGCCTTTGGTACACTTTTATCACCTTGGTGCTGTCTAGCCCGTTGATTGTTGAACGTATTCGCTCAAAGGCGCAGCTGATTGACCGACTATCAGGTTTGGTGTTGATCCTGCTTGCTGTTCGTGTGGTGTGGACGATATAGCAGTAAGCGATAAGAGTAAGTTACGAGAAACGATACTCATTAAAAAAGGCTCACTAGACGTTATCTAGTGAGCCTTTTTGATTTCTATGGATTGGCTTCGACAGGTTTGAGCTTGTTAGCCTTCAGAATTCAGCACGGCATCTAACTTCGCCATAGAATCTGAGAAGTAGGGGTTGTAGGTCAAACGCGCATGGTTCTTCCCTTCTTCGCGATAGCCCCATGCTGAGTACCAAACTTCACTGGTTGCATTACATTGTTCTTCAAAGCCTTCAGCCTGACCATTAGAGCAGATCTTCTCGCTACCATTGATTCCGTAGTAAGGGTTGCTTGGTGAGAACAGTAAGCCCATGTGAGAGCCGTTCGAGATACGCTGATCTGGAATTTTCATGCTGTACTGAACAGCGCGAGGATCCTCGAGTGTCGTTTCTCCTTGCCAAACCAACACATTGTTTGGATTCGGCATCGATTCAGTAAATGCTTGCTGAACGTAGTTGGTGTCAATCACGCTGTCGCCTTCACTCATCATAATAAACACCGGCTTATCAAAGTGCTTATCTTCCAAGTCATTGCGAACGACTTCTGATGTCTCGTAGTAAACTGAAGCACCGTTCATTGGCAGTGAGTTGTAACGCAGCACATTATCTTCAGGATCTTGATCGGCCCAAGTAACAAAGTAGCTCGCTAGCTCTGCATATTGAACGGCTGACGAGCTCGGTTGAAACGCAGGAGAGAACAGCAGTAACCCAGAGATCTTTGGATCATGCATCGCCTGTGAAGTCACGAGATTCGCGCCGGTTGAATAGCCGCCTAGCCAAACAGAATCATACTCTTGCTCAAGTAACTTCGTATGATGAGCTACCACACCTTGCCAATCTTCTAGGCTCGGCTGCATTAAGTCACCCACGCGACTACCGTGACCCGGCAGTAACACGGTTCTCACTAAGTAACCTTGCTCAACCAAATGGGTAGCGATGTCTTTAAATGAGTAGGGTGAGTCACCTAATCCATGAACCAGTAACACTGCCTTGCCGTTTGGCGAGGTTGGTTGATACTCGGTTGGCGAATTGAGTTGGATCTCGAGTTGTTTGTCTTCCGTCATGAACACACGGTTTTTCAATAACCAATCTTGGGTGTCATTGACGTAGGCATCAAAGCTGTCTTGCTGATAGCTAGGCAAATCTGGAGAAGTTTCGTAAGCGGGTATTGATGTCTCGTTGGAGCAACCAACGAGACTTAAAGTCGTTAAGGCCAGCAGTGCTAGGAGGGGCTTTCTTTGCATTATGTAATCTTGTCTCTGTTGTGCTTTCACTATGTCTGAAACTGAAGTTTAGATTATTTTCTGCTTGAAAGGTCTTCGTACTCACCTTCAATAACTCCGGCATCATGGGTTGATGACTGACGAGTGTTCATATGAGCTGCGAAACCTTGTTTCTTCATTTGATTCTGAATGCGCTTGCCAGTGATTAAAGCTGCAATAGCCAAAGGAATAGCAAGGATCAAGCTTGTGAATAGTGCCAAAAGGCCAGTAAATAATGCAACAATCGTAACTAATATATTTTTCATATTCATTCCTCTTTTTCTATGTTGTTACTTTATCGCTTCTATTCTGAACGAAACATGAACGCCGTTAATTAATCTCGGAGAGTCACTATGACACGGATGTGTGCTCTTGGGGAGTTTATATGTAGTCATAATCACGCACTAAAAACATGGAATACAGCTAAGTTTAATAAAATCAATGAGTTAAAAGTTGGCACGGTTGATGCTCTATAGGGGTTGGAATAAGTCACTGTAAGCAAAGCACTTACAGCTAATAAAAATTACTGGAGCCCCTATATGTTCTGTATTCAATGTGAACAAACAATTCAAACCCCAACCGTAAAAGGCTGTTCTTTCGCACAAGGTATGTGTGGTAAAACTTCGGAAGTATCCGACCTTCAAGACGTGTTGGTGCATTCTCTTCAAGGTGTTTCTTTCTGGGCTAATTTAGGCCGTGCTTGTGATGTTATTGATACTGAAATTGATGAATGGGCACCAAAAGCATTTTTCGCAACATTAACGAACGTTAACTTCGATCCTGCTCGCATCATCGAATTTGCTCAGCAATCTCACGAGTTTAAGCAGCGTTTAGAACAACAAGTTCGAGCGGCAGCTACGTTGACCGGTTTTGAGATCCCTGCGCTTTCTGCTGCTGCTCAATTCGATCTTCCAACAGATTCTTCAGAGTTATTGGCGCTTGCCCCTCAAGCGGCGGTAAACCGCGGTCACGACTCTCAACACGAAGATGTGATTGGTCTTCGCCTTCTTTGCCTATACGGCTTAAAAGGTGCGGCAGCGTACATGGAGCACGCACGTGTTCTTGGTCAAACTGACAATGCTATTTTTGCTGAATACCACGAAATCATGGCGTTCCTAGGTACAGACCCGTCAGATCTAAAACAACTGTTAGATACGTCTATGCAGATTGGCTTGATGAACTACAAAGTAATGGAAATGCTGGATAAGGGCGAGACAGATACATTTGGTCACCCTCAACCAACAACCGTGAATGTGAAGACGAAGAAAGGTCACTGTATCCTTGTTTCCGGTCACGACCTGCATGATCTAGAAAAGATCCTTCAACAAACAGAAGGTAGGGGCATTAACGTTTACACCAACGGTGAGATGCTACCTGCACACGGTTACCCTGAACTGAACAAGTACCCACACCTTGCGGGTAACTACGGCAGCGCTTGGCAGAACCAGCAAAAAGAATTTGCGAACTTCCCTGGTGCGATCGTAATGACATCTAACTGTTTGCTTAACCCTGATGTAGGCTCATACGCTGACCGTCTATTTACGCGTAGCATCGTTGGCTGGCCGGGTGTTGCTCACCTTGAAGGTGACGATTTCAGCGCTGTGATCGATTGTGCTCTTGCACAAGAAGGCTTCAAGCATGACGAGATCGAGCAAATGATCACTGTTGGCTTTGGTCGTAACGCATTGATGGAAGCAGCGCCTGCGGTTGTTGAGCAAGTGAAAGAAGGCAACATTAAGCACTTCTTCTTAGTCGGTGGTTGTGACGGCGACAAATCTGAGCGTAGTTACTACACAGATTTCACAGCTCAAGCACCAGAAGATTCAGTAATCCTGACCTTGGCATGTGGTAAATTCCGTTTTAATAAGAACCAATTTGGCGATATTAACGGCATCCCACGTCTGTTAGATGTTGGTCAATGTAACGATGCTTACTCTGCTATTCAGCTTGCTTTAGCACTGTCTAAAGAGTTTGACTGCGGCATCAACGAACTGCCTCTAACACTTGTTCTGTCTTGGTTCGAGCAAAAAGCGATCGTTATCCTGCTTACTCTGTTTGCTCTTGGTGTGAAAGGCATCTACACAGGCCCAACAGCGCCAGCGTTCCTAACAGAAAACCTACTAAAGATTATTCAAGACGAGTTCGATATGCGTTCTATCTCAACGCCAGAGCAAGATCTTAAAACAATCTTAGCGGCTTAATCTAAGCCAACTCCTAAGCCCCGTTGTTGTGACGTTTTTCAAAAACAGACAACGGCGGGGCTTTTTCGATTTAAATCCTTAGTCATTTAATCATCTAGTCATTAGCAAGGTACGCGAACTATGTATGCATGGTCGGATAGCGATTCAATCAATTTAGTGTGTTTAAAGAAATGGCATGAGACGCCAGATACGGTCAGCTTTGAGCTTGGCAGCATTCCACAAGACTTACATTTTAATTTTAAGCCAGGGCAATTTATTACTCTGGGTTTAGATATGCCGACGAAAACGGATTACCGTGCTTATTCAGTGGCTTCTTGCCCGGAAGATAACTGTCTGAAGTTGACGGTCAAGCGTGTGGAAGGTGGTTTGGTTTCGAACTTTATTGTTGATGAGCTTGATGAAGGTGATGAGGTTTCTGTGTTGAAGCCGGCAGGCGCGTTTAACTGTATTGATTGTATGCCAACGGCGACAAAGAAAGTAACGCTAGTGAGTGCAGGCTGTGGTATCACACCAGTAATGGCGATGGTCAAGTATTGGCTATCTCAAGACAGTGACATCGAGATTGATTTTGTCCACATGGCACGCAACAAGCTTGAGACTATCTACTTTCAAGAACTTCATCAGCTCGATGAATTACATGCGAATTTCAACTTAAAACTGCTGCTAAAAGACAACGAAGGAACAACGGCTCCTCAAGGTCGTTTAGATAAAAACTGGTTAGTGAAACTGAGCCCAGATATCTTAGATAGAACGGTTTACCTGTGTGGGCCTGTAGGCTTCATGCAAGACATTGAAAGTTATCTGAAAGAACTTGAGTTCAACATGGATAACTTCTATCAAGAAAGCTTCACTCCTGCTACTCAGAATGCTCAATCAGAAGCGTCAAAAGCCGAAGTTGCTGACGATACGAATAGTGCTGTTAAGGTATTTGTGCCAGCGTTCGGAGCTGAAGTTGAAGCGGAAACTGGTACACCATTGGCGGATTCATTAGAAAAAGCAGGCGTTCCAATTATCATCGCTTGTCGCAGCGGGATTTGTGGCTCGTGTAAATGCAAAGTGACCAAAGGGTCAGTGGAATCAAGCAGCCAAGAGACATTGACGCCAGAACAGATTGAGCAGGGGTACGTGCTTGCATGTTCAAGCTCCATTCAGTCAGATGTTGAGGTTGAGCTATAACAGACGTGAAGCAGTGTAAGAGTGATGAAGACAAGGTCTTGTCATAGCGATAAAAGTTAGGGCGCTAGATGTAAAAAGGCCACCTAGATCAGTTAGAGAGAGCAGATCTAAGTGGCAACCCTCTTGTTTATACGGGGGAGTAAAACAAAAGGGGTTGCGAAGCCCATACAGACTTCGCAGATATAGTTATTATGTTGTGGAGCTTGTTGCGATGGACGTATCTACAAGAGCGAAGTTGATTAAACTTCAGGGTATGTCTTGTAGCGAACACCCATCATCTGTTCCATACAGTGAACAACTTGGCAGCTGTAGCCAAACTCGTTATCGTACCAAATGTACAGCACGGCACGGTTGTCTTGTGCGATAGTCGCCACACCGTCAACCACACCTGGGTGACGAGAGCCAACCAAGTCTGTAGATACAATCTCAGTTGAGTCTGTGTAATCGATTTGTGCAGACAAAGCAGAAGACAGCGCCATTTCACGTAGGTACTCGTTCAACTCTTCTTTGTTTGTGCCTTTCTCAAGGTTTAGGTTTGCTACTGCCATTGATACGTTTGGCGTAGGTACGCGAATCGCATTACCTGTTAGCTTGCCTTCCATTTCTGGCATTGCTTTTGATACCGCTTTAGCAGCACCAGTCGATGTCAGTACCATGTTCAATGACGCAGCACGGCCACGACGATCACCTGAATGGAAGTTATCGATTAGGTTTTGGTCATTGGTAAATGAGTGAACCGTTTCGATGTGACCAGACAGTACGCCAAACTTGTCGTGAACTGCTTTCAATACTGGCGTGATTGCGTTGGTGGTACAACTTGCTGCAGAGATGATGGTGTCTTCTGGTTGAATAACATTTTCATTCACACCAAATACAACATTCTTGATGTCGCCTTTACCTGGCGCAGTTAGTAGAACCTTCTTCGCACCGTTACATGCTACGTGTTGGCTTAGGCCTTCCGCGTCACGCCATACACCTGTGTTATCAACCACAAGTGCGTTTTCAATACCGTAAGCCGTGTAATCCACTTCTTCTGGTTTGTTTGCGTAGATAACTTGGATGAAGTTGCCGTTTACGATGATTGCTTTACGTTCTTGGTCTACAACAATGCTGCCGTTGAACTGGCCGTGAACAGAGTCACGACGGAGTAAGCTAGCACGTTTTTCTAGGTCGCCATCTTTGCCGCCACGTACAACGATTGCGCGTAAACGAAGTGGGTAACCTGGGCCGCTTTTCTCTACAAGAATACGAGTTAACAAACGACCGATACGACCGAAGCCGTACAACACGACGTCACGAGGTTTCGTCATCGCGTCGCCTTCAAGCGAACCCATTAGAGCTGTTTGAAGGAAATCATCCATCGCGCTAAGGTCTTCGTGGTTTTCCCAGTACTGAGCTGCTAGACGACCAACATCAACGCGGCATGGAGACAAGCGCATTGATAGTAGATGCTGGATAATTGGTTGAGTTTGTTCTGCGGTTAGCGGTGAGCCAGTGTAACGTTTTGCGATGCGGTGAGCTTTGATGATGTCGATAGTTGTCGCGTTAACTAGGGTCTTACCGAAGAGGATAACTTCTACGCCTTTTTGGCGGTATAACTGACCTAAAGTTGGAGCGATGGATTCAGCAATGGTTTGACTAGTTTGCCAATCTAGGAGGTGCTTTTCGGGACTCATCTTTACTCGGGACCTTTCACGTTAAGTTTCTGCAGTCATGGCGGTTGTAGGGAAGCCAATCAGCATAGGGGATTTGAGGCATCAGGCTGTGGTCTATATTGCCACTTAAATGTGCTTGATATGTCTTGTGTGTAACTTGTAATTTTTATGTGGCAGGATTGTAAGGTACGACGGGTTATTCTGCTAGGAAAAATAAATGTAGACAAAATGTCTGTAAATTGACTTTATATTAGCCAAAAATCAAGATTTCAACGTCGATAAAGACTATTGACTTTAACAATCTGTAGCACTTATTTTTCGTCAAAAAATACTCAAATCAAAATGTAGTATGTAATAAAGGTCATGGTGATCATTAAATATGTGATCATTGACTCAGGTTACACGTAAAGAGTAAACGACAAATAAGGTAATCAACGTCCTTTCTTGTTCGACTTTTGAATAAGCGGAGTTCGAGTGCAAAAAGTCCATCACGCAAACGATTGGATGTCACAATTTTACCTGAATCATCTAATTATTTGTTATGGCAAGTCATCATTCACAGTTTAGTTGAGTCGTAGTAAGTGGATGTTCACTTGTTATGTGGGTGATAACAACTGGAGAAAGTGTCTTTTGTTTACATCGTGCTTGCTTAAACCTTTCTCGTTTAGAGCTCATTTGTAGAAATCTCCCGCGCGTAAAGCTCACTTATTCCAAGTATGCTCCTTCGCTTTAAAGCTCCGTTCTGGATATCAGTTGGTTCTAATTTTTCGTTCTGGGCTCAGAGTAACGTTTGTTCATATCCAATTTGATCAATAACCCCCTGTTAATGTCCTATCCTTAATCTGGGCTAGGTAAATTACTTTCGGGAAGGGAGTAGTTATAAAAATGATAAATATATCAATTAGATGGCGTCTTATTTTTCTTTCTACGGTTTCTGTACTCATTATGTTTGGGTTTACAGTGAATGAAGTGCTTAAGAACGAAAAGAAGATGAATCACCTTGAAACAACCCGTATTAAGGTTGAAGCGCTTCAATCTTTTAATACGATTTCAAGTGATGCTTATCGATGGTTGGTTCTGTCTAATGACTCTTCAGAGAAAGGTCTGCTGCTTTTAAAACTGAAAACTGATTTGACTAGGCTAGCTCAATACGAGAAACAGCTTCAACAGTTCGACAGTAATTGGACTGTTGAACCACAGCTGGTTGAGCTTAAGAGTGTATTAGAGAAACTCGCCCGTGTAACCTCCAGTATTAACAGGGACGCATCACAGGTTACTGATAACAACACGCAATTGACAGAGCGTGCCTTCGACTTGTTAAAAGGCGTGTTAATGGAGCTATCTGAATATCGTATTAACATTGTGGATGAAAAAGTCAGTCAAGCTAACGCGATGTTTATCAATCTTACTCATTACGTGTTCTGGACTCAGCGAGAAGCGTGGCTGAGTTACCGTTTGTATCGCTCTCCGGAGCTGATTGATCAATATTTATTGAGTTATGTTGGTGCTTTAGAAAGGCAGCAGCAATTATTAGATATGTTTTTCCGATCAGGTAGTCGCTCGTCTGAAATTAGAAAGCTACTAAGTACGTTTTCTAAAGATGAATTTCAAAACCGATTTACCGATCGAATCCTCAAAGGTGACTTCTCTTCACCTGAAATATATGAACATGTGGAAGGTTTAGAACGAAAGAAGTTGGCGATTTCAAAGGCAGTGGGTGCTTATACCAAGCAATTACAGTTTGATCTGACCAACAATATAGCGCTACAAAAAAAGCAAACCCTGATCATGACCTTGCTTATTCTTGCCATTTCAGGTGTGTTGTTGTGGCTCGGTGTAGCAACGTCTCTTCGCTTAAATCGAAACTTATCGATTATCCTAAGAGGGGTATCTGAATGCGCAGATAGCTACGGTGAACCCAAGGTGATTCAGATTCAAGGGAACGATGAACTCACCGAGTTCACTGAAACTCTAAATCGAGTGATGGAGCGTAACTACTTTCACAATAAAGAGTTGATAACAGCAAAAGAAGACGCGATTTCGGCCAATAAAGCCAAAAGCGCATTTTTAGCCAATATGTCACATGAAATACGCACGCCACTTAACGGTATTATTGGCATGGCTGAGATCTTATCTCAAAGCCAACTTAGCGCAAATCAGCAAGAAGTATTAGGGGATATTGAATCGTCTTCTCACTCTTTGCTAGTCCTACTTAATGACATCCTCGACCTATCTAAAATCGAGTCGGGTAACTTGATGTTGTCACCACACAATGCTGATTTACGAGAGGCGGTCTATGACTCTGTAAGTGTGATTCTGTCGAAAGCGATAAGTAAGGATATCGAGCTCGACATCAATATCGACTATCAAACGCCGCAACAACTGTTTTTCGATGAGTACCGCGTGAGACAGGTGCTGACCAATCTGCTTTCGAATGCCATTAAGTTTACGTCCAAGGGCACAATTACCACGGACATTGCTTATACCCCTATGTCTATGGGCAGGGGTAAGCTGGAATGCAGCGTGTCTGATACCGGGATTGGGATTGAACCAGAGAAGTTAGAATCCATATTTGAACCTTTCACTCAAGAAGATGGCAGCATTACCCGCCAATTTGGTGGTACGGGGCTAGGGCTTGCGATTTGTCGACAGCTTGTTGATTTGATGGGGGGCTACATTACCGCACGTTCAGTGAAAGGGGAGGGATCTACATTCACATTTTGTTTGTATGTAGACACTGTCGAAGTTCACGTTCAAACCTTCAATAACCTAAGCCGTGCGACGATCATCTCGAATTCCTTCAATTACCTCGATCAACTGGTCAAAGAATGCGAACGCTTAAACGTTCGACCTAATGTCGTGTCATCCATTTTGGATCTTGATGAGAGCCTAAAAGAAAGCGACTTCATACTTTATTGTCATACGTTGCATCACTCGATGGAGAAAGACCTTGCTGCGCTAAAGGAGGTATACCCTTTAGCCCGCGTTATCGTGTGTCAGCATCATCTATTTAAAAACAATCTAATCACAGAAACGGTTCATTCAACTCATACATTGCCATTTTTGGGTCGACGATTCTTAAACAGCTTACAATCGCTTGATGTCGGTGAAGATCAAGCATCAGCGGTTGAACCAAAAGATGAAGAGGTTCGTTCTCTGAATCGACGTATTCTGATAGTTGAAGATAATCTGATGAATCAAAAAATAGCGAGTTTCTTCCTTGAGCAAGCGGGTTATGAGTATTTGATTGCCAGTAATGGCCAAGAAGCGGTGGACGTCATCACTCAAGGTGCTCAGTTTGATGCCGTCTTAATGGACTGCATGATGCCTGTTATGGATGGTATAACGGCGACTCGTGCGATTCGACAGTGGGAAACCACTCAACAAGCTGCGCCATTACCCATTATTGCTTTAACCGCTAGTGTCCTGGAAGAAGACATCAAAGATTGTTTTGAAGCGGGCATGAACGCCTATTTGCCGAAACCTTATAAGTCTCACCAGTTGTACGATCTTTTCAGTAGTCTTGATATCGTCTAGCGGACTTCTAAGCCAAGGTTGTATTGTGCAAGACAGCGACCGACGTAACTGATTTTCAACAAGGCTGCGACTAAGATAGTGCTGATGTGGGCGACGATTTGAATCGGCAGTGAGAAGTGATTGGCCATTGGATAAGCAACGATAATACTGAGAAGCATAAGCAAGGTTGTGATCGCTAGACTGAAGTTTGAAACAGAAAGCAGAGTTTGAAAGCGTTGAGTCATCGTCTTCATATTGAATTCCTAATTGCTATTAATAATCGTGATACTTGTTATTAATAGCAATTAGCGTTCCATTTTTTATTTGCATTTAAAATCAAAATCTTATGCAATCTCTCTTATTTTTTAAGTCTAAATGACATGTGTTTTTTATAGGTCTTAATGACTTGATCGTGTTTCTTTACCATTGTCTAAATCCACAAGTATCGATGTGGAATCGAACACCGGAATATAAACCTAGACCAACGTTATTTTTCTGCCCAAACTCAGCATGAATCTTTTTGAGTTTTACGTGTAGTTGTTCGCGAGTAATGTCATTAGCTGGGACCAAATCCAAGGCACAGAATTCTAGGTGTTTGCTTCTTAATGCACCGCCAGCTTGTTGATTGTAGATATTGGTTCGTTCTCCGGACACTGGGATAACAACGCCAATTTCAGGCTCAATGTATTGTTGTATGTACTTAAGGGTATTGATCATGTTTGGTACATGCTTCTTACTGGGAAGGGTAAATAGGGTTGTATTGCTCATTGCCCAGTCGGTCCCTTGCAGCAAGATCAAATGCAGAGGCATACTCTGAGTGATGCCGTTGTCTTTGAGCTGTTGACCGATCGCTTTGACTTGATCTTGGGCGTGGTTTAAGAGCATCCAACCTCTAAACGCTGAACGAGTCGGGACTTTGTAGCCATGGACGTCTACGACGAGGTCGTCATAGGTGATTTCTGTCTCTTCGGTATACAGTCCTTCAAACTCTTCTGGGTAGGGTTGTGCGGTTGATAAGGCTAAGGTAATCAGAATACTTGCGTACATAAGGTCTCTCCATTGCTGAGTTTTACCTAGTTATTTTGTCTTCCTACGGTTGCTCTGTTTTCTATAGTTATTCAGTTTCATACGGTTACTTAGGTACGCTTAAGTATAGACACTGGAATTTATGTACAAAAAAACCCACTATAAAGAGTGGGTTACTAACATTATTACAAGTTAATCAGCGAGGTTAGATTACTTCTTACCTTGCGTTTGCTTGTCTTCTTCTGTTAGTTCACGAATGCGGCGGCTGATGTCACGGCGAGCTTTAGAAATCTCTGCGCTCTTGATGATGTGGTCATCAACACGGTCTTCGTAGTCAGCTTTCATATTCTTGATAATGCCTAGGATCTCGTCGTGAGTCATCTCTGGCTTGATGTAATCAAGTAGGTTATCAAGAAGGTCAACACGCTTGCGGTTGTCACGAACTTTCTTTTCGTTGTCTAGAAGTTCACGCTTAAGTTTGTTCTTACGTCGTGCTTGGTTAACAATTTCAAATACGCTGCTCATAGATTCCTTTTCCTATTCGTCAAATACGTTGTCTGGTTCTGATTAAAGCACATCAATTGATGATGTAACAGTCTTTAGATCAAAGCAAAAGTAAGGTTGTTTAATTATTCGTCACTCTCGCCGATGTGCGATTGTTTTTATCTTACCGATCAAGTTAGTATCCTATGTAGATACTGCATTGATACGATATGTGAAATGAATCAACAACAATTGGAAACAGAAGATTTGGGTGACGATGTTACTGAATCTTCGGCAGAGCAGAACAAGCTTCGTGATGCGTATGTGCAAGAGCGTACTTATTTGGAAGTCGTGGAAATAGAGCTAAACCGTTCTAAGATCATAATGATTGATGAACAAGGCAGAAAGAAACGAGTACCGATTTTGTCTGAGCACTAGCCAGTATTGGCTGCATTGTTAAGTGTTGAGATGGAATTATCAAAATAATAAAAAGGAAAAACGATGAACACAGTACTTTCCCCAATTGAAGCGAGAATTATCGGTTGCTTGATCGAGAAAGAAGTCACTACTCCCGATCATTACCCACTGACACTGAACAGCTTAACCACGGCATGTAATCAAAAGAGTAACCGTGAACCTGTTCTCTCTCTTTCTGAGTCAGACGTTTTAGATGCGGTTGATGGTTTGATCGGACGTCGTATGGTGAGCGATGAAAGTAGCTTCAACAGCCGTGTTAATAAGTATCAGCACCGTTTCTGTAACACTGAGTTCGGTGATCTGCAATTTACAGAGCAAGAGCGTGCAATCATCTGTTGCATGCTGCTTCGCGGCGCACAAACGCCCGGTGAACTCCGTACTCGAACAGGGCGCCTTGCAAACTTTAGTGATGTGAAAGAAGTCGAAGCAACATTAGATAAGCTTGCTGCAAGAGAAGCTGGTGCGCTAGTGGTCAAGCTACCACGCGAAGCGGGTAAACGTGAATCACGCTACCAGCACTTATTGAGCGGTGAAGTGGATGTTGAAGCGTTTGCGACGGCATCAGTAAGCGCGGCTGCACCCTCTGCGACGAGTGAAAAGTTTGAAGAGCTTGAGTCTGAAGTAGCAAGCCTACGAGCAGAAGTGGCAGAGCTTAAGGCTCTGGTTGAATCGCTGCTTTAAATGTCAGGCGCTGATAAAAATGCGGATTGGGTCGTGTACTTGATCCGCAATCGTCACAATGCCCTTTATTGTGGCGTGACGAACAATCTTGAACGTCGATTTGAACAACATCAAACCGGTAAAGGCGCCAAAGCTTTAAAAGGTAAAGGCCCACTTAAGCTGGTTTGGAGTTTTGATGTTGGCTCAAAAAGTGAGGCGTTGAAAACCGAATACGCGATCAAGCAATTGCCCAAATCCCGCAAAGAAAAACTGGTATCACTCAAACTGATTATTGAGTGGCAACAAGACAAAATTCAATATATCGAAGTCTCATAATTCATAGCCAAAATATTTATTACTGATAAAATGTTAATAATGTAAAAGCCTACAATAATTATATTTAAATGCATGAATTTAAAGGTTAATTGTTCTTGCTGTTAATGGTCTAAAATCATGATTCAACTCGTTGCTCTTAATCTCTATTCAAAATTAACATATTGCTCATTTAGAATGTCGTTCTAATTAGTGTTAGACGCTATCATTTATCATCGTTGTCCTACATAATATCCATTAGCCATACAAAGAGATGGTGTCATGCTAGGTTAAAAAATGAGCCAAAGTAGCTCATATAAAACGAGAAAAATATGAAACGTTTACTTATGTTGTTTGGACTTGCCGTATTTTCTGCGTCCGCTCTCTCCCATGGTACTCATGTCCTCAATGGATATTGGGAATACCAAGATTATCTTTCCAATTTTCCAGAACAAAAAGCATTGACCGATAAAATGGTCGAGGCTGTACAAAATCACCCTGTGCCACTGAGAAGAATTCAAGACGAGCCAATTACGATTTCTGTGGTGTATCCGGGTCAACAGATCTCGGATTACTGGGTTCGTAATATTCAAGCTTTTGAGAAGCGTCTCGATAGGCTGAAGATTCGCTACCAAATAAATCAAGTATTTACCCGTATTAATGCTGATCTCGCACAGCAGAGCATTTCATTGCAAGAAGCGATTGAAAACAAAACGGACTATTTGATTTTCACGCTAGATACCACGCGCCACCGCAAGTTTATTGAGCACGTGTTGACCTCCACAGATACTAAGTTGATTCTGCAAAATATTACGACGCCAGTGCGAGCTTGGGCGGATAGACAGCCATTTATGTATGTGGGCTTTGACCATGCGACAGGCAGCTTAAAACTGGCGGACTATTTTAAACAAGTAAGCCCACCAGACAGTAAGTATTCTGTTTTGTATTACTCACAAGGCTATATCAGTGATGCGCGTGGAGATACTTTTATCCATGAAGTGAATACTGATACTAACTTTACCCTTAAGTCTTCGTTTTACACCAAATCAAACAAAGACAGTGGCTACCAAGCGGCTAAAATCAGCATAGAGAACGATAAGGATCTAGACTTTATCTATGCATGCTCAACGGACGTTGCCCTAGGTGCAGCGGAAGCTATTCGCGAATCTGGCCGAGACATTTTAGTGAATGGTTGGGGAGGTGGTTCTGCTGAACTTGAAGCCATTGCAAGGGGCGACCTAGATGTAACTGTCATGCGTATGAACGACGATACGGGCATTGCGATGGCAGAGGCGATCAAATGGGATCTAGCCGGTTTGGAAGTGCCTACCGTTTATTCTGGTGAATTTGAAATTGTGACCAAGGAAGATTCCCCAGAACGTATTTCAGAACTTAAACAGCGAGCATTTAGGTACTCAGGTCAATAATGAAGAAAAGCTACGCCAGTACACCAAGGAACACTTTAGCTAAACTCATTACGCGTATCGTTATTTTAGTGATAGGCGTGATGGCACTTGGCGTGCTTATTCATAATTATGAAACCAGCAGTAACATCGTAAAGCAAGAGACGAATCGAACGGTTCAGCAAACCTCAAGCCTGATCCAAAACATGTTTGATTATCGTTTGTCGGTGCTGCAAATCCACCAAGACAGTAGTTCACACAGTGACACTCTCAGAGAGTATTTTGATACGAGCGATGAAGAGATGCTGAGCTACTTTTTCTTTGGTGTTGACCAACGTGAACCTGATCATGCGCCAGATTTACGCTTTGTGGCTACCCATGATGGTTTGGCTTGGGAAGATGGTAACAGTCAATTTTATGGTTTAGATGAGTCCAGCTTAAAGCATATTTCTGATGAGGTTTCGTTCAGCAGTAATTGGCATTTTATTAAACTGAGGACAAATATAGGTAAGCGTCACTTGTTGGCTCGCCGTACCCCTATTGTTGATAACGCTACTGGGGAAGTCCTTGGTCAGCTCTATATCGCCATTGTGCTTGATAACAACTTCTCTTTGGCTGAGTCAATCCAACAGGGCAGTAATAGCGAAAATATCGTGATTGAAGCGCACGGAACACCTGTTACATCGACATTCAGTGGTGATGAAAGCTATACCATTACAGACATACTCAATTATCACATATACGAGCAGTTGCCTCGTCATTTTGTCACCATCGCAACCATTAAGATCAATGCTGTTGAAACTCCTTTAATCATTCGAGCTGTTCAAAAAAATAATAATTTCATTGCGTTAGAAGAGAATTATCAGCGTGCGATCATCGTGGTGATTGTGGTGATCATATTGATGTCTTTTTTTGCTCGAACTTGGATTCAAAAGAGAGTCTCAGCCGAGCTTGATAAGCTAATGGACTTTACTCGTTCGGCAAGTGCTAGCGAAGAGTACAACAAGTTCGATGGCTCTAACATTTTCGAATTTCATCATATTGGTTGTACTCTTGAAGACACCTTTGAGCGCTTATCTGAACAGAATCAAAAATTCCAAGATCTCTTTAACTTTGCTCATTCGCCTATCTTAGTTTGGTCTGAAAAAGGCGATTTGATTCAGATGAACCCCGCCGCTCGAATGGCTCTGTTTGACGCCGATGACAACTATGGTCCAATAGCTCAAGAGTTTGAGCATCGTATGCTGCCTAATATTCAAATGGTGGTTCAGGGTTCTAAACTGACGGGTATTAATGTACCCATTGGTGAAAAGGTGTTTCGTTGGAACATGTCTGCTATTCGCGTGGAACACGGCATCACGGGGGTGGTGGTGCAAGGGCAAGATATTACTAAGCTCATCGAAGCTGAACGACAAGCTGATCGAGCAAGAGAAGAAGCAGAGCATCTTGCCAATGTACGTGCAGACTTCTTAGCTAAGATGAGTCATGAAATTCGCACCCCACTTAATGGTATTCTTGGTGTGTCGCAGTTGCTGAAACGCTCTATGCACAGTGAAGACAACTGCGATCAGGTGGATGTACTGTGTAATAGTGCGGAACATTTACTAGCGGTACTTAACGATATCTTGGATTTTTCAAAGATTGAGCAAGGGCAGTTCAATATTCAAAAGAAAGATTTCCGCTTAGGGGAGTTAGTTAATACCTTAGAAAGTATCTATCACCCGCTTTGCGAGGATAAATCGGTCGCGTTCACTATTGTGAACCACTTGGCTGATGATATTGAAATCAACACCGACCAAGTGCGCCTTAATCAGATTATGTTTAATCTCGTGAGTAACGCTCTAAAATTTACTCATCAAGGCGGTATTTCTGTTAGCTTTGAACTTGAAAGTATCTTTAACTCAGAGCACGCCAGTTTAATCGTTCGAGTGAAAGATACCGGTATTGGTATTGATGAAAGTAAGATTGATGCTGTGTTTGAACCCTTTGTTCAAGCAGAAGAGACTACGACACGTGAGTATGGTGGGACAGGGTTAGGCTTAACGATTGTAAAAAGTTTGGTCGATATGTTGGAAGGGGACATTCAAGTTCGCAGCGAGATAGATCAAGGCTCGGAGTTCATTATAGAAATCCCTGTGATCGTGCTCGCCAAACCGCTATTGGCTGAGGCCAAACAACAAGCAGAAGTTGAACCGCAGGCATTGTTTAGTCGACCTTTGGATGTGTTGTTGGTGGAAGACAATCACACCAACGCGTTTATTGCGCAGGCTTTTTGTAAAAAATATGGCATGGTCGTGACTTGGGCAAAAGATGGCTTAGAAGCAATAGAGATGGCTAAGATGATAAGTTATGACCTGATCTTGATGGATAACCAACTTCCTAATCTCGGTGGTGTTGAAACCACTCAGCAACTAAGAGATGAGATGGGTGTGTCAGCCCCAATTTATGCATGTACCGCAGATGCTCAAGAGTCAACAAGAGACAGTTTTATGGCCGCTGGGGCGAATTACGTGATTGTAAAACCCATTAAAGAACAATCACTACATCAGGCCTTTGTGCACTTCAAAAACTCATATTGGAATGAGGCTTAGCTAAACAGTTGCATGCTGAAACACTGGTTTGCTCAAGCTGCGGTTTACTGAAGTCGCGCTTTAAAGAGGTAGTGTTTCGAAGCGGAAATTTAAAGCCTAAATAGAGCCTGCTACAAAAGCTTGCTCTAAAAGCAGCGTTTTTAGCTCGTCACTCATATCTAAGTGCTCGGGGAATTGGATGCCGAATAGCCAACCCTGTCCCTGTCTTTTCTTACTCACTACTTTGTAAACCAAGTCGCTATCTAAGTGTTCATTCAAGAGAGAGTTGACCTTTATTTTCCAGCCTACGTCGATATCTGATTGCTGAGTAAGATAGATCCCGCAACCTGACACTGAAAAATCAACCAGAGTTGCATCCAATGACAAGGTGTCAAAGGTCACTTCACAGTTGAGGCGTACCTTGTATCTTTCGTGTTCTCTGATTGGTTTAGTGGCAAAGCTTGAAGGTGGGCGCAGGAAGATAAGATGCGCGGGTGAGGTGATATGAGCCAATACATTGGTCTTAAATGCGACGATGTGACCAAGCTCAGTATCGGTAATGGCGCGAACTATAATATCGACATTGATGAGCTTTCTGAGTGTTAGTGCTTCGGTCGCTTTTTGTGACAGTTCAAGGATAAGGTACTGATCTTGTTTGTGTCCGATATAGAGCGTACTGATCTGGATTGAATCGTCTGGGCCAAATTCCAATACACCTGCTGTTTTTGTACCTGGTTTTAGGTATCTGAACAGTTCTAAGTTTTTATCTTTATGCATATTCGTTACTGAACAATGTTAACCATCTGATAAAATAATATAACGTCCTGATAAAACTATGTCATTAGTTTCATTAAGGTAATTAGCCGTGTACAACAAAAAAATGACTAGCTATCCTAAGTAAACAACGGCTTACTCTTGTCGAAAAAAAAGATACACTGCTGTACATTACTTACTTGATGGAGAAATAGTAAATGGAACTGGAAACCTTATTAAGCACGTTAGCGGAAACCCCGGAAAGCGTGCAATTTGAAGATACGATGCAAGTGATAGAAGCACGCTATGACTTTTCAGAGTGTGAATTTCGCAACGGTGATGTTGTGAATGCAGCCGGTCAGAATAACGGTTCGTGTAAGATTTTTGCTTTTGGTTTAGAGCAAGGCCTATCAGCAGAGCAAACATTGGCTTGTTTTGGTCAATTTTATCGTAACGACGTGTTAGGTTTTCCAGAGAATACCGACCATCAAAATATTCGCAACTTCATGGTTTATGGCTGGAATGGTATCCAGTTTTCTCAGCCTGCGCTTCTTGAAAAAGCGAAGTAGACACTAACCAGGTAACGATTAGGTCGAAATTTAATCTCAGTATTTTGAAGCGAGAAAGCAATCTCTCGCTTTTTTGTATATGTTGAACCTGCTCGTAACTTGCTGAATAGGTTATAAACTACTGAACAGGCAGGGCAGACAAGCACTTACGGCACATACAAACTCCAGCCTTTGGAATACCGCTTGTATCGCGCCTCTCTAATTCAAAACACCAACACGTGTCTTTACCAGCGCTGATATCGCATTGAGCGGGTTCATTACATTGGGGACATTGGTGAGTTGAACTCGCGCCACTGACGTTATCCATAACAGAATCCCTTTCGCTTTCAGATAAGCCTTTCCAACCTATAATTTCATCCATTGTGCGAAAGCAGCCGCTACACATTCCGCCATTATTTTTACAAGCCGCTCGGCAAGGTGTTTTCATTTATCTAACCTGTGATTCATTTGGGCTGAAATGTAGCATATTTGTTTGGCTATTAAGAGTCAGAAAAATAAAAATGACCAAGCGAAAGAAGTAAATGACCTCGTAATTTCAAGGCTTTTCATGTAGCATCTCGCCCCTTTTGTTGCGTGGGGGATATTATGTTTATTGGATTTGATTATGGAACAGCGAACTGTTCTGTCGCGGCGATGGTTAATGGAGAACCTAGCCTGTTACCACTAGAAGGTGACAACCACTATATTCCCTCAACTGTGTTTGCTCCTACTCGCGAGAGTGTTTCTGAGCATCTATTTCGCCATTTAAACATTAAGCCAAGTGATGCGGTTGGTGAGCAAGTGTTACGACGTGCGATTGCATTGAACCGAGAAGAGAGTATCGACCTAGTACCGGAAGATATGGCATTTGGTCAGGCTGCGTTGGATCTCTATTTAGAAGACCCTCGTGACGTTTATTATGTTAAGTCCCCTAAGTCTTTCCTTGGTGCGAGTGGACTGCATGATGTTCAGGTGAGCTTTTTCGAAGATTTAGTGTGCGCCATGATGGCAAATATTAAACACCAAGCTGAGCTTACGACTCAAGAGCAGATCAAACAAGCCGTCATCGGCCGACCAATTAACTTTCATGGTCGAGGTGGAGAAGAGGCGAACAGACAAGCTGAAGATATACTGTCTCGCGCTGCTAAGCGTGCTGGCTTCCTTGATATCGCCTTTCAATTTGAGCCAGTAGCCGCAGGTCTTGATTACGAAAGCACATTAACTGAAAACCAAACGGTATTGGTGGTCGATATTGGTGGTGGTACGACCGACTGTTCATTGTTAGAAATGGGACCAACTTGGTCTGGTAAAGCGGATCGTACCCAGAGTTTGCTCGCACACAGTGGACAAAGGGTAGGGGGCAATGACCTCGATATCTATCTTGCTTTCAAACAATTGATGTCACCTTTTGGTATTGGCAGTAAAGGGACTTCAGGTATCGATATGCCGTTGACTCAGTTCTGGAACCCGATCGCAATCAATAACGTCGAAGCTCAGAAGAATTTCTATTCTCGAGAAAACCTTGCGGCTTTGAAGCTACTTCGTAAAGAAGCGGCAGAGCCACAAAAGTTGGATCGCTTGATGAAGGTTTATCACGACACGTTAGGCTACAGTATTGTGCGCCGAGCGGAAGAAGCTAAGATTGCGTTGGCAGAGTGCGCTCAGTATCGAGCTGCGATTAATGTCGCCTCTGAATTGGTCGAGGTGGACATCTCAATCGAACAGATGGTTGAAGCGATTGAAGCACCAAAGTCTAAGATGATTGAGTTGGTTAAAGAAGCGATTCAACAAGGCCAGAAAAAGCCAGACGTAATCTACATGACGGGTGGTTCAGCTCGTTCACCGATACTTCGTGAAGCTGTACAACAAGCTGTGCCTAACGTACCTATTGTGAGTGGCAACTATTTCGGTTCGGTAACTGCAGGTTTAGCTCGCTGGGCTGAAGTTTGCTTCAAATAAGAGTTTAATGATGTGTTATTAAGGGCAACCGGTCGCTGATTGGTTGCCCTTTTTTTGTATTTTTTCTAGTGAACTTTCAATTGAGTGATTTTTCCTAGCTCAAATTGGGAATTGTTTCACAAAGCAAAATATTTCAGCTGAGTTCTATGTGTTACAAAATGTTTCAAGGTTAAAGATATGTCACTCAATGGTCTAATGAGTAATATGTTGCTTTGAATTTTAATGCTACTTTTGCGATTGAAAAATCAAAAATTGATGAGCTATCAGTCTCAAAATATAAAAAAGGTCACGACAGGTTTGTGTTCTATCTTATTGTTTAATATTGATTTTTTGTTTTTTATAGTGTGATTTGTTTTATTTTATATATTTTAATGCAACTTTTTTGTCATTCGTATATTAGTGTTTTCCTACTTGTTAAATGCAGGTAACAACTTCTCCGTAAGCACGAGGTTGTTAGTGAAAAACTCACCCAGTTACAAATGGATATGACAATGAATAAGAAACTTTTAGCGCTAGCAATTTCTGGTGCAGTATTTGGTACACAGGCAGTTGCAGTAGAACTTTACAACGAAGACGCCACAACATTCTCAGTTGGCGGCCACGTTTCAGTTGCAGTTGGTGACGTAAACAGTGGTGACCGTATCAACGAAGATGATATCGGTGTAGAGTCTGTTTCTCCACGTATTAACTTCAACGCTACTCATGAACTAGGTAACGGCTTTACTGCTGATGCTAAAGGTGAATGGGCGCTAAACATGCTTGACGGCGGTGATGAAGCATTTACAACTCGTTTAGGTTACGTTGGTCTAACTCATGATGACCTAGGTCGTGCAGCAGTAGGTACTCAATGGGCACCTTACTACAACGTTGCTGGCGTTGCTGATATGCCAATCGCTTTCGCAAACGACTTTATTTACGATGATCACGGTAATCTAGGTACTGGCCGTGGTGAAGAGATGGTGAGCTACGCTAATGCACTAGACTTCGGAAACGCAGGCTCTCTAAGTGCAGCTGTTGCATGGCAAGGCCGTAAGGCAGATAAAGACAATGGCAACGATTACGGAAACCGTGGTCAGATCGCTTTGAACTACGCTATTGCTGACTTCACTGCAAACTACGCTTACAACACAGGTGACGTTGATTACGCAGGTTTTGTTGGCTCAAAAACTGCTGATTCTCACGTATTAAGTGCAACTTACGGTTCATACGGCGCGGAAGGTCTATACCTTGCAGGTGTATACGCAATGAACAACTACATGAACTCTGCGACTGTAGGTAGCTTCACTGGTGTACTAGAAGAGTCTGTAGCAATTGAATTACTAGCTTCTTACGCTCTATCTAACAGCCTTAACCTAAGCGTTAACTACGAAGCGGTAGAAGACGACAAGAACAGCGAAACTGTATACAGCACGACTGCTCTACAAGCTGAATACAACTTCACATCTCAGTTCGTAGGTTTTGCAGGTTACCAGTTTGATCTTCAAGGTTCAGGCCTTTACAAGAAAGATGCTGACGACCAGTGGCTACTTGGTGCTCGTTACTACCTATAAGTCGCAGACTTATTTAGCATAGTGTTTACTCCTTAAGTTTACCTTTTAGGATACTGTCCTAGACACCATGCTAAGCCCTCTCAAGCCTTTTGGGTTTGAGAGGGCTTCTTTCGTTCTATACGCACCTGTTTGAGCTTTTCCTTCATGTTACCGAGCCATTCATTTTATCTACGTAGCTATGGCTCTTGTTATCAGTTCTTATATGTCGCGATCTTCGGATAAAAGTATTTAAATCATTTAATTGAGCTAAAGATCAGAATTTAGATATTGGTAACCATCTTGTCGAAGATTCTCTCTTTATGATGCGGTAAACTCTGCGTTCCAAAAATAGTTCAGGGACAAACTATGAGCAGCGTTGTAGATCAGGAACAATTGATGAATTCGAAACGAACCGCAACACCAACCAAGGTGCTGTGTGTTGGGCGTAACTATGTCGATCACATTGAAGAACTTAACAATGCAATCCCTGATGCTATGGTGGTTTTCAATAAACCGAGTACCAGTGTTACGTCATCTCTGTCTTCTTTTCATCAAGAAGCACTGCACTACGAAGCCGAAATCTGTTTCATCGTCGAAAATGGCCAATATTCAGCTGTGGGCTTAGGACTAGATCTTACCAAGCGCGAGCTACAAAGTAGCTTAAAGGCGAAAGGCTTGCCTTGGGAGCGTGCTAAAGCGTTTGATGGTTCTGCTGTTCTCAGTCGCTTTGTTCCTACTACTGGCTTGGAGCTCACGGACTTGAATCTAGAGCTGTTCATCAACTGTGTTCGCGTTCAGAAAGGACATGTTGAGCAGATGCTTTACTCCCCACAAACTATCCTAGAAGAGCTGTCTTCTTATACCACCTTGCTAGACGGTGATGTTGTGATGACGGGTACTCCAAAAGGTGTTGGTGCTGTACACAAAGGCGATATCTTCCTTGGTCGCCTAAAGTGTGGCGATACGACATTGATTGAGATCGAGTGGGTAGCGAGTTAATTAATACTCTATGTTTAGTTAATAAGTTGGTTTGAATGGTTTAAGTTGGTTTTTAATTCGTACGATTTACCATCTTACAACTAATTGCATCTGGAAGGGTGTTAGTAATTGATATAAAATCCGCCTCCGTTTTTATCAATACTGAAACCCATGATCGACTTAGCCATTCTACCTGTTTACCTGACTGCCGTTGTCGCACTTCTCCTTTTGCCTGGTCCTGATATGTTACTCATCGCGAGCTCAAGTATGAGCTATGGCCGCAAGGTTGGTGTGTTTGCAAGTTTGGGTAACGCGACTTCCGGAATTATCCTGACAGTATTGGCAGCAATGGGTGTTTCAGCATTGATTGCGATGAGTCCTATTGCGTTGAAAGCTCTACATTTGTTAGGTGGCGCGTACCTGTTGAAGATGGGATGGGACTGCCTGCGAACAGAACAGGGTAATGCGCCTGAGTTAACGGATAATTTTGCTGCGAAAGCTTATTATCAAAGAGCGCTAATCAGTAATCTGCTTAACCCTAAAGCCTTGGTATTCTTTGTGATGTTCTTGCCTCAGTTTGTATCGACGAATATTGAAGCGACTTCGGGCGAGCAAATGTTAGTGCTTGGTCTGCTACTGAATGTCTTAGGTTTAACGTTCAATTTCTTGCTGGTGGCATTGGTAGGTACTATCGGTAAGTCACTGGTAGAAAATGCTAAGTTCCGCACCTATCAACAGAAAGTGATGGGCGGAGTCTTCATCGTATTGGCTATCTGGATGTTGTCTTCTTTCTTTACTTCGTAGACGAATCAAACCAGACATCTTTTTGCGGTTAGCCGCTGAGACAAAATGGACGCTTCGAGCGTCCATTTTGTTTTTAATCGTTATATGTTGAACATACCAATCGTTAAGAATTCAGTTCTTGCTGGTGTTGCTCGATGAGTTTGTCCATGTACTCTTCACCACGTAGGCGAGTGTCTTCGTATGTTTCTGTCCCTTCGAACTTTGTTACCGTCTCATAATAAACCTTAACTTTTGGTTCTGTGCCTGAAGGTCGGACGATAATGCGTGTGCCATCTTCTAGGTGATAGATGAGAACATCACTTGAAGGCAGGTTAATCGCTTCAGTATTGCCACCAATGACGAAGCGTAAAGAAGACTGAAGATCTTCAATCACAGAGATAGCAACATCGTTTATTGCTTTAGGTTGTGCTGCTCTGAGTTTAGAACCAATCGATGGTGAATCTGGGTCAAGAGCAAGGCTTCGCTGCGCGTTGGTATGAACACCATGTTCAAATGAAATTTTAGCGAGAAGATCCCAAACCGTTCGACCTTGAGATTTCAACTCTTCAACCAATTGAGCAAACACGACGATAGCAGACAGCCCATCTTTGTCTCGTACCTGAGTGCCAATTGTGTAGCCTAACGCTTCTTCATAGGCGAACAAGAACTCGTTCTGATCATCTTCTAATTGCATGCCAATATTCGCCAACCATTTAAAGCCTGTCAGCGTTTGGAAATAAGTCGCACCATGGGATTTAGCCACTTTCTCTAGCAGGGTGGATGAGACGATGCTATTACCAACTAATTGGTTTTTGGTGTGCGGCTTTGACAACAAGTAGTGCGCGAACAACACCCCCACTTGGTCACCCGTGAGCATTTTATAGGAAGTATCTTCAGTTCTGACTGCAACGGCGAATCGGTCTGCATCTGGGTCATTGGCACAAGCAATGTCGGCATCGACACTTTTTGCTAAGTTAACCACCAGATCCATCGCGCCTTTTTCTTCCGGATTCGGGAAGTTCACGGTCGGGAAGTTACCATCGGGCTCTCTTTGCTCGGCGACGCTGAACACCTTATGGAAACCAGAATCATGAAGAAGATCCTCAGCCATTTGCGCGCCCACACCATGCATTGCAGTGTAGGTGATGGTGGTGTTCGCCGATTCAATATCTTTACTCACGTATGGGCTCTGATTGATCGCAGCTCGGTAGGTCTGATAATAACCTTCAGTTAACCATACCAACTTACCTTGTGTTTCAGCATCATTAAGGCTCATCAAAGGGATAGGCTTGGTTGATGCGATATCGATTTCAGCGGCAATGCCAGCATCATGCGGAGGAATGATTTGCGCGCCATTCTCCCAGTATACTTTGAAGCCATTGTATTCTGGCGGGTTATGGCTGGCCGTCACCACAACAGCCGCTGCGGCGTTGAAATGCTCAATACCAAAAGCAACGATAGGGGTTGCAGCGACATTCGAGGTTAAGTAAACCTTAATGCCTAAAGCCGTGAGTACGGAAGCAGTATCAACAGCGAACTGCTTTGAATCTAAACGGCCGTCATAGCCCACAACCACACCACGAATCTTGGCATTTGCAACGTGCTCTATTAAATAGTGACCAAGCCCTGTCGCGGTTTCTTGTATCACTAAGCGATTCATTCTATTTGGACCACATCCAACTTTGCCTCGAAGACCTGCTGTTCCGAACTCTAATCGTTGAGTAAAGCGGTCTTCAAGTTCGTCATGCATTCCTTCATCGATGAGGTGTTGAAGCTCTTCACGAGTTCTTGGGTCTGGGTCTCTCGCTAACCAATTCATTGCATCTTGCATAATCACTAAACCTTTTAATGTCTGTATGACTTACTGTTGATTTAACTTAAGTGATATTGATTATCATTTCTATGAAAGCAATCGTAAAACTCGATATAAAATAAATTCCAACGTCAAGAGGGCATGTAGCTTAGTTACTTCAAATAATTGACTGTTTAGTAAGTAAACTTACCTTGAACTATTGGATATCACTAACTAGCCTTTTACATAAATATAACAAAATTTAACAAATTCGCCGTTTTTGAATCTTTCATGAAAACCTCTCACGTTTCTGAGCCGTATTGGCTCATGGGGATATATGAGGTTGATAGTGCCTTAAAGCTGTCTCCATGTGAGTTGTAGATTGAGATTCAGCCTTTTCATGTGTAGTCGGGATAACAATGAATGTTGCCTGGCTCGTAATGACATGTAGTTCGTAATGAAACATAGCTCGTAACGACATTTAGGTCGCAAGTATCCAATTAGGAAGGATAAGGAGAGATCTTTTGAAAAGATTACTGGTTAGGCTAGCGTGGCTTTTGAAGAGTTTTGTTGTGGTTTTAGTGTCGCCTTTAGTGCATGCAAGTAGTGAATACAACATGACAAGAGGCGTGACTGAGATCAGCAGTGAGGTTTATGAACTTCATATGCTTATCTTCTACATCTGCTGCGCAATTGCCTTCGTTGTTTTTGGGGTGATGTTCTATTCGATTTTGAGACACCGAAAGTCGAAGGGAGCGGTGGCGGCTCACTTTCACGAAAGCACCAAAGTTGAAATCCTCTGGACCATCATTCCAATTATTATTCTTATTGCTATGGCGATACCCGCGACCAAAACCTTGATTGCTATGGAAGACACCTCTCAATCAGATCTGACCGTTAAAATCACTGGATCACAATGGAAATGGCATTACAGCTATTTTGGTGAAGACGTCGAATTTTTCAGCCTTCTAGCGACCAGTGACAAAGAAATCGAAGGCATTGAAGTGAAAGGGGCTCATTACCTGCTAGAGGTTGATAAGCCATTAGTTCTTCCTATTGATAGAAAAGTTCGCTTCTTGATGACCTCTGACGATGTGATTCACTCGTGGTGGGTTCCTGCCTTTGCCGTTAAGAAAGACACTATCCCGGGGTTCATTAACGAAGCGTGGACAAAAATAGATGAACCCGGTGTATATCGTGGCCAGTGTGCTGAACTGTGTGGCCGAGCACATGGCTTTATGCCGATAGTGGTGCATGCCATGGAAGAAGACGAGTTTGATGCATGGCTGGCGGAACAGAAAGAATTGGCGATAGCCGCACAACAGGCGGCTCAAGATGCATTAGACGCGTCACTTTCTTTGGAAGAGCTGAACACCATCGGTGAAGAGGTTTACAAAACTCGATGCGCGGTCTGCCACCAAGCGAACGGTGAGGGTATTCCTGGTGCATTCCCAGCTATTAAAGGTAGCCCAGTTGCTCTAGGAGATGTCGATGTGCATATCGACACCATTGTTTATGGTCGTGGAGGCTCGGCAATGCAAGCCTTCGATAACCAGTTAACCGAGAAAGAGATCGCAGCGGTAGTCACTTATCAAAGAAATGCATGGGGTAATGACACGGGCGATATTGTTCAGGCTTCAGATATTAACGCTTACAAGGTTAAACAAGAAGGCGGAGCCCAAGCACCTGACGAACAAGGCTCAACGGATGAAGCACAAAGTGATGCTAAGGAGCAGCTATGAGTTCACCAATCAATAAGCCGGTGAAATCGGCGCCTGCAGAAGATCAGGCCTTGAGCCATTCTGTGGAAGGCACATTGGACAGCAATGACTTGTCTCTGGATGATCACGATTCTCACGCCGCTCCAAAAGGGTGGGCACGTTGGCTGTATTCAACCAATCATAAAGACATAGGCACATTATACCTGTGGTTCAGCTTTGCGATGTTCTTAACTGGCGGCGCGATGGCAATGGTGATCCGCGCTGAGCTATTTCAACCTGGCTTGCAGCTTGTTGAACCAGACTTCTTCAACCAAATGACCACAGTGCACGGCTTGATCATGGTGTTTGGTGCGGTAATGCCTGCATTCACGGGACTCGCTAACTGGATGATCCCTATGATGATCGGGGCGCCAGATATGGCGTTGCCTAGAATGAACAACCTCAGTTTCTGGATTCTGCCTTTTGCCTTCTTAATCTTAATTGGCTCTCTGTTTACAGAGGGAGGTGGCCCGAGTTTTGGTTGGACATTCTACGCGCCGCTGTCAACGACTTACGGCCCTGATAGCACGGCGCTGTTTGTCTTCTCTGTTCATATTATGGGGATCAGTTCGATCATGGGGGCGATCAACGTCATTGTGACCATCGTGAACATGCGAGCACCGGGTATAACTTGGTTTAAATTGCCAATGTTCGTATGGACTTGGTTAATTACTGCTTTCTTACTGATAGCTGTGATGCCTGTTCTCGCCGGAGCCGTGACCATGGTGCTAACTGATAAGTACTTTGGGACAAGCTTCTTTGATGCGGCTGGTGGTGGTGACCCCGTTATGTTCCAACACATATTTTGGTTCTTTGGGCATCCCGAAGTGTACATCATGATCTTACCGTCGTTTGGTATTGTCTCTGCCATCATCCCAGCCTTTAGTGGTAAGCGTTTGTTTGGTTATCATTCAATGGTGTATGCGACCTGTAGTATCGCGATCTTGTCTTTCTTAGTGTGGGCACATCATATGTTCACTACGGGGATGCCGGTTTTTGCTGAACTGTTCTTCATGTATTGCACCATGTTGATTGCGGTTCCGACGGGAGTGAAAGTCTTTAACTGGGTAGCAACCATGTGGCGAGGCGCGTTGACCTTCGAAACACCAATGCTGTTCACCATCGCCTTTATTGTTCTATTCACGATAGGCGGCTTGTCAGGATTGATGCTCGCTATTGTTCCTGCTGATTTCCAATACCATGACACCTATTTTGTAGTGGCTCACTTCCACTATGTTCTGGTTACCGGTGCGGTGTTCTCGATAATGGCCGCAGCCTATTATTGGTTACCTAAGTGGACCGGGCATATGTACGATCACAAACTCAGCCTGTGGCATTTCTGGACGTCAGTAGTCTCAGTGAATGTCCTTTTCTTCCCGATGCATTTCTTAGGCTTGGCGGGGATGCCACGTCGTATTCCAGACTACGCTATTCAGTTCGCTGACGTTAACCAAGTAGTGTCGATTGGTGGCTTTGCTTTTGGTTTGTCTCAATTGATTTTCTTATGGTTAGTCATCAAGTGCGTAAAAGGCGGTGAGCCTGCATCAAGCAAGCCTTGGGATAGAGCTGAAGGACTTGAGTGGACAGTACCAAGCCCAGCACCTCATCACACCTTTACTCATCCACCTAAAATCGATTAGAGGGATGCACAATGAATGATAAGCAAAGCGAGATAGATAAAAAACAACCTAAGCGATCTACCAAGAAGCTGACGGGCTACTTGGTATTGAGTGTCGTGGCGATGTTTGGCTTCGGTTTCGCTTTGGTTCCGCTTTACGATGTGATGTGTGAGGCGTTGGGAATCAACGGTAAAACTAATACTGTTTCTGCTGTTCAACCTCAGGGGATGCAACCGGACTACTCTCGTACTGTTCGTGTGGAGTTTATGTCGCACATCAAACCTGATATGCCCTGGCAGTTTGTTCCTGAAGAGCGTGTGCTAGAGGTTCACCCTGGTGAGGTGGTTCAAACTAACTACATTGCCAAAAACCTATCTGGAGCCTCATTGGTTGGCCAAGCCGTACCATCGGTTTCTCCAGGAATGGGAGCGACCTACTTCAACAAGATGGAATGCTTTTGCTTTAATCAGCAGCCACTTGACGGGTTCAAGAGCGCTGAAATGGGTTTGATATTTTACATAGAGCCAGACATTCCAGACTCGATACACACGCTGACGCTCTCTTATACGCTGTTTAATATCACGAGTGAGGTGGTCGGGGAATCAAGCAGTCCCGAGCCTAATGTAATCGCGAGTAACTAGGAACCAGAATCAACAAAAGGAGTTGAGCGATGAGTTCTAAAAAGGAAGTTTATTTCGTTCCACATCAAAGCCACTGGCCATTAGTCGGTGCCGTTGCGCTGTTTCTTGTTGCTGTTGGAGCAGGGTTAACCGTGCAAAACATGGGGACTGATGCTGCTGGTGGCGTGTTCGGCAAAGCGGTGTTGTTAGTCGGATTTGCTGTTCTTCTGTATATGCTTGCGGGTTGGTTTAGCAACGTAATTACGGAATCATTGAGTGGTGTTTATTCCGAGCAGATATCTCGCTCCTTTAGGCAAGGCATGAGCTGGTTCATCTTTTCTGAAATCATGTTCTTCGGCGCTTTCTTTGGTGCGCTTTTCTATGCTCGTATGATTTCTGTTCCTTGGATTGGTGGTTCGGGCAACAATGAAATGACCCATGAAGTCTTGTGGCCGATGTTCCAATCTATGTGGCCACTGACCACGACACCTGATGGCGTAACGACACAAGCTATGCCTTGGCAAGGTATCCCTCTAAAAAACACCATAATTCTGCTGCTTTCCTCTGTGACGCTGCATATGGCACATATCAGTCTTGAACAAAATAAGCGTATGGCTTTGATCGTCTGGTTGGAGATAACCATTGTTCTGGCCGGTTTCTTCCTGTTTTTCCAAGTCGAAGAGTACGTCCATGCCTATCAAGAGATGGGGCTGACCCTTCAATCAGGCATCTACGGCAACACTTTCTTCTTATTGACTGGTTTCCATGGTTTGCATGTCTGCTTAGGGACGATCTTTTTGATTGTATTACTGGCAAGGGTTGCGAAAGACCACTTTACGCCAAAAGACCACTTTGCTTTCCAAGCCGGCAGTTGGTATTGGCACTTTGTTGATGTGGTTTGGTTAGGGTTGTTTGTGTTCGTCTATGTTCTTTAACGACATATTGAGCTGCTTTAAGCCATGCTTGGAAGAATAAATATGTTTGAAAACGTTAATCAACTTGAAAGCCTTAGTAAGGCCTTGGATTTGGAGTAATGGTGCCTGAGGCTAGGGCAAGTAACAGCAATAGCACAACGATGGCAGACAGCACCACACGACGACCTAAGAAGTGACTCAGTCTTTTGCCATTTTGTTTGCCTGAGGCGATTTGGATTAGACCTTTCATCAAATTGAAAGCGATAAAAAACAGCAAAGCGACCAATACAATTTTAAATAACAACACAAAGGTAGATGACGCCATAGTGATAACTCCAAACCGATTGATTGATGATGAACACAAGTTCCGCAGTAAAGGTTTTTGGATAGCGGTTGTTTTAACTGTGGTTTCAGTCGGCGCTTTAATCAAGTTGGGTTTATGGCAACTAGAGCGAGGTAACGAGAAATTACGTTATGAGCAACAATTAATAGAGAGAGCGAAGCAATCGCCGCAATCTTTAGACATTGTTATCTCTGAATGGAAGGACTCGCGCACACAAGCGCAAGATTCATCTGAACAGCCGTTTTTAAATGGTTTAAAGGTTGATGTCGAACTGGAAACGCCAAGTGGTTTGGTCGTTTTGTTAGACAACCAGATAAACCAAGGAACGGTAGGGTATGTAATTTACATGTTGGGCGAGGTTCCAACACAAGATGGAAGCAAACAACTGTTGATCGATCTTGGGTTCGTTGCAGCAAGTAATGACAGAAGAGAGCTTCCACAAGTTGGACATGTCACTTTACCAACCAACATGTCAGGGCGCTTGTATACACGTTCAGTTAATCCTTTAAGTCATGAGTTGGGTTTGGAAAATACGACACCGAATAGAATCCAAAACTTAAACATAGCAGCGTTATCAGAGTACACCGGGCAAGACGTGCTGCCGTTTATCTTTCAACCTCAGAGCTTAGATTCATGGCCTTATGAGATGTTGTGGCGACCTACGGCGATGAAGTCTGAGAAGCACTTTGGTTACTCGTTTCAATGGTTTGTAATGGCTGCGGTACTTTTGTTTTTGATGTTGTTGATTGGGTTCCGATATTTGAAGAAAAATAGCCATATGAATCAGAAGTAGGCACTTGAAATTGAAATAGTGACTTTAAAGGCAGTGTCTGCCACAAGGAAGAAAGATGAATAAATCTCAAGTACAAATGAACAAGGAAAGTACCGAGGCCAATCTCGCTGCGTTTAAACAGCGTCGATCTCGTGGTCGTCTTGTATTAATCGGACTGATTCTGATCTTCGCCTTACCTGCCATTATCGCTAAAACCGTGTTGGACCAGAATTGGTACACCTCAGGTGTCACTAACTCGGGGGAATTGGTAGAACCAAGAACCACACTAGCGGATTTCGGTGTAACGGTACCCATGGCTGGAGAGGGGTGGTTAGTGGGTTATATCGCGCCGGTGGAGTGCGAAAGCTTGTGCGAACAACAACTCCATTATTTGAATCAAAGCTACTTGGCGTTAGGGAAAAACAAAGAGCGTGTGACTGCCGTTGTTTTTGTTTCAGAAGGTAACTCGTTATCGGGTTCGCTCGATAAGCCCGGTTTGTCTTTGTTAACTGGTGGCGATCAGTTAAGTACCGAGTTTGCGCCGGCTTCCATTGTCATTATTGACCCACTAGGGCAGCTAGTTATGGAGTATAAAAGCGTTTCTGACCCGTCGCAGTTAGTGGGGCAATCCAAAGGCATGATTCATGATTTAAGAAAGCTACTCAAGCTGTCACGAGTTGGGTAGTTAATAAGCTTAACTTGATAAGTTTTAGCAGATGGCGTTAATGCTGAGTGTTGTTAACGAAAAGGGAATAAGTATAGGGAGATAGACGATGCAGAATAAAGCCCCTGATTTACTCATCCACATGATGAGATTAACTATCTTATTGACCCTTACCGTGATTGTTCTCGGAGCTTATACACGTTTGTCGGATGCTGGCCTTGGCTGTCCTGATTGGCCGGGTTGTTACGGAAAGATCACCGTGCCCTCAGATGCCCAAGCGGTTAATCAAGCCAACCTGCAATTTCCAGAGCGAGCTCTCGAAGCAGATAAAGCTTGGATTGAGATGATACATCGCTACTTTGCAGGGACATTAGGGCTGCTTATCTTTGTTGTAGTAGCTTGGTGTATTAAAAAGAATGTTACTTCGATTGGGCTTCCTTTGCTTATTTCCGCCACTGTCATTTTTCAGGCTTTGTTGGGTATGTGGACTGTGACTCTCAAATTGATGCCTGTTGTGGTGATGGCGCATTTGATGGGGGGCTTCACGCTGCTGTCACTGCTGTGCCTGCTCTACTGTCGTTTGTCTCAATTCCAAAGCTGTTTTGGTGAGGCTTCCTATTCTCCACAACTTAGAGTTTGGTCGCTCTTTGGATTAGTCATTGTGGTCGGGCAGATACTGCTTGGTGGGTGGACATCATCAAATTACGCCGCATTGGTGTGTACACAGCTACCCATTTGTGAGGGGAACTGGACAAGCTATCTAGACTTTAAGAACGCTTTCGACTTTGCTCAACACGGCCATGATAACTATGAGTTTGGTGTGTTGGAATATCCCGCAAGGCTTACCATACATGTCATGCATCGATTGGGGGCTATTGTGGCGACATTAACGGTGCTGATGGTTGTGTATCAGCTATGGAGGTCTGGCCAAGCGCCTCACCAACAGCTGAGCGTGATTGTCGTAATAGTCTTGCTTACTCAAATCAGCCTTGGAATCAGCAATGTATGGTTTCACCTGCCAATCTCAGTCGCGGTTTTGCATAACCTAGTCGCAGCGATGTTGCTTCTCAGCATGGTTGTAACCAATTTTGTCGTGTGGCAACGCAAACCAAGTGAGAGCTTGGTGAAAAATAGTGCATTACAAGGAGGTAATCATGGTCAGTAGAACGTCAACACAGCATCAAGTGGTGGTTCAAGACGAAGCTTCAAACAGTGAAATGGCTGGAAAAAACAAAGCTGTTTGGAAGGTCTATTTAACACTGACCAAGCCTAAAGTGGTGGCGTTAATGTTGCTGACCGCACTAGTCGGGATGTGTTTGGCTGTGCCTAATGGATTGCCTTTACAGCAAACTCTGTTCGGGATGATTGGGATAGGGCTAATGGCGGGATCGGCCGCTGCGTTTAATCATTTGATCGACAAAAAGATCGACGGCCAGATGACTCGAACTAATCGACGTCCTTTACCATCGGGTGAGCTGAGTAGTGTGCGTGTATTCAGCTTTGCCACGGGTATCGGCTTACTTGGATTCGTCACGCTTGTGGTGTGGGTCAATCAACTCACCGCTTGGTTAACCTTTGCGAGCTTGTTGGGTTACGCAGTGATTTACACCATGTATCTGAAGCGAGCGACTCCACAAAATATTGTAATTGCAGGGGTTGCAGGCGCAATGCCTCCGCTGTTGGGTTGGACGGCAGTTACTAATGAGCTGCATTCAAGTGCATGGTTGCTGGTGATGATCATCTTTATCTGGACGCCTCCTCACTTTTGGGCACTTGCGATTCATCGTCGTGACGAGTACGCCAAGGTAGATATTCCGATGCTGCCTGTGACTCACGGGATAGCCTATACCAAGACGTCAATTCTGCTGTATACCTTGCTGCTTAGCATTGTATGCGTATTGCCCGTGTTGGTTGGTATGAGTAGCTGGATATACTTGAGCGCCTCTTTGGTACTAAACGGTGGCTTTGTTTATCACGCATGGGTACTTAAGTATCGTGATGAGCCCAACATGGCGATGAAGACCTTCAAGTTTTCTATCTATCATCTTATGCTCTTGTTCGTAGCTCTGTTGGCCGACCACTATCTACTTTGATAACTGACCTTTCAGGTGTTTTAGAGCAAGAAAACGGATGCGCTAGGCATCCGTTTTTGTTTGGTTGATTACCAACACTCATCTATTAATAGTGAGTCTCTAGTGATCAATTAGTCCACTTTGTTCCAAGCATCTTGCCAGTGTGAACCTACACCTGGTTCGTACTGAGTTGCTGTTGGAGCCCATTGAACACAGTAGCCAGAGTATGGGAACTCTTTACACTGATAAACGCCACCATCGCTACTTAGTACTTTAGTACCGGCAGTGTAAGACTCAATGCTTCCTGGGAACACGAAGTCGTAGTCGCCTGCTGGTGGAGGTGTTTGCTCATCCATCAGGTGGAAATCAAGCGTGTTCTGATCCACTAAGTTACCTTGGTCATCTTTCGTCACAACCACAAGCATGTGGTGGCCAGCTTCTGATTTAGACAAAGTCAGTTGAACATCTTCCACTTGTCCGTCTGCTAATTCAGATTTTTGAGAGGCAAGCGCTTCACGATGATGATTGTACACAGTCAATTCAGCTTGAATATCGCCTGTTGCCGCTAGAGTAAGGTCAAGCTGTGTTGGCTGGTTTTCATCGATAATGTACTCAGACTCTAAGCCAGTCACTTCTAGCTCATGGTCTGGTTCTGGAGTATCAATCTTGTAACCGATCTCGACGCTGTTAAAGCCTGAACCTGCCTTTAAGTAAATAGGGTTCGAACCGTATACAGGAGCGAAATCGCCTTGGCCGTTTAATTGACCTGCTTTGATTTGCGCCTGCTCTTGGTTGATCTTAGAGGCAAGAGCGTAAGACCAGTTGTTTGCTTTGCCTTGCTCGTTGCTTTCAATCACTAGCTCTGTGCTGTAGGAAGCGTTCTCACCAGATTGATCGAAGACACGAGTGTAGACAGCGTCACCAACGTTCAGATCTTGAGTTGGGTTGATCTGACCGCCTTGATCCCAATCCGGAATAATAGGGCCGTCGCCATCAAATTTCACATCGATAACATTGTAGAAAGCTGCAGCAGTGTCACCCACGTCCCATACTGCAAGGATCACTTGATAACCTTCGCGTTCTGGAACATTACACAAGTGGCTTACTTGCATCGGTGGTTGTTCCATATTGCCTTCAACAACACAGAATGGTGTTAAATCAAAAGAGCTGCGTGCCAAAGGTTGGTTTGGATTCCAGTCAGGTTGCGTAATGTAGTATTTCCAATCGCGGGTTTTGTGGTTGGCTGTAAACGTCCACTCAAAATATTGAGAACCTGACTTGATAGGGCGTTTAACCCAGCGATCGGCTGTTTGCTCGTCTAGCGCTGCCGCTAAAGAAGATTCTGCACTGGCGATTTTTCCATCGACAGGGCCGACTTCAGGGAAACCTTCAGGGCCTTCCACACTTTGTGGTTCGTATTGGATACCACCACAGTCGGTGTTTTTCTGTTGTGTGTCACTCGCAGGGAACTTACATAGGGCAACACGGCTCTCAGCAACGCCATTATCGTATGCCGAAACATAACCGTGGCCGAAGCTTGCACCGCTAACACTTAGTAGCGACAGAGCGATGAGTGATTTTTTTGGGAGTTGTTTCATTATTTGTCCTTACTGTATTTGGCCGACAAAAAAGAGAACACTCCGGCATGCATGTGCACTTAAATCCTATTAAGTGGCGGCCCCGCTATCATAGACAGAATATTTGTCGACAGACCGGTGGCTTTGCGTCCTATTCTTTCAAATAGTTTGCCAGAAGTGCGTTTAAGCAAACGGAATGTAGCCAACCAGTTTTATAAATGCGAATCAATAGATTGAAATGTGGAATGCTAATCTCGAACTTTTAATTCTTAATACAAATTAACTTGCTATATGTTTCGTTAGTTAACGTATAAATTATTGATATAAATAAAGAAAGTATTTGCTCTAATCGTTTTTGTGAATGTTTTGAGTCTTTGTGTTTCGTTCTATAGAACAATAGTGCTCATATCAAAACCAAACCTTTGGTTTCCACTAACCGAACTCTGACATGTCATGTATGAAAAAACGGACAATTGATTGGTATGAATTATATAAAGGAGTCGGTATGGAATTCACAGAACAAGACAGAGATGCGTTGTATCAAACGTGGATGTCACAAAAATCGCGAATGCGAATTACGCAGATGGAGTTTTCAAAAAAGCTAGGAATGAACCAGCTTGATTTCTCAAATGTACTGCGAGGAGAGACGCCATTGACCATGTCTTTCATTAGCCACTTTTGCCGTTTACTTCATTTAGAACCTAGAAATGTGTTCCCTTCACTTAAAGAAGGCAATGAGTCTGGACCTAAAGTGGTGTATTTGAAAAGTAGAATGAGTGTTGATGGCGAGATTCAAAACGCTTATATCGAAGGAAATCAGGTGATTGTAGAGTATGCTCACACCGTGCAGCATGACTAATTTTAGAGCTAGCTCTGAGTTTTAACCCCCTTTTCTACAATCTTTTCACATAGGGTATGGCATACTTATCTAGATTATTCAATTTAATGTAAGTGCGCTATGAAAGCTTTAAAACTTCTCTTGCTTGTTGCAACCAGCATTTTTTTGTTTGGTTGTGCAGGCGGTCCAATTAAAACAGCAACCAAGTTCACCAGCTATGAAGATTTTCAGCCAGGTCCTGATGGTGGTGTTGACTTAGTTTGGGCTAGAATCGGCCTGCGTGACGCACAACGTTTGAAATCTAAGTTAGACGACTATGATTCTGTGGTCATTGATCAGATCTTTGTGCTTGTAGAAGAAGGTTCGCTCGATCAAGAAGAGGTTCAAGAGCTTACTGATCACATGGTTTCACGCTTGGAAGAGAAAATATCGCCTCATAAAACAATTGTCGATGCACCCACGGGTAAGACGTTGCGCCTGAGTATCGCGTTGAGCAACGTTGAAACTCCAAACCCTATCTTAGCCGTGACGAGCAGCGTTCTGCCATTTGGTCTTGCGATGTCCACCATTTCTAAGGTGGCAATAGGCGAACACACAAACGTTGGGAGCGCCAGTGTTGAGCTATTAGTGAGTGATGCTCAAGAGGGGACGCCATTGTTCGCTGCAATCGATCGCGAAGCTGGGAACAAAGACTTTTCGACCATGATCGATTCTCTAGACGATGCCAAAGATGCGATCAACTATTGGGTTGAACGTTTAGGTGATACTCTACAGAGAACCGATGACGCATAGAAAGAGCCTGTAATGCTAGAAAAAGAGAACCTGATCAAACTTGCCAGAATGCAGATGCCTTTTGGCAAATACGCTGGTCGTACATTGATCGATTTACCTGAAGAATATTTACTGTGGTTCGATAAAAAAGGCTTTCCGTCTGGTGAACTGGGTGACCTATTAAAGCTGTGCCTTGCTCTGAAAATTGAAGGACTTGATAGTGTCGTCAAGCCATTGAAAAAAATGTAATTAAATAAAAGCTCACGCTGATCTCGTGAGCTTTTTTTGTTTTCAGCTTCAGTCGTGGATTAGGGGCGTAGGACAATTCGAATAACATAGAATCCTATTCGGCCTTAAATTGCGCAATCGATAGCGTGTAAATAATGTTATACGGGGTGTTTTAAATATAAAACACAAAAAAAATTGCGTTTTTTTTAAATTAGTGATTGAAACTAGAGTTTTTACTAGTTAAGTTACAGGGAACAAGAAGATATGTGCTGATGGAAAGTTACGTGAGATAACGTACATTCAGCTCAAGGATAGAAAAAAGGAAGAAGTAAGCAATGTTCCAGACTGATGATGTAAGAATTAACAAAGTAAAAGAGTTATTACCACCTGTTGCTGTTTTAGAAAAGTTTCCAGCGACAGAAGTTGCTTCTTCTACAACCTTTGAAAGCCGTAAAGCGATTCATAATATTTTAGAAGAAACCGATGATCGCTTACTCGTTATTGTAGGTCCATGTTCTATTCATGATACTGAAGCTGCTCTTGAGTACGGCAAGCGTTTGAAAGTGTTACGCGACGAACTCGGTGACAAGCTTGAAATCGTAATGCGCGTTTACTTTGAAAAGCCACGCACAACGGTAGGTTGGAAAGGTCTAATCAACGACCCGTACATGAACGATACGTTCAAACTAAATGATGGCCTTCGTCTAGGACGCAAGCTACTGCTTGACCTAACTGACATGGGCATGCCGACAGCAAGTGAATTCTTAGATATGATCACACCTCAATACGTTGCTGACCTAATCAGCTGGGGTGCAATCGGCGCGCGTACTACTGAATCTCAAGTTCACCGTGAATTGGCTTCTGGTCTGTCTTGCCCTGTTGGCTTTAAGAATGGCACAGATGGCAACATTAAGATCGCAACGGACGCAATCCGTTCTGCTAGCGCTTCTCACCACTTCTTGTCTGTAACTAAATACGGCCACTCAGCTATCGTAGAGACAGCAGGTAACCCTGATTGTCATATCATCCTACGCGGTGGTAAAGAGCCAAACTACAGTGCAGAACACGTTGGTAAGATTAAAGAAGAGCTAGCAGCTTCAGGTCTTCCACAAAAAGTGATGATCGATTTCAGCCACGCAAACAGCTCTAAGCAGTTCAAACGTCAAATGAACGTATCTGATGACGTAAGCACACAGATCTCTGGTGGTGATAAAGCTATCTTTGGTGTGATGATCGAATCTCACCTTGTTGAAGGTCGTCAAGACTTGGTTGATGGCAAAGCTGCAACTTACGGTCAATCTGTTACTGATGCATGTATTGGTTGGGAAGACACAGAGACAGTACTTCGTCAACTGGCAGATGCTGTTGAAGCTCGTCGCAACAAATAGACTAATTACAGTCAGCAACTAAGCTACTGAAAATTCAAAGCCCTTATTAGCAATCGCTAGTAAGGGCTTTTTTGTTGCTCTTAGGAGCAAATTGGAAGCACTTTGTACTCTTAAATGAGAAAAGACAGTAGCTCTTCGACTTTATGTGACAACAAAGCTTTATCTTTTTGGGTTTCAACATTGAGGCGTATCAATGGTTCTGTATTCGATTTTCTCAGATTGAAGCGCCATGTTCCCATATTCACACTGATACCATCGATGAAGTCTACCGCAACGGCGCCCTTTTTATAGTGTTCTAAAACAGAAGCTATAACTCGGTTGGGATCTGAAACTCTGCGATTTATCTCTCCGGAAGAGGGGAATTTAAACATACTGGTACACGTCAATTGGTGAAGAGATTGTTGAGTCTTCGAAATTAGTTCGATAACCAGTAGCCAAGGAATCATGCCTGAATCACAATATCCAAAATCACGGAAATAATGGTGTGCGCTCATTTCACCACCGTACACTGCGTTGAGCTTTCGCATTTTCTCTTTGATCAAAGCATGCCCAGCTTTTACGCCAACAGCGTTTCCACCTAGTCTTTCTGCAACCTCTATTGTATTCCATGTCATGCGCATGTCGTGTAGTACAGTCGCATTGGAGTCTTTCAGCAAGAAGGCTTCGGTTAGCAGGCCGACGATGTAGTAACCCTCAATGTAATTGCCTTTTTCATCGAAGAAAAAACAACGATCAAAATCTCCATCCCATGCGATACCAAGGTCGGCGGAATGAGCTAGCACAGCATCTCGTGTCGCAATCTGGTTTTCTTTGATTAAGGGGTTTGGAATACCATTAGGGAATTTCCCATCAGGAGTGTGATGAACCTTGATGAAAGAGATAGGAACATTCAGTTCGTTAAACCTCTCCTCTAACGCGTCAATGACATGCCCTGCAACACCGTTCCCAGCATTAACCACAATCTTCATCGGTGACAGCTTTGATGGGGTTATATACGAGAGTAGGTGCTCGACGTACGGAGCAAGAATATTGGCCTTTCTGCAAGAATCAGAAGGTAGCACTCTACTGATAGTTATACCGTTTTTCAGCTCTTGACCCAGAACTTCAATACGCTGTTTGATTGTATCTAAACCACTGTTTTTACTAATCGGACTCGCATCTGCACCGACTAATTTCATTCCGTTGTAATTGATTGGATTGTGGCTTGCTGTAATTTGAATTCCGCCTATTGCTTGTAGGTGGCGAGTCGCAAAGTAAATCTCTTCAGTGCCTGTCATACCGAGATCGATCACGCTTATGCCAGACTCGTTTAAGCCTTTGGTGATAGCTTTTTGTAATGAAAGGGACGTTTCGCGGTTATCACGGCCAATCACTACCTGAGCTGAGTCGTAGAGTGACGTTTCAGTTGAAGCACAAAGTACGTGTTCGCCAAATGCTTTTCCAAACAGAAAGGCGAAATGTTCATTGATTTGTTGACCAATGATGCCGCGGATATCGTTATTCTTAAAGCAGCTCAAGTCTAATGGTGATTTCATCGATTTGTCGCTGCTTTAGTTCGATTTGATGATTTGAGATGAGTCAGGTTGTTCGCATTTCACGTCTCGCCCATAACTGTCTTGATATCGAATGATGTCGCCTTCGCTCAAATGGCTGCCGGTTTGTACCTCGATCATTTCGAGTGGCAGTTCGCCTGGGTTTTCTAAGCTATGAACATGTCCCAATGGAATGTAGGTGGATTGGTCTTCTTCGACTAGGTAAGTTTTCTCATCATTAGTCACCTTCGCGATGCCCGCTACGACAACCCAGTGTTCCGCTCTATGGTGATGCATTTGTAGCGATAACTTATGACCGGGTTTTACGGTGATACGTTTTACTTTGTCGCGTTTACCTAGGTCGATTACATCGTATTTACCCCAAGGTCTAAACACCTCACGGTGATGAACATGTTCTGTGCGACCAGCTTGGTTCAGCTGACTAACAATCGATTTTATGCCTTGAACTTTGTCTTTATTCGCAACCAATATAGCGTCTTTGGTTTCGACAATAATCAGGTTTTCGACACCCACAGTCGCAACCAATTTATTTTCGGCATGAATATAGTTGTGCTGAGAATCGACAGTTAACACATCGCCTTCAATCACGTTGTTGTGCTCGTCCTTATCACTGACATCCCAGATGGCAGACCATGAACCAATATCATTCCAACCAACATCCATAGGAATTACTGCAGCGTGTGACGTTTTTTCCATCACGGCATAGTCGATAGAGTCACTCGGACTGCTTTTGAATGCTTCGGCGTCAATACGGATAAAGTCGAGGTCGGTGTTTTGTGTCGCGAGAGCGAGTTTACAGGCCGCTAAGATCTCTGGACGATGTTCAGCAAGTTCTTCAAGGTAGCGTGATGCTCTAAACATGAACATGCCGCTGTTCCAGAGGTGCTGTCCTGAACTAATGTATTTCTCTGCGGTGGCTAGGTCAGGTTTTTCAACGAAACATTCAATGGCAAAAGCATGGTGGGAGAGTGGCTTTCCTTGTTTGATATAACCATAGCCAGTTTCTGGAGCGTTGGGAGTAATACCAAATGTGACCAGTTTGCCTTGTTTCGCGTATTCGACACCCCTCGCTACCGTTTGCTGAAATTCGGTCGTTTTGGCGATGTGATGATCGGCTGCCAGTACCAATAATATTGGGTCTGACTTGTTCTGTTGGTTGCTGTTCGAGTGACTTAAGGCCTGTAAGGCTGCAAGTGCGATGGCGGGCGCTGTGTTTCGACCTACAGGCTCTAACAGAATACCACCGTGTTGGTTATTAGCCGATCGAGCTTGCTCTGCAGCGATAAAGCGGTGTTCTTCGTTACAGATGATGAAGGGAGCGGCACACTCGGTATCACTTAAGTGCGCTTCAAGGCCTTGCAAACGCAAAAGGGTTTGCTGAAGCATAGATTGCTCATCTGCGATGTTGAGGAACTGCTTAGGGTAAAGCTCGCGAGACAGTGGCCAGAGGCGGCTACCAGAGCCGCCGGCTAGAATGACAGGTAAAATCATATCGTGGTAATTGGGTGCCTTAAAATACTGGCGTCATGTTACCACGCTTCACCGTTATTATTTATCGATAAAAAATTTACTTATCGATGACCCCCTGGATTGGAAATGACTATGTCTTGAGCTTCGCTAAAACCTTGCGGGTCGATTTTAAGTGTTTGCGTTGGGAAGGCGATATCCGCATTATGTTTGTGAATAATTGCTAGCACCTGCAGTAGCACATCCTGCTTAACTTCATGGTATCTCACCCAGTTGACGGTCTTAGTGAAGGTGTAGATAAAGAAATTAAGTGTTGATGGCCCAAACTTGTCAAAGTTAACCATCAACGTCTGTTTGGCATCGATATCAGGGTGCGTTTCAAGCATGGCTTTTACGTCATCCACAATAGCAGCTAACTTGCTCGCGTCTTGGTAACGAAGCCCAAAGGTTTCATTGATTCGGCGGTTCAGCATTCTTGATGGGTTCTCTACCACAATGTTACTGAAAACCGAGTTTGGCACGTACAAAGGGCGTTTATCGAAGGTGCGGATGATGGTCATGCGCCAACCAATACGTTCGACAGTACCTTCGATTTGACGATCGGGAGAGCGAATCCAATCACCGACTTTAAAAGGTCGGTCGAAGTAGATCATCATGCCACCAAAGAAGTTCGAGAGTAGATCTTTTGCTGCCAAACCGACAATCAAACCACCCACACCACCAAAGGTCAGAAGGCCAGACAGGCTGAGTCCAAACGCTTGCATGACTGTCAGGCCGCCCATGACCATAAAGAACAGGCGAGCGACTTTCGCGATAGCTTGTACTGTGGTTTCGTCTCTGGTTTTTTGCTCTAAGACATATGCTTCAGTGTTGGTGATCATTCGTAAGGTAAACCAAACGAAGGTACATATGATCAAAATGTGTTTTAACGTTTTTAACCAGTTGATTTCGTTACCAAACTGGTCTTGGAGGATCAGCCCGATAGAGACCGTGGCTGGCCAACACCAAAGTAACGTACTGACTGGGGTTTTCAGTGCTTCTAGTAGCAGATCATCCCAGTGGAAAGGGGTTTTCTGAACCAGAATTTCTAAGCGATTGTGGACAATTCGCCAAGCTACCCAAGCAAGAAAACTCGCAATAGTGATGAATAAGACACTGTTCGCCCAATCACTATGGCTCTGGTTAATGTAGGTTTGTACTTGGGTTAAGAATTCATTCATTGTGTGTGCTGCCGCAGAAATTATGAATTGGAAATTAGCAGAAACTGGAGTTGTTCTCTACCTTTATAAATCAAGCGATTATGACACTAGTATAACCTTATTATTGAAAAACTAACTTTTTTTGAGATAGAAACTAATGTAGGTTTGGCTATCCCGTGTAATTAAAATTTCTCAACAGGATTTCAAATGAGCGACAAACAATATGCAGTTATCGGTTTAGGGCGTTTTGGGTTATCTGTATGCAAAGAGCTGCAAAGTTCAGGGGCGCAGGTACTAGCCGTCGATATTGATGAAGAGCGAGTGAAAGAAGCCGCGGCTTTTGTTTCACAAGCGATTGTTGCTAACTGTACGAGCGAAGAAACGGTAAAAGAGTTAAGGCTAGACGATTATGACATGGTGATGGTGTCGATTGGCTCTGATGTTAACTCGAGCATTCTAACCACTTTGGTGGTGAAAGAGTCAGGCGCAAAAGCCGTCTGGGTGAAGGCGAACGATAAGTTCCACGGTAAGATCCTCTCTAAGATTGGTGCTGACCATATCATCATGCCAGAGCGCGATATGGGTATTCGTGTTGCGCGCAAGATGTTAGATAGACGCGTTCTTGAGTTTATCGACCTAGGCAGTGGTTTAGCGATGACCGAAATTGTTATCGGTGCCAAGTTGTTGGGTAAACAACTTAGCGAACTCAAGCTGTGCAAAGAGATTGGCGTTGAAGTTCTTGGCTTCAAGCGTGGCCCAAACTTAACCAAAGCACCGGAACTGGATGTGAGTTTAGAAATCGGTGATGTAGTGATCATTGCAGGGCCGAAAGAGACCTTGTCTAGAAAATTACGTAATTGGTAACCGGCAATGGGTTATAAGGTAATAGTATGAATTCGTTAGAACGAAAAGGTACTTTCTACACGCTTAAGAGAGATGAAAAGCCACGTAAAGGCTCTGAACCTAAGATTATTCTGACTAGTTTCTTAGGTGTTCTTATCCCTTCGGCCATACTTCTGACGATGCCTGTTTTTTCTGTTACAGGACTTAGCTTTACAGATGCGTTGTTTACCGCGACTTCCGCGATCAGTGTGACAGGTTTGGGTGTAGTCGATACGGGTGAGCACTTCACTTTGGCTGGAAAAATCTTGCTGATGTTCTTGATGCAAGTGGGCGGGTTAGGGCAGATGACCCTATCTGCGGTACTGCTCTACATGTTTGGTGTTCGCTTAAGCCTGAAGCAACAAGCATTAGCCAAGGAAGCATTGGGTCAAGATCGTAAGATCAATCTTCGAAAACTGGTCAAGAAGATCATTATCTTTGCGCTAGTGGCTGAATTTATTGGTTTTGTATTACTCTGTTTCCGATGGGTTCCTGAGATGGGATGGTCAACCGGAAGTTTTTACGCACTTTTTCATGCGATATCAGCCTTCAATAACGCAGGCTTTGCTCTGTTTTCAGACAGTATGATGAGCTTTGTTGACGACCCATTAGTGATCTTTACGCTCGCGGCTCTGTTCATTTTTGGTGGTTTAGGCTTCACGGTAGTAGGTGACCTATCAAGCAATTGGCGTAAAGGTTTCAGACATCTACATTTACACACCAAGATAATGCTGACCGCAACACCGACTCTATTATTAGTGGGTACGGTATTGTTCTGGCTGTTGGAGCGAAACAACTCCGCGACCATGGAAGGGCTATCGACACAAGGTCAGTGGCTAGCGGCATTTTTCCAATCGGCAAGTGCTCGTACTGCTGGCTTTAACAGTGTGGATTTATCTCAATACACACAGCCTGCTTTATTGGTGATGATCGTGTTGATGTTGATTGGTGCTGGCTCTACCTCAACAGGTGGCGGTATTAAGGTATCAACATTTGCGGTTGCATTTGTAGCGACTTGGACGTTCTTACGTCAGAAAAAACATGTAGTGATGTTTAAGCGCACTGTAACTTGGCAAGCAGTAACAAAGTCGTTGGCCATTATTGTGGTAAGTGGGGCGTTATTAACCACCTCGATGTTTTTGTTAATGCTTACTGAAAAGGCAGCGTTTGATCGAGTCATGTTTGAGGTGATTTCAGCCTTTGCAACGGTAGGGTTGACGGCAGGGTTAACTGCGAACCTAACTGAGCCTGGCAAATACATCATGATTGTTGTGATGGTTATTGGACGTATCGGTCCTTTGACTTTGGCGTACATGTTGGCTCGCCCTGAACCTTCATTACTCAAGTATCCAGAAGATACAGTTCTAACTGGCTAGGGAGAGTGCTCTTGTTTGTGAACTAGAAAAAGTAAAGCCAGCGATATGCTGGCTTTGTTGTTACAGGTTTCGCGTTAGTTGCTGAGTGCTTAGCCCTCAAACATCTCAACGTATTCTTCGTAGCCTTCTTCCGCTAATTTATCCGCAGGGATAAAGCGCATTGCGGCTGAGTTCATGCAGTAACGTAAACCTGTAGGTTTAGGGCCATCTTTAAATACATGACCTAGATGAGAATCACCAAATTTACTGCGGACCTCGGTTCTTGGGTAAAGCAACTTGTAGTCGGTAGTGGTTACGACATAAGCCTCACTGATTGGTTGCGTGAAGCTCGGCCAACCTGTACCTGATTTGTATTTGTCTTTTGAAGAGAACAACGGCTCACCAGTAACGATGTCGACGTAGATACCTTCCTGTTTGTTATCCCAGTATTTGTTATCAAACGGGCGTTCTGTCGCGTCATCTTGCGTTACATCGTACTGAAGTGCCGTTAGCTTGGCTTTGATCTCCGCGTCAGACGGCTTAACGTAGGTTTTAGCATTGGCTGTCGCATTCTTACCATCGATGATCTGACGGAGTGTTTGTGGGTTGTCCTTTCTATCGTCCCCGAAGATTTTATCTAAGTACTGGTCACGACCTGATGCGTAGCGGTAGTAGTTATAACGAACTTTACTCTTCTTGTAATAGTCTTGGTGATAGTCTTCCGCTGGCCAGAATTTTTCAAATTCAATCAGTTCTGTTTTTAGTGGTTCACCAAAGATATTAGCTTTGTCGATCTCCATCATGAAGTTCTGAGCAACATCTTTTTGTGCTTGGTTATGATAGAAAATAGCTGGTCGATATTGAGGACCTCGGTCTACAAATGAACCTTTGTCATCGGTTGGGTCGATGTGTCTGAAGAATTGGTCAAGAACCTGTTCATAGCTAACAACATCAGGGTTGTAAGTCACGTTGATCACTTCGATGTGACCAGACTTGCCTGAGGATACTTGTTTGTAGGTTGGGTTTTCTAGTTTACCACCAGAGTACCCAGAGATAACGTCAGTGACGCCTGTCAGCTTTTCTAGGTCGGATTCTGTACACCAAAAACAACCACCAGCCAGTGTCGCGATTTCACTTTTACCTGAATTAGCTGTTTTATCCATTGTATTGGCAGTGCCAGTCTGGCTTACAAACAGCGAAATCAGTGGTAGCGCAACCACGAGTGATACCAATATTTTAGATAATTTATTCATAGATACCTCATCTTGACGTTCTTCTCATTCGATTTTGAATGTACGAATAGAGACAGGTTTTAGATGGAAAAAATTGCATCATTCATGAAAAAAATATGTCATCGAGAAAATCTTGCTCATAAATGCCGCCAGTAGTAGGGTGTCGGTACTAACAATAAATAATAGACAGTGATGGCGGTTATCGGTCATCTAAGGAACTGTATGCAAGCAGAAGTTAAATGGGTCGAAGGCTTTAAATTCCTAGGTCAATCTCAATCTGGCCACTCTGTAGTAATGGATGGCAGTGGCGGTGCTACCGCGCCAAGCCCAATGGAAATGGTCCTTATGGCCGCTGGTGGTTGTAGCTCTGTTGATGTCGTAGATGGTTTGAAATCTGAAGGCCAGAACATCACAGGCTGTAATGCCAAACTTGAAACGACACGTCGTGAAACAGCACCAAAAATCTTTACTGTGATTAACATTCACTTTGAAGTATCGGGTGACAACCTTGATCCTGAGTTAGTTGCAAAAGTATGTGCTGACTCGCTAGAAAAATACTGTTCAGTATGTCTAATGCTAGGTGCTGGCGTAGAAATGACGCACAGCTGGGAAATCGTTTAGTTTTCGGATTGTACAGCTTGACTTTGGGCCGTTACTTTACGGCTTAAGGCTTATTAGAAAGACAGATAAAGAAAAGGGCGGAGCACTTTGAGTGCTCCGCCCTTATTATTTCGGCTAAGGTAGAGTGCTGTTATTCAGCCGTTTCTACGATAACTTCTTCAACTTGTACTTCTTCTTGGTATTCGAAACCAGGGATCGTTGCGTCGACACGACGGTTTTGAGCACGACCTTCAGCTGTATCATTTGATGCAACTGGGTTCTCTTCACCTTCACCTGTAGCAGTGATACGCTCAGCTTCGATACCTTGATCTTCGATGTGTGCAGCAACTGCAGCAGCACGTTTCTTAGAGATCATCATGTTGTATTCAGCAGCGCCTGTTGAGTCAGTGTGACCAACAACAACAACAGTCGATTGAGGGTGAGCTTTAAGAACTTCAACTAGAGGTTGTAGTGCAATCTTGCCGTCTGTAGACAGCTCAGTACTGTTTGTCGCGAACATTTCTTGAGAGTAGCTCTCTGTTTGCGCTTTAGTCACAACAACAGTACTTTTCTCTTCAACAACAACTGCAGGCTCTGTGATTGGCTCAGATGGAGCTTGAGTCACAGCTACCGCAGAAGCTGCTGCTGCCGCCGCTGATGCAGTTGTGTTACCAGTACCGAAGTTGTAGCTAACACCAACAGACAGTAGGTTCGAGTTTAGGTCTTGAACGTAGTTATCGTCGAAGTCATCAAAGTATTGGTATTCAACACGTAGTGCCCAATCAGAAGAAAGCTGCTTCTCTACACCGATACCAGCAGAAAGTACAACGTCATCTTCGCCACCATGAGAGATGTAAGCAGGACCTGCTTTGAAGAATACGTCAAATTCTTGTTGTACTGGTAGGCGGTACATCGGCGTTAGTGAGATTGCGATTAGCGGATCGCTGAACGCAGCTGTTGTGCCGTTCTTTGAAAAGCTTGTCTTGTAATCACCAAGGAAGTCAGAGCTTAGCTCAATACCAAACTTGTCATTAAAATTGTAGCCAGAGTAGATGCCAGCACCGATTGCATCATCATCACATTTTTCACCGCTTACACATGCGCTATCTAGCCAGCCTACGCCCACTTTTGCACCAACATAAGTTGTAGCAGCGATAGAAGGCGCTGCTGCTAGGCCTGAAGCGGCAACAACAGCACACATGATTTTCGACAGTTTTTTCATAATCTTATCCTTGGATTAACTCTTATTGTTATCTGAACTTACCAGTAAAACGATCACTTATTGGGTAACGACACTGCTTATAACAAGTAATTCAAAGTGTTGGTTCAGCTCAATCTATCTTGTATCAGTAATTATATTGTTAATCTGATTGCGTATCGCAGTCAATGAAATTGTTAAAAATTATATATTTAAGGTGCTATTTACAGAGGTTTTTGTCAATTAATTGTTGTCTCAAATATTGGAAACAAAGAAACCTCGTATCATTTTTAGGTGATACGAGGTTTCTTTTTATGTGTGCGGATTATTGGGCTATAGGCCCTGATTTGCGGAAGTTACAGGAGTTATGGGCGCTCTCCGGCTAACAAACGTTTTTCAATGTCTGCAATGACACCTGGTAGGTCTGCAATGGTATCGATTAGGTAGTGTGGGTTCGATTTGTTTAGCTTAACGCTCGCTTTTTCACGTGCAGCCGCAAGTGTTGTCTCGTCTGCATTTAAATATTCTTGATACGTTAAGCCTGCTTCGTTCCCCGATAATACAAGTCCAACCGTCCACATGCCTGCGTTGTGACCTTCATCGATCCCCGGTGCTGCATCGTCTACTTTTACACACGCAGCAACGCTAGTTACACCTAGGTCGATTACGTTTTTCAGTGCCATAAATGGAGCAGGGCGACCACCTTGAGGTAAGTCATCGGTCGCTACCACGTTATCTGGTCGGTAACCGTAATCTGCAGCAGCAGGAATTAAAACATCCATCACTTCACGCGGGTAACCAGAACATGAACCGATTTTTACGTTCTTCTCTTTTAGGTTATTCACCACTTCAATCGCGTTTAAAATTGGCGCTGCGTGGTCAGCTACTTTCGCTTTTTGAAGAGGCATAAACGCCGCATAGATTGCATCAACGTCTTCACTGGTCATCGAGCGCCCGAACTGAGCATTCCAACGAGCATCAACAGCAGGGATTCGACCCACCGCTTGAATGTGATCCCATTTACCGATACCCATAGGTTCACGAGCTTCTGCTAAGTCGATGTCAAAGTCGAAACCTTGTCTGAATGCTTCCACGAAAATGCTGGTTGGAGCAAATGATCCAAAATCAACGATAGTGCCAGCCCAGTCAAAGATAACCGCTTGGATAGGTGATGTCGTGTTCATAATAGTGTCCTATTTTTGTGTCACTCCCAGTTCAAACTCCTGGCAGGACGAATGATTGTTTTAGCTTATTGGTTTAAGTGTTGATTTAAATAATGAATTAAAGGTATTCAAAATCTTCGCAGACTTTGGCTATCGCTTTTTCGAATACAGACAGAGCGACTTCTAGTTCGCTGCGGCTGATGATCAATGGTGGGCTCAACTGAATCACGTTACCTTGTGACACCTTAAAGCTCAGGCCATCGTTCAGGCATTGGTAAAGTACGGCTTCTGCTTCATCGAACGCTCTGGTTTTGGTGATATGGTCGGTGACCAACTCAACGCCCCATAGCAGCCCGATGCCGCGCACGTCACCAATGACTGGGTATTTCTCTTTCATTTGAAGCAGCTGTTCACGCACGAATACGCTGTCTGCTTGCACTTTTTCAAGTAGATTTTCTTGCTCAATCACTTCCATCGTAGCCAGTGCCGCCGCGCAACCGATAGGGCTTTTCTCATGTGTGTAATGACCAAGTGAGACTTGCGCTGCTGTGTTGTATTTGTCTTTAGTGACCATGGCTGCAATTGGAACCAAGCCGCCGCCAAAGCCTTTACCGATACATAGGATGTCAGGCTCGATATCAAACGCTTGGTGTGTGAACCATTCACCGCTACGACCCATGCCATTTGGGATATCATCAATGATCAACATGACATTGTGCTTGTCGCAGATCTCACGGATTCGTTTCCAATAAGCCTTGCTTGGCACTTGAACGTCTGTGTTACGCACTGCTTCAGCAATGAAGGCACCAATGCCACCTTCTTTTTCAATCACGTACTCAAGGTAATCGGCATAGTGCACATCACATGCAGTCTCATTGTTATCGCCTGCGCTTTGCCCGTGAAGCGATAAAGAGCCATTAAGGGGGAAAGCACCACGATAAGAGACTGCTGGTGGGATACGTTCTACGCCAGCCATTAACGGCCCCATACCTTCGCGGAAACAGGCTTCACCACCCACTGAAATTGCATCCAGCGACGCACCATGGAAGGAATCCCACAATGAAACGACTTTGAAGTTGTTGGTGACATGTCGAGCCAGTTTCAGTGCCATACCGATAACCGATGTACCACCTGGCGCAAACAACACGCGATTCAAATCACCACCGCAGATCTGTGTGAGTTTTTCAGCGCACTGAACGGCAGTCTCATTGGTGAATCGACGTGGTGAAAACGGCAATGACGCCATTTGCTGAGTCACTTTATTAATAATATGTGGGTGGCCATAACCTAATTGGTGAACATTATTACCGTGAAAGTCCATGTACTTCTTGCCCGTCGCATCTTGAATGTAGATTCCTTCAGCGGTTTCAAGCGTGTCTAGGCAAGGTGTTGACATGGCTTGATGAAGAAACACGTCAGAGTCACGCTTTAACATTGCTTGAGTCGCATCATCGTTTAGCGATTCGTTCCATTTTTCGCGTGCTGGCGTAGTGTTCACATCGCCTTCGCTTCGAAAGTGTGTGGCCTTTAGAATCGGCTCTTGATTGGTCGTCGTCATTATTTGATGTCCCAGTATATAGCGTTTTCTATAGCGCCAATGAGAGCTTCAATGTCTGACGGATACACTTCACCGATGTTACCGATTCGGAAGCAGTCGGCGTTTGAAACCTTGCCCGGGTAAATCACAAACCCTTGTTCTTTCAAACGGTCATAGAACTCCTTGAATTGGTAATCGCTATGAGTTGGAGAATAGAAAGAGGTGATGATCGGTGAATGAAGGTCATCATTTAACAGAGGTTCAAAACCTAGAGAGCGCATGCCAGCAACCAATGTGGTTTGATTGGTTTGGTAACGATTATGGCGAGCTTCAATGCCACCTTCCTGTTCCAGTTCAAGCAGGGCTTGGTAGAAAGCACGCACTGTGTGAGTTGGGGAAGTGAAGCGCCATTTACCGTGGTTGCTTTCCATGCAGTGCCATTGGTCAAACAGATCAAGGCTTAATGAGCGAGCTTGGCCTTTACACTTTTCCAATTCCGATTGCTTGGCAATAACAAAGCCGAACCCCGGTACACCTTGAATACACTTGTTTGCCGAGCTGATCATGTAATCGATACCTAAGTCAGCAATATCCATAGGAATACCGCCAAAACTCGACATAGCATCAAGAATGACGGTTTTGTTGTGCTGCTTTGCCAATTTGGCAATGTCTTCAATCGGGTTCAGCATGCCCGTTGTGGTTTCACAGTGCACAATTGCCACATGAGTAATATCTGAATCCATGGCCAATGCCGTTTCCATTTCGTTCAAGTCAGGCTGTGATGTTTCACCTGGGGAAACGACATGGCATGGAATGTTCAAATATTCTGCGATTTGAGCGATACGAGCACCATACGCACCGTTATCAACAACAAGAAGCTTACCGCTGTCAGAGATAGCACTACCAATCGTAGCTTCAACTGAAGCGGTGCCGCTACCTTGCATTAATACACTTGTGTATCCCGCTTGCTTAGTCGCCAAAGTCACTAGCTTGCTACGAATCACTTCAACAACGTCTTTGTTGTATTCATCATCCCAAGTACACCAATCTTTTAGCATCGCTTGGCGAACGGTTTCAGACGTAGATAGAGGACCCGGTGTCAGTAGTAAGTATTCGTTTCTCATGTTCAATTCTCGTGATGTTCATTTTGGACTATACCAGTATTTGCAGTTACTTTAACAACCAATTTGAAGGATCGTAAATAGCCCAAACATCATTTTCACAAAAGCTTCATATTAAGATTGGTCACTTGTGTTGAGAAATTTCCCGATCTTTAAACTGCCATTTTTTGTTCATTTAACCGTCACAAAAGTTGATTAGGTTAATATTCGAAATCTGGCACATACCAATACAAAGGTGTGTTCTAACAACCTAAATGAATTTATGGATATAGAAGCCTCTAGATGGAGCTTCTAGTTTTAACAACTTTAACTTTGGCAATTTTTAATTTTGGCAACTTCTCACTTTAGAGTTGGCCTGACTGGAGAAAATGATGAAAAACCGTTTTATGAAAGGATCACTTGCAGCATTAGTTACTCTATTAGCTGGTAATGCTTATGCAGCACAGGAAGTGACGGTTTACACCGCTTTTGAAACTGACATTTTAGCGAAATACAAAAACGCATTTGAAAGTGAAAACCCAGACATCAACATCAAATGGGTACGTGATTCAACTGGAATCATGACGGCAAAATTATTAGCTGAGAAAAACAATCCTCGTGCAGAAGTGGTATGGGGCCTTGCGGGTTCTTCAATGGCTCTACTTAAAGAGGAGGGTATTCTTAAGCCTTACACTCCTCAAGGTGTAGAAGCGCTGCGTTCAAACCTCAACGATCCGCAATCTACTCAAGCTTGGTATGGCAATGACGCCTTCTTCAATGCGGTTTGTTTCAACGAAGTAGTTGCTAAGCAATTGAACCTACCTGCACCTAAATCTTGGGATGACCTAACGAAGCCTATCTACAAAGGCCACATTGCAATGCCAAACCCAGCGTCTTCTGGTACGGGCTACATGCAGGTTTCGGCTTGGTTACAAAACATGGGTGAAGACCAAGGTTGGAACTACATGCAGAAGCTAGATCAAAACATTGCTCATTACACGCACTCTGGTTCTAAGCCATGTGTTCAAGCGGGCATGGGTGAAGTGGCTATCGGTATTTCTATGGCGAGCCGCGGCGCGAAGCTGAAGACTCAAGGCGCGCCACTTTCTGTGATTACACCGGAAGGTATCGGTTGGGAATCTGAAGCGGTAGGTCTTGTTAAGCCTTCAGGTGCAGCACAACGTGTTATCGATTGGTCTATCTCTAAAGCAGCGAATGAACTTTACATCGAAATGTATCCAGTTGTTGGCCACCAAGATGTCACAGGTAAAGCAGAAAACTTCCCGAACGTAGAGAAGAACATGGCAAAAATGGACTTCGCTAGTATGGGCAGCGAACGTGCAGATGTTCTGAAAACATGGTCTGAGAAGTTTGACGCTAAATCAGAGCCAAAATCCTAATCTGACGAACTATTCAGTTCATTAGAAGTTAGCAATCAGTAAAGGAAGGCTTCGGTCTTCCTTTTTTAGTTTACGCCTTTAGGTTTTAAGTAAGGTACAACAAATGACAAAACACTATTCATATTGGTTCAAACAAGCATTGGAACAAGAATTTGGCAGCATCGACGCAGGGCTAATATCGGCTAAGCGGCTCCAAAAAGACGTCAACTGTGATATCGCCATTGTTGGCGGTGGCTATACGGGTTTATGGACGGCGATTTTAATCAAACAACAGCAAACCGAAAAACATGTTGTCGTGATTGAAAAAGGTTTATGTGGTAGCGGTGCTTCTGGTGCGAACGGCGGTTGCATGCTGACGTGGTCGACTAAGTATCCGACGCTGAAAAAGCTCTACGGAAAAGAACAAGCGAAATGGTTGGTTAAGGAATCGGAAAAGGTTATATACGAGATCGAAGCCTTCTGTAACGAACACAAGATTGACGCGCATCTATATCGAAGCGGTACTTACTACACGGCGACCAATGAAGCGCAAAAGGGTGGAATGGAGCCTGTTGTTAATGAGCTGGTTAAGCAGGGCATCAATAGCTGGAAGAAGTGCGATAACTCTTTGGCTGAGAAAGCGGGGTCTGATCGCCACATTGAGGGTTACTACTCAGAAGCTGCGGGTAGTGTGCAGCCAGCGTTATTGGCGAGAGGTTTACGCCGCGTCGCTCTCGAACTGGGTGTCGAAATTTACGAAAATACAGAGATGACTTCTCTTGATTACGGCTCACCAGTTCGCGTCCAAACTAAGGGTGGGACGTTAACTTCCGATAAAGTGATCTTAGCGGTCAATGCATGGATGCTCGATCACTTTAAAGAGTTCAAACGCAGCATAGTGGTTGTTTCTTCAGATATGGTGGTGACCAAGCCTATTCCTGAAAAGCTCAAGCAGTTTGGTCCAGAGAAAGGGGCAGCGGTGGTGGATTCTCGAATCTTTGTTCACTACTACCGAGACACTGAAGATGGACGACTCATGTTAGGCAAAGGTGGCAACAAATTCTCGTTTGCCAATCAAGTCGAAAGCATGTTCAACCAAACCACTAACTACTTGCCGATTCTCAATCAATCCTTTCGAAAACTGTTCCCTAAATTGGAGCAAAGTGAATTCGATTACAACTGGTCTGGCGGCTCAGATCGTTCGGTCACAGGTTTGCCATTTTTCGGTAATCTAAAAGGCCAAAGTAATATTTATTATGGGCTTGGTTACTCAGGTAATGGTGTTGCTCAAACTCGCATGGGAGGCAAAATTTTGTCTTCAATGGTACTCGATATCGACAATGCTTGGACACGAAGCGGTTTAACTAAAGGCCCATTAGGACACTTCCCGCCAGAGCCATTCCGTTGGGTAGGTGCGATGATGGTTCGTGATGCGGTACGAAGAAAAGAGAACGCGGAAGATTCGGGTAGCACGCCATTGTGGCTAGATAAACAGTTATCCAAACTTGCAGGTGCGGCGGGCAAAGCCGACAAGGTTGAATCATAGATTAATCTAGCGTTTAAATTAGAAGTTTACATTTAGGCTCTCAGTGATTTATGGGCAAGTCATTGAGGGCTTTCAACATTGAACCAACTGTTAATGCTGAACAAATAGCAATCTTTAATGCTTATTATATCTGCAATATAACTGTCATTTAGCTTCTATAAATTTGTCACTTAACTGCAATGTTCTCAGTTTAAATTTGGTATATACCATATAGAGAGTGCTGTAGTATGAGCAACCAAACTTATTTGAATATTGAAAACGTTGTAAAGCAATTTGGCCAATTCACAGCGTTAAAAGACATTTCCCTATCGATAGATAAAGGCGAGTTCGTCTGCTTCCTTGGCCCATCTGGCTGTGGAAAAACCACCTTATTACGTGCGATTGCAGGTTTAGATTTACCTACTTCAGGTTCTATTGAGCAGAACGGTAAGGATACGACCTTCTTACCACCAGAAAAGCGCGACTTTGGCATTGTGTTCCAGTCTTACGCTTTGTTCCCGAACCTTACTGTGGAAGAAAACATTGCGATTGGCCTTAAAAACCAAGGCATGTCGACCAAAGAAGCTCTTGAGACGGTTGAGTCTTGGTTAGAGACCATCGGCTTACCGACGTCTGGTCAGAAATTCCCAAATCAATTGTCTGGTGGGCAGCAGCAGCGTGTGGCTTTGGCTCGTGCTTTGGCTTTGTCTCCAGGTTTGCTACTCCTTGATGAGCCGCTTTCTGCATTGGATGCAAAAGTAAGAACACACCTGCGCGACGAGATCTGTCAATTGCAGCGTAAATTGGGCATCACCACGATTATGGTGACGCACGATCAAGATGAAGCTTTGACCATGGCTGACCGCATTGTGGTAATGAATCACGGTATTATCGAGCAAGTGGGCGCTCCACAAGAGATCTACCAAAAACCCGTCAGTCGTTTCGTGGCTGAGTTTGTCGGCAGTATGAACTTTATTCAAGCTTCTGTAGCAGCTCAAGGCAAGATGCGTATTGCTGAGTCTATGTTGCCATTGCCTGGGTTAGACAACCTGACACCAAAGCAGGGTGATATGTTTGATATCGCGGTTCGTCCTGAGCAAATCCAGTTTGTTGATCGTTTTAGTGAATCCTTGCCAGTGAGAATCGTATCAAGCGAATTCTTAGGGGCGTTTTATCGCGTGGAGTGCGAGTTGCAACATGACTCAACGGCGAAAGAGATCATCGTGGATGTACCCGTCAAAGAGTTCAACCGATTGAAGCTGCGTCGCAGTGATATTCGTTACGTTGCATTCGATCAAGAAGGCCTGAGAGCTTACCCATCGAAAAGCTTGCAAGTGATGAAAGACGAGGCGGCGTAAACAATCATGGAATCGACTCAAATGATGCAATCTAAGCTGCTAATTCAACGACGAGTAACGCCTTTTCTTGCTCGGCTAAGTAAAGACAACGTAATCCTATTCGGGCTTCTGGCTTTTTTGTCAGTGGTCATGACGCTATTCATCCTGATGCCACTGTGGGCAATGTTGAAAAAGAGTGTTCAGAACGCAGACGGCGAATTTGTAGGTTTACAGAATTTCGCAACGTATTTTGCGTCTCAAAGCCTATGGCAGTCGGTAGGTAACACCTTCACGTTGGGCTTGTTGGTAACGACAGTGGTTGGCGTTTTAGCGTTTGGTTATGCCTATGCTTTGACTCGTTCATGCATGCCTTTTAAGGGACTATTTCAGGTATTAGGTTCTGCGCCGATCCTTGCTCCTTCATTACTTCCTGCAATCAGCTTGATCTTCCTATTTGGTAATCAAGGTATCGCCAAAGAAGTCTTGGGCGGCAACTCGGTATACGGCTTGATTGGTATCTCACTCGGCTTGATATTCTGGACTTTCCCACATGCCTTGATGATTCTAACCACTTCACTCAGAACTTCTGATGCTCGTCTTTATGAGGCTGCCCGTGCTCTAAATACTTCCTCGCTTAAAACCTTCTTCATGGTGACCTTACCTGCAGCCAAATATGGCTTGATCAGTACTCTGATCGTTGTGTTTACGTTGGTGGTGTGTGACTTTGGTGTACCAAAGGTCATTGGCGGTAGCTACAACGTTTTATCTACAGATATCTTTAAGCAGGTGGTTGGTCAGCAGAACTTTTCGATGGGTGCTGTAACCAGTATCTTGTTGCTATTGCCTGCGCTACTTGCGTTTACAGTGGATCGCTGGGTACAAAAGAAACAGAAGAGCTTGTTTGATACCCGTTCTGTCGCGTACCAACCAGAGCCAAATACCATGCGTGATGGATTGTGTTTCCTTTACTGCACGGTCATTTCGGCTGCTGTCGTTATCGTGTTGGGCATGGCGATATACGGTTCTATGGTCACCTTCTGGCCTTGGAACAAAGCGCTCACCCTGAATAACTACAACTTTGCTGAGATGAGTACCTATGGTTGGACACCGTTCTTCAACTCTCTGACGCTTGGTGCATGGACTGCCATTATCGGTACCGTATTGATTTTCTTAGGTGCGTATTGTATTGAGAAGGGCAGAGCATTTGGTCCCGTTCGTCAGGCGATGCAGATGCTCAGTGTTGTGCCGATGGCCGTTCCGGGTATGGTTCTGGGTTTGGGGTATATCTTCTACTTCAATGACTTGAGTAACCCACTTAACTTCCTGTATGGCACGATGGCGTTCTTGGTGATTAATACGGTGGTTCACTACTACACAGTAGGGCACATGACGGCGTTAACGGCATTGAAACAGCTACCTTCGGAAATTGAAGCCACGGCGGCCTCGGTTAACCTACCGCAATACAAGCTGTTTTTTAAGGTGACGGTGCCCGTTTGTTTGCCTGCGATTTTAGATATTGCGACATACCTGTTTATTAATGCACTTACCACGACATCTGCGGTAGTATTCTTGTATTCTACCGATACGATACCTGCGTCAGTTTCAGTGTTGAATATGGACGATGCGGGGCAAACCGGTGCAGCAGCAGCCATGGCGGTAATGATCATGATATCTGCAGCGAGTGCGAAGTTGATTCATATGCTAATCAACAAGTTTTTCGAGAAGCGCACCCAAGCTTGGCGCAAACGCTAGCGAACCATTTTATATTGCAGTTGGCCAAGGAGTGGCTGACGACAAGAACAAGAATGAAAGGAAATTAAGTGCAGTACGTAAAAATCAAAGATGTCATTGTAGAGCAGATAGAGTCGGGGATGTTAACGCCACGACAGAAGTTGCCTGCAGAACGTAAGCTGGCTGAATCGTTTGATACAACACGAGTTACCTTACGTGAAGCTTTGTCTTCGCTTGAAGCTGAAGGGCGTATTTACCGAGAAGATCGCCGCGGTTGGTTTATCTCACCAGCGCCGCTTCGTTACGATCCAACCCAAACACTGAACTTCACTAATATGGCTCTGGCGCAAAATCGTCAACCGAAAACTGAGTTAGTGGCAGCAAAAGGGATGTTGGCAACCAAGGAGGCGACTAAGCTTCTTGAGTTACAACCGTTCTCCGATGTTTATCGAGTCGATAGAGTTCGCTACCTTGAAGACAGACCGGTTGTGTATGTGACGAACTACATTCGACCAGAGTTGTTTCCTAACTTACTCGATTATGACCTGTCTAAATCACTGACCGACATCTACCGTGAGCACTTTGGCGTGGTGTATCAGAAGATTCGTTACCGTGTGAGTACAACGTCTTTGCTGGGTGAAACCGCGCAAGCATTGCGTGCGACTTCTGGCTCTCCTGCAATGGTGGTAGAGCGTGTTAACTACAATCAAAATGGCGATTTGATTGACTGTGATATTGAGTATTGGCGTCATGACGCGATCAGTATAGAGTCGATCGCACAGTTAGAACGCTAGTCATACGTTAGAACGCTGGCACACCTTAAATTCTCTGAGCTTGCTCAATTGAAACGATCAAAGGTCTCTTATCTGGAGGCCTTTTTTATCCCCTTTTTTAAGCGGTTGCTCTTATCAGTCAATAAGTTAGGAATTAAATGGAATTCTCTGCCATCATCATCGTGATTATCTCGGCTCTGCTGCATGCGGGTTGGAACGTTCTAGGTAAATCTAATCAAGAATCGGGTTCGTCTTTCTTCCTAGCCTCTGGCTTTGCCGCCGCAGCGATATTGACTCCCTATCTGGTTTGGTATGCCTACAGTGTTGGCCTGTCAAATATATCACTTCCATTCTGGCAGTTGGTTTTCTTGAGTGGGATCTGTCAAATCGTCTATTTGATTGGGTTAGGCGCTGCCTATAAACAAGCTGATATTGGTGTGATCTATCCGATGGCACGAGCACTTCCGGTGTTGATGGTGGGGTTAGGCACGGTGTTGATCGGCTATGAATTGTCGGCGAATCAGTGGATGGGTTTTGCACTGATCACATTAGGCTGTTTGTTCGTTCCACTGAAACAATTCTCTGAGCTGAGGTTCAAGGCCTACCTGAACCTCGGTGTGCTGTGGGCATTAATCGCCGCCATTGGTACCACTGGCTACTCCATTATAGATAAAGAAGCGCTCCTGTTATTGGAGCCGTTAAGCACGCCTACCATTACTAATAAACACACGGCGATTTTCTACCTAGGCATTCAATTTTGGGCGATCGTGATTCCGCTGAGTATTTGGTTGTTGGTGTCCAATCAAAGAATCGAATTTACCAACGCATGGATACTACGTAAGAAAGCCACGGTTGCAGGCATTATGATGGCATCGACTTATGGTTTAGTGTTATTTGCGATGACCATGACAGAGAACGTCAGCCTGGTTGTGGCACTTAGGCAAGTCAGTATCATCTTCGGCGTAGTGATGGGGGTCTACTTTTTAAAGGAAAAGTGGCACATGACTCGCGGTGTAGGCGTCGTTTTTATTATTGCTGGTTTAGTTATCTCACTGACTTAAAGAGAAATTAATTTACACCTCCAACCTATAATGTGACTTTTTAGGCACATTATCCTTATTGATAGCAAACGTTTTACTAATGTTAAAGATGTGATCCTTCTCATAGACAAGGCAGTAAAGTTACCGGTAACATCCACCCCAACGTTACCGGTAACATATAACAACAAACCGGACTCTGTGAAACTCATAAGGATACCCAAATGAAAGCTCTGACTAAAACGCTGATTGCTGCTTCCCTCACTGGCCTATTTGCTACTTCAGCAATGGCTGCAGACTTTAAACTTAAGATTCAATCTTCAGATCCATCTGGTGATTTGAACTTCAAGGTTCAGCAGAAGTGGGCTGAGCGTGTAGAGACGATGTCTAACGGACGTATCGACATCGACCTTCTGCCTGTAGGTGCTGTGGTTAAACACACTGAAACGCTAGGCGCGATCAAGATGGGCATCCTTGATGGTCATATCACAGCAACAGGTTACTTCTCTGGTAAAGATCCAGCATTTGGTCTTATCGGTAACATGGTTGGTGCATGGTCAGACACAACACAACTGCTTCAGTACATGAACTACGGTGGCGGTAACGAGCTAATGACTGAGCTTTACAAGCCTTACGGTGTTCAGTTCGTTGGTGCTTCAACAACAGGTGTTGAGTCTTTCATTTCTAAAAAGCCAATTGACGGTGTCGCGGATCTTAAAGGTCTTAAATTACGTGCACCTGAAGGTCTAGTACAACAAGTGTTCGCAGCAGCGGGTGCGACTCCAGTAAACCTTCCGGGCTCTGAAGTATTTACCGGTCTAAGCAAGGGCGTAATTGATGCTGCGGACTACACAGTATTCTCGACAAACCAAAAAGCGGGCATGAACGACATTGCGACACACCCAGTTCAACCGGGTTTCCACTCGTTGCCACTTATCGATATCTCTGTTTCTCAGAAGAAATGGGACAAGATGCCTGCTGACCTACAAACAATCTTACAAACATCTGTGCGTGACTTTTCTTACGACATGACGACTCAGCTAAAAATGGCTGACCAAGCAGCAGTTAAAGAAGCGCAAGCGAACCCAGAAATCACTATTCATGACTGGTCTCAAGAAGAGCGTAAGAAGTTCCGTGAGATCGCAAAAGGTCAATGGAAAGTATTTGCAGAGCGCTCTGATAACGCACAGAAAGTTTACACCTCAGTTACCGTGTTCCTAGAAGAAAACGGCTTACTGTAATTCAAACTTAGCTTACTGATGGGGGAGGGCATTGCTCTCCCGTTTTCTCCCAGGAAATTTGGCCATGACAGACAAAATCCCTCACGCACCAGCTGAAAACGATGAAAAGCCAAGAAACGGGCTTGATCGTCTTATCATAAAATTCAGCAACTTAGTTAGCTGGTTGTTTATCTTCACTGTATTGATTTCATTTTACGAAGTTGTGATGCGCTATGCATTTGACGCCCCAACCACTTGGGTTCACGAGACGGCTTCATTTATCGGTGGTTCATTATTCATTATCGGCGGCATCTACGCTTTCGCGGCTGATAAACATGTACGTGTTGTTCTTATCTACGATTCAGTGTCTAACCAAACACGTAAGTATCTTAATCTTGTTCACCACATTGTTGGTTTAGCCTTTGCGGGCATGCTTGCTTACGCGGCTTACTTCACTGCAGAAGAAGCGTGGTTTGCACCTTGGGGTGAATTTCGTCTTGAGACATCAGGCTCAGTGTTAAACGCGCCTTATCCTGCGCTGCTTAAAGGTCTAATCTTTGTCGTTTTGTGTGTTCTTGTTGTCCAGTTTGTATTGCACCTAATCCAAGAGTTGATGGGTCTAAGGAAGAATGACGATGTTTGATTTATCTTCTATTGGTATCGCATGGGGCAGTTTGCTCATGCTGGTTATGATGATTGGCTTGTTACTCACTGGTATGCAGCTGGCCTTCGTAACAGGCTTCGTGGCGATCTTCTTCACCTTGTGTTGGTTCGGCCCTGATGCCTTGCCTTTGATTGCGAGCCGAACTTACAGCTTTGCTTCTGGTTATGTATTCCTCGCCGTCCCAATGTTCGTATTGATGGCAGCGCTCTTAGACCGTTCAGGTATCGCACGAGACCTGTTTGATGCCATGAAATCGGTTGGCCGTAAGGTTCGCGGCGGTGTTGCGGTACAAACTTTATTGGTAGCCGTGTTATTGGCGTCAATGTCAGGTGTTATCGGTGGTGAAACCGTACTACTTGGTATTCTTGCTCTGCCTCAAATGCTTCGCTTGGGTTATGACCGTAAGCTTGCTATTGGTACAACCTGTGCGGGTGGCGCGCTAGGCACCATGCTTCCGCCAAGTATCGTACTGATCATCTATGGCATGACAGCCAGTGTATCAATTGGCGATTTGTTTAAAGCGTCTTTCTTACCGGCCTTTATCCTCGCGGGTTGTTACATCGGCTACGTATTGATTCGTTGTAAGCTAAACCCTTCTCTTGCGCCGATTCCGAGTGATGATGAGACAGAAGAAGACATCGCTAATCAACCTAGCTACTTCAAGGCTTTGTTCTTCCCGCTGCTTTCAGTAGCAACCGTTCTAGGCAGTATCTACACAGGTATCGCTTCAGTAACCGAAGCTTCTGCTTTGGGTGTGGTTGGTATTATGATCAGTGCACTAATCCGTGGTGAGCTGAACTACAACATGCTGAAAGAGAGTGCCATGGCAACAATGCGTACTTGCGGCATGATCATGTGGATTGGTATCGGTGCAAGTGCTCTGGTTGGTATCTACAACCTGATGGGCGGTATTGATTTTGTTGAAGAAACCATCCTTGCGCTAAGTGGCGGCAACGCGACAGTAACGTTGTTAATCATGATGGCTATCTTGCTGGTACTCGGCATGTTCCTTGACTGGGTCGGTGTAGCACTTTTGACAATGCCAATCTTCGTTCCAATCATTACTGGTCTCGGCTTCGACCCAGTTTGGTTTGGTGTTGTGTTCTGTCTAAACATGCAGGTGTCTTTCTTGTCACCGCCATTTGGCCCTGCGGCGTTCTATCTGAAATCGGTAGCGCCAAAAGACATCAGCTTGGGTGAGATATTCACGTCACTACTGCCGTTCATTGCACTTCAAGTGTTGGTTTTAGGCTTGGTTATCGTCTTCCCACAACTCGCGCTTTGGTGGCAATAACAACAAAGGTTCCTGACCAGATTTAGCGTCAGGAACCGAACCGCAACAACACAAGTTTAACTATTAGATTCGATTGTCAGCCCCAGTTTTGGTTGGGGCTTAGGGAAGGCTTGCCTTATGAAAAGCAAAAAAATACTCGTGATGGGCGTATCTGGATGCGGAAAAAGCCTGATTGGTAGCCGTATCGCAGAAGCATTAACGCTCCAGTTTTTTGATGGAGATGACTTCCATCCGCAAAGCAATGTAGAAAAGATGCGCCAAGGTATTCCACTGACAGACGAAGATCGTCAAGGATGGCTGGAAACACTGAATAAGCAATATATCGAACAACCAAGCGCTGTGATCGCTTGCTCGGCATTAAAGCCGCAATACCGCGATATTCTGCGCAACAACAATGAAGATTTGGTGATTGTGTATCTACAGGGCAGTTTCGATACGATTTGGAATCGTCATAAAGCTCGTGAAAATCATTATTTTAATGGTCAAGAGATGTTGAAAAGCCAGTTTGAAACCTTGGTTGAACCGGAGCTAGATGAAGCGTTATTTGTCGATATCTCGCAAGATGTTGAGCAAGTCGTAGAAAGTGCACTTAAACAAATTAAGCAGATAGGCTAAACCATGACTCAGATAAAAAATGACATCGCGATGATTGGTTTGGGTGTGATGGGCAAAAGCTTGGCGCTCAACCTACTCGACAATGGATTCAACGTCGCGGGTTTTGATTTAAACGCTGACAACGTCGATCGCGCAAATTCAGAAGCGAAACAGCTTAATGAATCCTTTGAAGGTAAAGGTCAATTCACTAAAGGCACTAGCCTTGAACATATGCTCCAGGGCTTAGCAAAACCGCGTGTTATTGCGTTATCAGTTCCTGCAGGAAAACCTGTCGATATCGTCGTAAATAATCTGCTTGATGCAGGTTTGGAGAGTGACGACATTGTTATCGACACAGGTAACAGTTTATGGACAGATACCGAGACTCGTGAGTTGAACTATAAGGGCAAGCTACGTTTCTTCAGTACCGCGGTTTCTGGTGGTGAAGAGGGGGCTCGTGTTGGCCCTGCGCTAATGGCGAGTGGTGACCAGTCTGCTTGGCAATATGTAAAACCAATGTGGGAAGCGATTGCTGCTAAAGTGGATGTAAACGGTTTACCTGTTGCTCAATTTGAAGCGGGTGAGGCGTGCGCGGCGTATGTTGGCCCTTCTGGCACCGGTCATTACGTTAAGATGGTGCACAACGGCATTGAATACGCCGATATGCAGCTCATCTGCGAAGTGTATCATTTCATGCGTGATGTTCTGGACATGCCAGCTCAAGAGATTGGCCAAGTTTTCGAACAGTGGAATAACGGTGTTCTAAACAGTTACCTGATGGAAATCAGCGCCGATATTCTTCAGCAAGACGATATTGTTACTGGGAAGCCTTTTGTTGATGTTGTGCTGGATAAGGCTGGGCAGAAAGGCACTGGATTGTGGACTGCGGTGAATAGTCTACAAGAGGGTTGTCCAACGCCAACCATTGCACAGGCGGTCTATGCTCGTGCAATGAGCGGTCAAAAATCACAACGTATTCAAGGGAGTCAGCTTCTAAAAGGCAATATTGCGGATGCCAGCCAGTTGGACAAAGCGGAGGTAGTCTCTGAGCTTCATGACGCTCTCTACTGCGCCAAGCTATCTGTTTATGCTCAAGGCTTTGACTTGTTGAAAACAGCGTCAGACAAAGAAGGCTGGAACCTAGACTTCACTCAAATAGCTAAGATCTGGCGAGCGGGTTGTATTATCCGTGCTGCTTTCTTGCAAAGTATCACGTCGGCTTACCAACAAAATAGTGAGTTGACGAACTTGTTGTTTGACGAGATTTTCATCAAACAAGTGGAAGAGCGTGAGTTGGCTTGGCGTATTGCTGTGGCTAATTCGGCCTTATATGGTGTGCCGATGCCGGGGATCAGTTCAGCATTAAGTTACTTTGATTCGTTGCGCTGTGAAGTATTGCCAGCGAACTTACTGCAAGCGCAACGGGATTACTTTGGTTCCCACACTTATTCGCGAGTCGATAGAGATGAGGCTGAAAAGTTTCACGTGACTTGGAGTCAGTCTCCAAGAACGGAAGTTAACGCTTAAACAATGTATAACGCCCTCGCTATGAGGGCGTTTGTAATTGTGATGCTATATCAACCTTTTAGTAAATTAGGCTTCAAATTCCAAGTCAGTTGGATACACTGTTACCAGTAACATAACTCAAAAATAACAATTATTAATGATGTCGAATAAGAAAAAACGTCCAACATTACAAGATGTTGCCAACTTAGTTGGTGTCACCAAGATGACCGTGAGTCGCTGTCTGAGAGATTCTTCTCAAGTCTCAGAAGTGCTACGAGACAAGATCAATGCCGCAGTCGATGAACTGGGCTATATCCCTAACCGTGCACCAGACATTCTTTCCAATGCAAAGAGTAATGCAATAGGTGTGTTGGTTCCCTCGCTAACTAACCAAGTTTTTGCTGAAGTTATTCGTGGTATCGAGCAAGTCACCGCACCAGCAGGCTATCAAACCATGATTGCCCACTATGGCTATAGCGCAGAACTGGAAGAACAGAGTATTGCTTCGCTGCTCTCATACAATGTGGATGCAATTATTCTGTCTGAAAATGTGCATACCGATAGAGCGCGTAAGATGCTACAGACCGCGTCGATTCCTGTGATTGAGATTATGGACTCGGTATCGCCAAGAATTGAACAAGCTGTTGGCTTTGATAACTTCGAAGCGGCTAGGGCTATGACTAAAACCATGCTCGAACGAGGGCGTACCAATATTGCTTATTTAGCAGCACGTATGGACGAGCGAACTCGCTTAAAAATGGCGGGCTACGAACATGCGATGCAAGAAGCCGACAAGTCGCCCGTGACACTGCAAACGGAAGACGCTTCCTCGTTTACTCTTGGTGCAAAACTGATTGGCGAGTTACTAGAGAAGCACCCTGAAGTGAATGGCATTTTCTGTACTAACGATGACTTAGCGATTGGTGCTTTCTACGAATGTGTGAGACGCGGTATTCAAGTACCAGAGCAGATGGCGATTGCCGGTTTCCACGGACACGACATCACAGTGGCGATGACACCTCGTTTAGCGACTGTAGTAACACCGAGGGAGCAGATCGGTAAAGTCGCGGCAGAACAAGTTGTGGCGCGTTTAAAAGGTAATAAAGAGTGGATTGCGAAGTTGGATCTTGGCTATGAGATTGAAGTAGGCGAGAGTATTTAATTTTTAGTCCGGTTTTGCTCTTTATCGGATTCAAACTAAAACGCCCTTAACGATATGATGTGTTAAGGGCGTTTTCAATTTGTTTTTGTGCTTTTAGCTTAAGTGCTTTTGTAGCAATGATCTTTAGTTCGCTAAAGCTTGAGCATCTTGTTGTTTCAGCACTTTATGGCCATCTTCAGTGACGCCACGTTTCCAGTAACTGCTGATGTAGATGTTCTCCTTTGCGACTTCTTTTTCGTTACGGAAGTACTGTCTTAGCTCGCGCATGCTTTCAAATTCACACGCTGTCCATACTGAAACCTGACCGTCTAACCATTCAATGCTGCGAACGGTTTGTGATAGTGTTTGTTCAGTTTCATCTTCAATCAACCAAGTGATTTTGATGCCTTTAGGCGCTTCAAGAGTTTGCTTGTCTGCTGCTGAGTTGATTTGAACCACAGCGTGACCTTTCGCGTGCTCTGGAAGTGATTTTACTTTTGCGGAAAGCGCAGGGAGTGAAGTCATGTCTGCGACTAAGAAGAACCAATCCGACTCAAGATTTAGCCCTTGGATTAAACCCGGACCAGCCACTGAAATAGTATCACCCACTTGTGCGTTCATTGCCCATCTTGCAGCAAAACCACATTGCAAATCTGTAGTGATGTGGCGAACGAAATCGACTTCGATGAATTGCTCTACTGGGTTGTACTGACGAATAGTATAAGTGCGCATGGTTGGACGCTCACCTTCATTCAATTGGCTTAAATCTGTATTGCCGAGTGGTGAGAATAAAAGCTTGATGTAGCCGCCGGCACATTCTGTTGGGTATTTACTTAATCCCTCACCGCTAAGCGTTATACGCTGCATGTTTGGAGTAATGGTTAAGGTTTGAGTAACGGTTAATGTGATAGGGCTAGGCTTGCTCATATAAGGCTCTCTTGAATTTTGATTTCGACATCATAATCCTGAACCAGAAAACTCTCAATACTAATAATTATCATTTACCATAATTTACATAAGTGCAATCTAACCAGAACTCCTCGATCTGTGTGGGTCAAACTCATTGACAAAAAAAGCCCTTTAGAAAACTAAAGGGCTTGATGTGTTAGAGCGGTTGAACGTGAGAGTAATCAGCTGTTAGCTTGCTCTAGTTCAATTGTTTCATCAGCGGCTTTCGCAGCTTCTAGCATCTTACGAATAATGAACGATGCTGCCATTGCGATACCTACCATCACGACTGCAAGAACAGTCAGCATTTGGAAGTAATCACCGTAAACCGTTTGCACGATCTCTTGTGTGATCTCTTGGCCTTTCTCTAGTGCAATAGACGTTGAGAATACGGCACCAACAATGCCCGATAGTGCGATAGCAACAGAGAACAAGCTTACTGAGAAGTTCTCGATGTGCTTAGGTGCAACTGACAAGATGAAGGCTACAACCATAGAGCCAACAATTACTTCACCAAATGCTAGGAAGAAGTGAATCGCTAGGAATACTTCAGGGCGAATCAGAACGTCATCACCAACTGTGGTTACTGCCATTGTTAGGATACCGAAAGCGATAGCCGTTAGAATGAATGAGAAACCGACTTTCGTTGCCGTAGAGAAGTTAATGTTTTTCTTTTCTAGGTTAGAGAAGATACCCGCGATGATAGGGCCCGCAACCATACACCATAGTGGGTTCATCGCCATTGACGCTTCTGGTGCAACAGGAATGAAGCCAAATAGGTCACCACGCATGGTGTTGATTGCTACCATAGTCATCGACGTCATCATCTGGCCGTAGTACACGAAGAAACAGGTCGTCAGGAATGTGATTATTAAGATTGTGCCCATTTTCAGCATGTCTGACTTCTTCGATTTCATCATCAAAGAGACAAAGTAGATGATCGCTGCACCGCCAATTGCATATACGATGTTTTGGCCAATATCCATGTTAGAGAACATGAAAAATACCAAGCCAATCATAGCTGCAGAAAGGCCAAGGAAGGCTGCCCAGTTTTTAGTGCTTACTGGTTGTTGATCGATTTCAGCACTTGCTTCAACAAGGCCCTTGCGAACAAAGATCATCATTAGAAGCGCAGCGCCTGCTAGAACAGCAGAAAGAAGGAAACCACCGTGGAAACCAACAACAAGCACTAGCATTGGGAACAAGTATTGGCCTAGTAACGCACCAATGTTGTTTACTGAGTAGTTGATTGGGTAGCAGTTTTCAAAATCTTCTTGAGTTTTGAACGTGCGTTTGTAAAGACTTGGGTAAGAAGGGGACATCAAACCACGTGCATAACTTGCTAAAGCGATACCACATAATGCCATCGGTACATTGGTAGCAGCTGCACCGAGTACCAGTAAAACATAACCACTTGCGAAGCCTAAAAAGGCAATAGTCAAAGATCGGTATGCGCCTAAAAATTTATCGGCGATGAAGCCACCTGCGATAGCAAATAGCGGTCCGATTGCAGAGAAAGCACCAACAACCATCATGGTGTCGGCTTCATTGTAGTTCAGATCTTCAAGGAAGAAACGAGTCAAGATCACCATGACGCCATAGAACGAAAGCCCAAACATCATCTGGCAGAACATCATTGATTTGTTTAATCTATTCCACATTATTTTATTCTCACATTTGTATTGATATGTAGTTTAATTACCCGATTATAATATCATTACTAGTAATACATAAACTGAAACATCTATCCCAAACAGGACTTTGCTCGATATATCTTTTCTTATGAGTGCATTCATATTTCTCATGAATGAAATTTGCAATGTTAGATTTTGCTAGTGGATACATGGCGGTGTGAAATGCAGTCATCATCATTTGTGGCTAAGTAATGAACTAATAAAGGGAAAATTAGAGGGGCGTATTCTGTAAAAGTGTTGAGTGAGTATCACTTTCAATTGTCTGCTGGGCTTTAGCCAATAAAAAAGCCAGCTTGGTGGCTGGCTTTGTTGAGATATTGAAAACTAAGTTTACACGAATGCCGCCTCTATAGAGGCTTTCTCCACTCGTGTTCTAGTCTGTTACTCACACGGGGGGGCCATGTGAATCACGGCCAGGCCGCCTAGAGAAGTTTCACGGTACTTCTTGTTCATGTCTTTACCTGTTTGGTACATGGTCTCGATAACCTTGTCTAACGAGATAAGACACTTGCTGGTACGTTTCAATGCCATGCGCGATGCATTAATTGCTTTCATTGCACCCATTGCGTTACGTTCGATACATGGCACCTGAACAAGCCCGCCGATCGGATCGCATGTCATGCCCAGTGAGTGTTCCATCGCGATCTCAGCGGCAATACAGATTTGCTCGTTGCTACCACCACGCAGGGCAGTTAGGCCAGCAGCAGCCATTGATGAAGATACGCCAACTTCACCCTGACAACCTACTTCTGCACCAGAAATCGAAGCGTTGGTTTTGTATAAGATGCCGATAGCACCAGAGACTGCCAAGAAGTCCTTAAGCTGCTTAGTGTCTAGCTCTTTGATGAAGCGATGGTAGTACATCAAAACTGCAGGAATAACGCCAGCAGCACCGTTGGTCGGTGATGTGACAACCTGACCGCCCGCTGCGTTTTCTTCACTCACGGCAAAGGCAAACAGGTTAATCCAATCCATGATTTCCATTGGATCGTTTTCAATTGAGGCATTTGCTTCAAGCTTTTTCAAAAGAGCAGGTGCTCGACGCGTGACTTCTAGACCGCCATCAAGAATGCCTTCGGTGTCAAAACCACGCTGCATGCACAATGACATTACCTTCCAAATTTGGTCGGCTTTCTGGTCAATCACATCCATATCTTGGAATGAAACTTCATTGCGCAGGATTAAGCCACCAAGGCTAAGTCCTTGTTGTTCTGAGAGTTCAAGCAACTGGTCAGCAGAAGAGAAAGGAAACTCAACTTGTGTTTCTGCTTCCTGTTTGCCGTTTTGTAGCTCATCAGCGGTTGCGATAAAGCCACCACCAATCGAGTAGTAGGTTTCCATATCCAGAAGGTTACCGCTTGCGTCAAACGCGGAGATAGTCATGCCATTTTCATGCAGCGGAAGGTTGGTTTTGTGGAAGAGCAGGTCGCTTTCTACATCGAAATGAATTTCATGGTTACCGCTCACCAGTAGAGATTTGTCTTCAATCGCCTTACGCATTGCTTGGTTAGCACTGGTAATTTTAATGGTGTCAGGGCGGTTACCTAGCAAACCTAATAAGGTCGCTCTGTCTGTGTGGTGACCAATACCTGTCAGTGACAATGAGCCGTATAAGTCAATTTGAATACGGGTAACTTGACCAAGTACAGATTCAATCTTTTGGGTAAAGTTGAACCCAGCGATCATTGGTCCGTTGGTATGGGAGCTGGAAGGCCCGACTCCGATTTTGTAAATGTCAAAAATAGACAGCATAGTAACTTCCTGTGAAGACGGTTCGATGTACGAACTCTGTGTAAAATTTGTATTTAGTTAGTTTCACTTCTTTGAGTGAACCTGTTCTTTGGGTGAAACAGCTATGTGATTGAGCGTATTCATTGATTGAAAGGGCTCTTTTATCGACTAGTGCTAATAAGCATAGAGCGATGAAATACAAGAGCGTGCTATGTTTGCTGTAAAGCGACACGTCTATTCTTGTATTACCTAAGATGTCGCTATCAATCGTGAGCATTATTGCGAGCAACATATAAGAATTTCAAAATACTTTTGTTAACAAGTATTGTATACATAATTCACTCTATCTAATCCCCAAAACGAGACTTGAACATAAAATGAGCATTAATCACCTCCTTATTGTGCTGGGTAAGCGACTTAATGAGAATAAATTGACTGATGAAGGAATCAGTCGAGTTGATGCTTTGGTTGAGTATCTGGCGGAGCCTTTGGTAGAAGATTCGAATCAGCAAACCGCGGTAGCGTTTTGTGGTGGAGTAACAAAAGGGCAGACCCTGTCTGAAGCCGATGCGATGCACCAATATTTTAGGAAGCTTGAAAATCAGCGAGAGCATCCTTTTTCCTTAGGGGCGATTTTACTCGAGCAGTATTCGACTAACACTGTCGAGAACATTCAGAACTTGGCCTCAGAAATGATTGAAAGCGGGCTGTTTGCTCGCGGGCAGAGTGTGCAGGTGACGTTTGTTTCTAATGACTACCACTTACAACGTATATTCGAAATTCAATCGTTCATGGACGAGCAAGGTTTGCTTAAAGTTCTCGTCGAAAAGTGTTCAGCACTTGGAGTCGATTTGCAGATAGATTGCCTGTTAGAGGCTCATGTTGCAGTGCCATACCCACATCAAAGTGCTCAAGGGCAATTGTTTCTGTTAATGGATGTACTGACGACCTATCGAGTTTATCTTGAAGGTGTTTGTGCGGGCGTATTTAAGCGAGATTTGGAGTTGGTGAGGCGGGAGCCAGAAAGACTGTCTTTGGAAGCACTGATAGCCGTAAAGGAACTCGTTGGGTGTTCATCTCACTTTGACATTGTGGCCGGTTTACTCCCCGTATTGGGGCGCTGTATCCAGCAGACTTCAGTGGATGCCGACATAAAAAAAGTCAGGGAATACCTAGCTCTACTAGATACTAACCTGACTTTATTGAATCGTTATTTAGATCCAGAATCCGATCACACACATCGCTGGTGGCGATAGGTGATCATTTCTTTCTCGTGATGCCAATAACGGTCTTTAAACTAGCAAAGGCAATCAGACAGTAAGCTAGAAGCTCAGTGCCTTCTTCAGCGATATTTTTAACCGCTCGAACGTAATCATCGCCCATAACATTGTGCCAGAAGCTGCCCATGCCAAATAGGCGCGAGAACACCAACAAAAGCATCACGCCAGTCACTAGCAAATTCATGTGTGGGGAAGCAAGAATAAGCGCAAGTTGATCAATGGTTCGTTTACCATTTTTAATCGCATAGAAGATTGCGCTACCAGCAACCAATAGGGCAGGAACAACCCAAGCGCCATGTACAATCTTGTCGAACCAAAAGTCCATTTCACGAATAAACATCACACCGAAAAATGCACTGATGAGCATAGCTGCATGCTTAACTTCGCGCTTCTCTCTTGCTAGATAAGCAAAGGACCCAGACGAGATAATAAGCAGTAACTGCTGCAGCATCTCGGTCACCGAGATCTCACCAACATTGCCATTCAACAATACGAAATCAATTCGAAGCGCAAGGTTTGCGACAATACCAATCGCTAAAACAATGAGAGCGGTTTGGCAGCGTTTGTAGATCACTTGAGATGTCGACTGAGAAAGGGTGAACTCTGGCAGTTCAAATGACATTTGAGTTTGTTCTTTCGTTTTTGATTGGCTTTTCATAATAATTCTATGTGTAAAATTTTGTAACAGGCGGGCATTCTATCGGTGTAGGTTAGGCTAATGTCAGAGCTGTGTCAGAAATAAAACAGTGTTCAATTGGTGTGTGTGTACGGTAAACCGCTGCCTTATGGCAGACAGTCTACGTAACATAATTGAGTTTTTAGGGGGAGGATTTTACAGCTTTGAGATTGGAAACTTGTAATAGAAGTGATTACTTTTCAGTTTCTTGCTCATGGTTATTGCGGTAGTACTCCCACTGTTCAATGCGCTCGCCGTCATCGAATACACAGTAAGTTGTACGCTGATTGTTTTCAGTAACCGTATCTAATTCACCGTCCTGTTGAACACAATAAACAGCTGCTGGGTTAGCGACTGAAACACGTTGGCCTTCGCTATATTCTGCATAGTCGTTTGCACAACCGCCTAATACAACGGCACATACAGCCATCAAACCAATTTTCTTCATGCTTATCTCCTACGTCATAACTCTATAATTGAATGCGTTAAGTTCTACAGAACCAAATGAGAAGCTCTATGAAATGAGTATATTTTAGATTTCAGAAAAGGTTGTCCTAATTTGGTCAAGATATTGAAATAGGTTGATATTTCGCCATGTTTAGCTGCTTTTTGAGGGCTAGATCAAGCTAAGCTAGCCGGGCGAGAGAAGGGCATGAATTGTTGAGTGAAGGCTTTTCAGAGGTTATGTGATGTTTTCTTGCTTTATCGGCTATGAGGTACAAAGTTAGAAGGCGTGTTGATGTGAACCGCTATGAACCTCGAATCTATGAATGATTATGATATGATGCCGCCAAATTCAGTTGAGCAGTTAGAGCCATGAGACACCTAAAAACCATCATTCACCCAGATATCGATCACCTAGATAACAAAACAGTTTATAAGCGTAATGCCGCCAGAGCGATTGTTTTAGATGGTGAAGATATTCTGATGCTGTATACCGAGCGTTACCACGACTACACCATCCCTGGTGGTGGTTTAGATGAAGGCGAAGATGTGATTGCGGGCATGGTCCGAGAGCTTGAAGAAGAGACGGGTGCAAAGAACATTCATGGTATTAAGCCGTTTGGCATTTTTGAAGAGTTTCGCCCTTGGTACAAAGATGATGCAGATATCATGCATATGATTTCCTACTGCTATTCCTGCAAGATCGATCGTGAACTTGGTGAGACGGCTTACGAAGATTACGAAGTTAAAAACGGAATGAAGCCTGTGTGGATGAACATCCATGAAGCGATTGCTCATAATGAAAAGACGATGGCCGAAAGTCCTAAAAAGGGTATGAGCATTGAGCGCGAGACGTTTTTGTTGCATTTGATCGCAAAAGAAATGCTTTAATCTCACCCAAGCTTATATTGCAGTAATAGCACAGCAGTAATTGTTCAGCTGTAACTGCACTGCAGCCGACATTGATCTTTGAACTGTTTAATTTCACCCCGCATTTAAGCAGTTCATCGTTAGCGCTTGCAGCCCCCCCCCCCCCC
>NZ_MCSD01000004.1:158752-259863 GCF_002872555.1 Vibrio sp. 10N.286.55.E10
CCCCCCAACTTTGCTTACAGCCAATAGTCATTATTTCTCCAGTTTCATGCAGCTTCCTGCTGTTTGAACGACATCTTTATTCGCTTGGAATCTACTTCTCTCACTCCTATCTATGACAAGCTGTCAAATTGAGTTACTTCATTCATCAAATTGATTCCTATTTTGAAGATAGTGTTTATTGGGTCTAGAACCTAAGGAGAATGTAGGTAAATAAACTAATACTTTCATGGTGTTAGATTTGTTTTCTAAGTTTAAAAAAACTTGGCTTCACTCTTGCTTAACCTACTTATGCAACTCGTTTTGTCGGCATTAAAAGAAAAAGTGTACATCCTTTGTCTCGCAGCATCAGATTTTAGGGAGACGTTTATTTAGCTTTGCCGTTCAGAGTTTACGTACTTTTCAAGGAAATCGCCTAAGCGAAGAAGAAGTCGAGGTTAACTATGAAATACAAGCAAATTATCTATCTCATTGGCGCAATAGTCAGTGTCCCAGTCCAGGCAAGCGTGGTGGACTTGGACTTCTCAAATCACATAGAGTCAACAAACGGGAGTAGCAGTTGGGCGGGGCCAACCTACGATGGCGCCTCTATGCATTTTCTAAATGTCGGTACACACGATGGAAAAACCATAGATGCTAAGGTATCCAGTAGCGTATTTGGTGATGCGACATTTTTGTTTCATGCACCCAATTACAAAGTAGGCGCAACACAACCGTCAGGTGATATTGGTTTTCTCTACCAAACTAATTCTGCTGGTTCTGCGGGGCTGATTTATACGTTCGAATTTTTTGATGGTACTGACGGTCTTTCAGGTACGTTCTCTGTTCCTTACACCATTCCTGAATTTGAAATGATTGGCTATGACATTGATGGTGAGCCCGTTCAGTCAGAGCAAGTTCGAGTATTTAAAAGTGAAGGTTTTTACAGTTACCAGCTAGGTAGTGCGAGTGCCAGTTTGACTGCTGAAGAGAGTGCTGATGGCAATTCAGTTCTCTTCACCGGACCAGGCACCAATTATTCTGAAACTGATACGTCAGGTGCGGTTAAGTTTACCTACAAAAATACCTCTATTGTTACCCTTCAGTTTGAAACTGTTACAACGAGTGGCAGTGGCTTCCCTAACCCAATCTTTTCAGCGTTTGATGGTAACTGGGATTTAAGTGGTTTTACGAATCCGATAGAGAGTTCCGACGAGTCTGATTTTGGTGATGCGCCGGACACTTATGCAACGTTACAAGCAAGCAATGGTGCTGAACATGCTGTCTCTTCAACGCTTTATCTAGGGGCCAGTATCGATACAGACTCTGACGGACAACCGGGCGCCTTATCAAACGGTGATGACTTGGATGTTGATGGGAATGATGACGACGGTATTACGCTACTTACTAACTTAGAAATTGGGTTGGATAGTCTCATCAACGTTAACGTTGTGGGTAATGGTTACCTACAAGCTTGGGCTGACTGGGACTTGAGTGGTACTTTCGATGATGATGAACAAATCTTGAAAAACCATTCGGTTGTTGAAGGGGGCCAAGTGGTTCCAATTCGAGTGGCTGATGATGCGAGTGTGGGGACTGTACAAACACGTTTCCGTCTAGCGAGCAGCCCTAACATCCCAAGTGATGGTTACGTTGGTGACGGGGAAGTCGAGGATTACGTGTTCAACGTGACTGATCCGGGAACCACAATTCAACACTCTAACTACTACACTGCAGCGTTCGAAGATAACTGGCCTGAAGTTGGTGACTTCGATTTAAATGATGTTGTTGTTTATTACCGAACCACCATTCTAAGTAAAGATGATGCTGTGTTACGTATGGATATTAGCGGTAGCATCATGGCCTACGGCGCCTCTTACGGTAACGGCTTAGGTTGGAAATTGAGTGGCTTTGATGAGTCGGATGTCGACTTGCAGACCGCCAGAGTGCAGAAAAACGGCGCAACTCGTGTGAATATCTCACCGTTTACGGGCGAAGACAAATCGGTTGCATCACCAGGAGGTGACCTTGTTGTTGTAGCTTCGTTGAACTTAAAAAATGATATCCCTATTAACGATGAGTGTATGTTCCACCGTACCAACCCATCTTGTAATCCGTCTCTTGAGTCAGATCAAATGACGTTTAGCATCTCACTACCGTTTAACGACGACGATCAACCAACGGTGAGTTCACTTCTGCCATTAAGTGGTTTCGACCCATTCATCTTCGGTCCGGGTGAAGGGTATTACCATGGCTCTAGCTTTACTGGCTCTCCGGGTAAAGATCTTGAAATTCACACAGCGGATCTTCCACCAACGTCACGTGGTACGTTAGTAAGCGACTTTTACGGTGTGGCACAAGATGATTCAGATCCAGATAGTGGAAAATACTACAGAACTACGCAGAACATGCCTTGGGGTATCTTAATTTCATCTCCTTGGAATCACCCATCCGAGTACATTGATATCAGTGAAGCGTTCCCAGACTTTGCAGAATGGGCGACGTCTGGCGGTTCTTCTAAACCGACTTGGTATCTAAACCCTAACTCAGACAAAACTTGGTCTACTGAAGATTAATCAAGGAGGATTTATGAAACTATCAAAACTAATGCTAAGTAGTGTGACTCTTGTCTTCCTTGCAGCGTGTGGCGGAGGCGGCGGTGGTGGTGGCTCTACCACATCAGCTCCAAGCTCTGTCCCACCAGCGGATGATTCCTCATCAGGCAACACGTCATCTGCTGGCAATAACACAGTGACGTCTAGCGTCGCGCCTGCGGCACAAGTGTTGAGATCGGTCGAGCTGACCATACCGGAAGACTTTGATTTCTCAACTGAGAGGGAAGTCGCTGTGACGGTCGATGTCGCAAGTTCACAAAGTTCGCGGGGCTTTATGAGCTTGTACACTGAGTTTGATGGGGACGTTGTCGACTACACCTCACAAGTGTTAAGAATGCCTATTAATGAAGACACTGACTTTTCAACAACGCTATTGTTGCCCAACCATGTTGATAAAGTTTGGGTCGAAGTGTGGTACCCATCAGCATTGGGTAGCGAGGTGAGAAACTCATATAGCATAGAAAATGACCAAGTCGATGTGATTCTCTAACATGGTATGAGTGTTAGTTAGCGCTTCATATTCGAACCATTAATATCTTTGCCGCCATATTGGCGGCAAAGTTGTTTCTGCAATACAAAAAATGAATAGGACTGACGAATAATGGAATGTGGTTGATATTGTCAACTAAGTGTTTTTGGTGTATCTTTACCATCGTGATACAACCCTAATTAAAGAGTATCACTATGTCGCTTTATGCCTGCCCTCAACAAAGAACGTTATGAATAAAAGACAGTTTATTGCCCATTACTTGCGCATGAATCGCACCTCGTACTTACTTGCGGTTGTGTTCATTTTTCTCGTTAACTGGTTACAAGTAGAAATCCCTCGTTATATTCAATTGGCAATAGATCTGATTGATGACGCCTCTTCAAGTGGACATCAACAGTTGCAGTCCTATGTGTGGATCGTTGTTGGTATGTCGGTTGCTATGGTCGTTGTTAGGATTCTGTCTCGCATTTACGCGCTTAACCCCGGGCGAATTACAGAAGCTTCACTTAAGACCACTCTTCTACAAAAACTGAATCGCTTGCCAAACAGCTTTCACGAGCGCTTTGCTTCTGGCCGTTTAATCTCAATCATTAACAATGACCTAAGTGGTATTCGTTTGATGTTTGGTGTTGGCTTTCTGCAATTCTTTAATGCGTTGCTCGCTCTATCGCTAACGCCGCTATACATGTGGCGTATATCGCCAGAACTAACCCTGTATTCGATCATTCCGATTTCAATCGCTTTCGTGATTTTCCGAGTGGGCTTTAAGCGCATGAAAACGCTCCATCTAGAGCATATGAAGCGACTGCAAAACTTGTCTGCACAACTGATGAGTTATCTGTCTGGGATTGATCTGATTAAAAGCCAGCAGATGTCACCTTGGGTAAAAGCGGAGACTGAGAAGCTGAATCAGTTGTTACTTGAATGTCGCCTTAAAATCACGCGTATCCAAGTCTTCTTTATGCCGGTTCTCGATTACGCCAATGACCTAATGAAAATCATTATTATAGGTCTAGGTGGTTTTATGTTGATGAGACAGGAACTGACCCTAGGTGAAATCACAGCATTCCTAACTTACTCAGTTTTGCTCGCCATGCCGCTTATGCAATTAGGACGAATCGCGACGATTTATCAGCGCGGTATGGTCGGTATTCAAAGCGCACAAACTATTCTTAATGCCCAAATCCCAGAGTTGGATGAGCAGAAGCTTTCTGAGCTCGATGTGAAATCGCTTAAAGGAAAAACGTTCTCCGTGCGTAACCTAAGCTTTAGCTACCCGGGTGAAGAGCGTCTGATTCTCGATGACATCAGTTTTGATATTCCAGCAGGGAAGAAAGTCGGAGTGTTAGGCGGAATCGGTGCGGGCAAAACGACGTTGGTGAACTGTTTGAACCATCACTTAGACACTCCACAAGGTTCAGTACTGCTTGGTGATAGAGATATCACTAGCTTCTCGCGTAGCGATTTACGTCGTTACGTTAAAACCGTCACCCAAGACCCGTATTTGTTTTCAGCAACTGTTGAAGCGAATATTCGTTTTGGTAGCGGCGATACCGAGCTAGCAAAAAGCCAGGTTGATGAAGTGTTAGAGCTTAGCCAATTAGCCGGTGATGTGACGCGCTTTGAGCAAGGTGACCAAACCTTAGTCGGTGAGAAGGGCATTATGTTGTCAGGGGGGCAAAAACAGCGCTTGAGCATTGCTCGTGCTCTATTACAACCAACCGATCTCATCATTATGGATAACGTTCTGTCTGCCGTTGACTACGAGACTGAGAGAAAAATCTTAGAAGGCCTATTTAAGCGATTGGAAAATCAGTCGGTTCTTGTTGTCTCACATCGTGTTAATGCACTTGAATACATGGATGAAGTTATCGTGTTGAATGAAGGAAAAGTGATTGCTAAGGGCGACCATAAAACCCTACTGAAAACTTGCGATTACTACTACGAGACATGGCTACTACAGCAAAATGAAACGGAGGCAGCAGCATGTTAAAAGGTGTTGACCTCAAGTACCTCAAGCATTTCTTTAAGTTTGCTAAGAAATACAAAGGCTCGGCGATTTTGGGCATTGCGATGCTTCCGCTTTCTGTCATCACAAGCTTGTTGTTCCCATGGTTGATTATTCAAGTGATCGACGTTCAGTTGAGTCATGGTGATATGGACGGGCTGTTAGAATACGTTTTCTACCTCGTTGCTGTACTAATCGTCAGTTATGTAGTGGATACCACTTACGCATATAACCTACGTAAAACAGGTCAATACACGATTACTGACATGCGCTCAGTTCTGTTTGCTCGTGTTTTGAAATTGCCACGCAGTTACTTTGACAATACACCAATCGGTGTCACGCTCTCGCGTCTAACCAGTGATTTAGAAACCATCGGTGAGACGTTTGTTCAGTCGGTTGTCGGTTTGGTAAAAGACAGCATTAACACCATTGCGCTGCTGGTCATGATGTTCTTAATTGATTGGAAGCTGACGCTGATCGTATTGATCATCATGCCTCCGGTCATGTATCTGACTGTACATGTTCGAAATCGACTTCGTGCTCTGTATAAGGTGACTCGTTCGTCACTGGCTCAAGGTATTGGCTTCTTGCAAGAAGTGCTGTTTGGTATGAAAACCGTACAGATGTACCGAGCAGAAGAGCAAGTCGAACAACGTTACCAAGGCTATACCGACGAGTTTTTGAGAGCGCAGAAAAAGATCAATAAATACGACGCTATTCTGTTCTCATTCATTTCTGGTATTACATCCATCACCATCGCGGTAATGATTTGGTACGGTTCTGAGCAAGTGATAGAAGGGGGGCTCACCTTGGGTGTGCTGATTGCGTTCATCAACACCTTAGAAAAAGTGTTCGTACCGATTCGAGACTTCACCTCACAGATTACTTCGATTCAGAGCTCATTTGCCGCGTTCGACCATATCGAAGAGCTGTTTGTTGAACCGACCGAAGAAGAGGGGCGCAACCTGCTGCCATCAGAGAAGGTTGCTAAACCGTTAGAGCAGTTTGAAAGCCTTGAGTTTAAGAACGTAAGCTTCCGCTACAAAGATGATGCTCCGTACGTTCTAAAGAATGTCTCGTTTGTATTGGAGAAAGGGCATCAAATCGCACTGGTGGGCTCTACAGGCTCAGGTAAGTCAACGATTCTGCGTTTGATCTCGAAAACCTACCAAGACTATGAAGGCAGCATACTGCTGAATGGCATTGAGCTGTCGCAGATCTCTAGTGAAGACTCGACACATTTGTTCTCGATGATGATGCAAGATGTGCATTTATTCGAAGAGACGATTGCGTTCAATATCGCACTAGGTAAAGAACATTTATCAAGTACCGAGATTGAGCAGGCGGCGCGTTATGTTTATGCCGATAAGTTTATTGAACAACTGCCTCAAGGCTATGGCTTCCAACTAGATAAGAACGGGGCAAACTTATCGGTAGGGCAGACGCAGCTGATTTCGTTCGCTAGAGCTGTCGCCCAAGGTGGACAACTGATGATGCTAGATGAGGCAACCAGCTCGGTAGATTCGATTACCGAGGATCTCATTCAAAAAGCGATGCAGCGTCTGTTCAAAGAGAAAACCGTGATTGCGATTGCCCACCGTTTGAGTACTGTTCGTCACTCAGACACCATTTTGGTGTTGGAAAAGGGTGAAATTGTTGAGCAAGGTAATCATCAACAACTGGTGGCGCACAATGGTATTTATGCTGGCTTGTTACAAGAATCGATTGTAGAAACGGGCGATTCTCAAGCTACGTTAGCCTAATTGCCCAAAATCAGGCTGTTGCTTTCAATAAGACGAATTGGTCTTGTCTATGCTTCACCAGTTTCTATTGTTTTCTAATATTCCCAATGGGTTAGGGAAATTAAACATATTTTTCGATTATTAATATGTTATGATCCCCCTACTACTAAAGGGGTGTCTTCGGGCATCGGGATGTATGCGAGCAAAACGTAAGTGCTTGTGTCAGTCACTTTCTGGCGAATATGGAATCGAAAATGTTGTTGGAAGAAGTTGTAGAAATTATTGAATTAACCGACTCAGACCATTTATCTCAAGCAATGGAACTGTTTAACGAGCATGGCTTTGTTGACGCAGAGCACTTACCTTTTATGACGGTTGTTTTTGAAACAGCGCCAGAGCACCTTGCGAAAAAGTTGTCGCAAATAGGCTTTAAAGGTTTAGTAAAAGTAGAGAAGAGCGAAGACGCAACTGGCTTTATGATTGTTGATGCTGAACAAATCCAGTTTAGCAAAAGCGCGTAATTGGAATCGCTCCCTAACATCCATTATGACTATTTGAGGTTAACACAGTGACAACAGCTACCGTTTCATCAACAGAGCAACACGTATCCAATGAACATGCACTTTTGGGTGCGTCGTTATTAGCATCACAAAAAGTAGAACTGGCGCTGTTTACTGTGATCTCTAAATTAACTAAAGCATTATCAAAAGAGCAGCAACAGTCATTAGGTTTGGATCTGGATACCTTTTTAAGGGAGACCTCAAGTGAACAAGCCTCTACGTTGAACCTATACGAACAGACGTTTGGTGAGCAGCTTCCTTTGAAGGCAAATGAACTTAACGATTTTATTTATCATCGAAACTTGGTAACTCGAGGCTTTTGGCGAGTGACTGGCGCCGATGTTAAAGGCGGCGAGAAGCTTGCTAACCCAGAACTTTATTTAAAAGAGTTCTTGGCAAAATGTGAATACTGGCAAGTGATGCTTGATACCCAAACCAAGTAAGCGAATTGAAATAAGAAAGCCATAGCGAACATGCTATGGCTTTTTTGTTTGTGTAAACCGTCCTGAGTTCTCTGATTCTAGAGCATCATCTTCAATACATAGTTCTTAGAGACAAAGTGGTGTTTAAGGGCGGCACTGATATGCAGCACAATTAAACAGGCGAGGACAATACAACTGGCACGATGTAGATAGAAAAAGAAGCCGTTGATTGCAGAGTTGGTAATTAGGTTATTTACGCCCACTAGCCAAAATAAAGAGTACGGCTCCTTTAGCATTAAGTAACCGGTGCTGAAAACCATAAACATCACAAGGTACATCAAAGAATGTGCAAGCTTAGCTACACATTTTTGCCCTTCAGGCACAGAGGTTGGCATGTTTGGCGATGAGCGAAAGTGGCTCCAGATATAACGCACCACGAGCAGCGGTGTCGCAACGGTCGCCAATGACATGTTGAGCACTGACAAAAAAGAAAACAGCTCTGGATGGCTGGTGACATAGTGCATCACATACCCTGCTATTGTTGCGTAGATGATTACAGAAGCCATTACCCAGTGCAGTACACGGCTTAATAAATCGTATCGTGGATTATTCAAATTAACCTCGCTCTGATCGTTATTAATATAAGATTCATCTCGATGCAATAAATCAATTTTTGGTATATTCGCATCGCGAATTAATTATATAGAACAGTATTACGCGGTATTTTTATAATTTAGAAATTAATGATGTTGCTTCAGGTGTTTTATAATTATCAATGATGTTTTAGAGTGTTAATTCCAATATGGACATGGCAAAATTGTCGACTTCCTAGCTTGTATGCTTATTACGAGATACAGTTAGTCTAAAGATAAATATATAAGGAATGTATAATGCTTCGAATCTTATTGATTGCAGTTATCTCGGTGTTCAGCGCGATGAGTTTTGCAAGCGAAGAGGTTAAGTACTCTGAACAAGAGTATTTGGATAGACCGCTGATGGAGCGCTATATCTTGGATGAGCTGAAGCAACTACGAATGGAACAGCAAGATCTTGAAAGACGCTTGACCATTCAGATGACTGACCGGGAACTGACTGTGGCAGACAAGTCTCTGAATTACGCCAATGTAACCGTAACCTACTTCTTCTACATTATTGCCGGTGTTGCCTCCCTAATTGCATTGGTGGGTTGGCAATCACTCAAAGAGTTGAAACACACCACCAAAGAGATGGCTGACCGACGACTCAACGACATAGCCCAAGATTATGAGAAGAAGTTTAACGTTCTTGAAAGGGATCTTAAGCGTAAGACTCGAATCATCTCAGAGAACAACCGAGAAATCGAAATCATCAATGAAATTCATAATTTATGGTTGAGGGCTCAGAATGCTCAAACCGCCGAGCAGAAAATTGAAATCTACGATGAGATCTTAAAAGTTCGCCCGGGTGATTTGGAAGCACTAACTTACAAAGCCGATGCCGCAATGGACATGCAGGAATACCACTGGGCGATGAGCTTATGTAATCGCGTGTTGGAAGTGGACGATCAAAATGCTCACGCCTTGTATCAACGTGCTTGTGCTTACGCAAGGTTAGGTGCTGAAGGCCAAGCGATCGATGACTTAGAGCGCTCTATCGAAGCCAGTGGTTCAATGCGGGAGTTATTGGCTGATGAACCTGACTTTGAGATGCTGCGTGGCTTAGAACGCTTCGAAGCACTTCTTGAAGAATAATACTAGATAAAGAGTAGTGTTAACTAAGATGGTGGGCCTTGCATGCCCACCATATTTTCACGCCAATCGCGCTGCGGTTTCTTACATTTCATTTATTTCTTTGAATGAATTGTTATGTTATAACACTTTCTAAGTTCCTCGTTATAACCGCTAAGTATTTTATGAAGTTCCTCCGTATTGGCCTGATCGTTATTGCCATCAGCGCATTTTCCCTTGCTGCTTTGCTCTCTTTTCATCCTGAACCAGAAAAAGAAATCTCAATAAAAGTCACGCCTTATCAAGAACTGCACACGGACGGTAAGGAGCAGGCGCCGCCACAAATCAATTCGAACTCAATGATCAAAATTCACTACTTTGTGAAGGTTGGGGATACCCTCAGTAATATATTCGAATCGTGGAATCTGCCTTATGAAACGGTTCACAAGGTCATGGAAGCGGATCTTGAATCTTTGAAACTCGACACAATAAAGCCTGGTGACCATCTAGAGTTGCTGTTGGATAGTGACTCCAAACAACTCGTAGAGCTCATTTTCCATGAAAGTCTCGTAGAACAAGCTGTCTTTACGAAAAATGATGATGGAAGCTTTAACTACCAATTTCATGAAATGCCTGGTGAATGGAAGGAAAAACTCTACGCGGGCAGTGTTCATGGTAGCTTTTCAACATCTGCATACAAAGCGGGGCTTACGACAGCTCAGATAGCCAATATTACTCGCACGTTGAAAGATAAAGTTAACTTCACTCGTGAACTAAGAGCAGGTGACAGCTTTAATGTACTGGTCAAAGAGCAGTACACGAATGATCATTTAACGGGCAAAACAGAAGTTCAAGGTATCTCAATTCAATTAAGAAACCGAGAAGTGGCGGCGTTTCTTGCGCCTGATGGTCTTTTCTACGACAGAGAGGGTAATAGCCTAGAGCAAGCTTTCGATAGATACCCTGTAGATAGAAAATTCCGAAGAATTACCTCATCGTTCAACCCTAAACGAAGACACCCAGTGACAGGGCGTATTTCGCCACACAATGGTACTGACTTTGCGACGCCTGTGGGCGCACCCGTATACTCAACGGGTGATGGCCGTGTTGTGGCGCTTCGTGACCACCCTTATGCCGGGAAATACTTGGTGATTGAACATAACAGCGTATACACGACACGTTATCTTCACTTGAGCCGCTTCCTCGTAAAGAAAGGTCAGCAAATTAAGCGAGGTCAGAAAATCGCGTTATCAGGTGCAACTGGCCGTATCACAGGTCCTCATTTGCACTTTGAGGTATTGGTTCGTGGTCGAGCAGTCGATGCGATGAAGGCTAACTTACCGATGGCAAGCTCAATTATGCCTAAAGATAGGAAAGAATTTTTGGCTCGAATGGCCTCTTTTGATGCCATGATCTCTGAGCCAGCAGGTCGTGCAAGTTAGAGCTATTCAAGCCTAAGTTGTCCAACGAATACAATAACGCCCCTTAGCTAACGATTTAGCTAAGGGGCGTTTTTTCTAGGTAATCACACGATTTAGCGAGTGATTCAACTAAGCCACAACCACTGCTGTGCCGCTTGCTGAAACCATCAGCATACCATTGCCTGTGCCAAGTACTTCGTAATCAATATCTACGCCTACCACTGCGTTGGCACCCGCTTCAATCGCTTTCTGCTCTAACTCTTTGAATGCGTAGTTACGTGCTTTTTCCAGTTCTTTCTCGTAGGTACCAGAACGTCCACCCACAAAGTCACGAATACCCGAAAACATATCTTTGAACACGTTCACCCCTAGGATAGCTTCTCCGGCAATAACCCCTTTGTAATCGACAATGCGTTTGCCTTCGACAGATTGTGTAGTGGTAATAATCATAATGGCCTCTGTAAGTTAGATGCGTTGTAACTAGCTGAATAACGGCTAGCTGTAGTTGGGCTAGAGCAGTTTTATTCCTGAATATCACCGCTGATTATTGTCTCTGAGCGTGTGAGTTCATGTCTCAACCATGTTCTCAGTTTTAGCACACTTTCTTGTTTTAATTTGTTTTTCGGGCAAACAAAGTAGAAATCTTGGTGCGGGTTAGCTACTGGATCGCCAAGCTCTACCAGCATGCCGTGGCTAATATCATCTTTCACAAACAAGCGATGCGTTACTAATACGCCTAATGAGCGAATTGCAGCTTGCACGGCTTGAATGGAGACATCGAATGTTAGATTGCTATGGAATGTAGGCAGTGGGATTTGGTAATTGTCGCACCATACCTGCCAGTCGTGTTGTCGCCTTAGGTTAAAAACACCAATGGTCGGGTTTTGTTTGACGAGTTGTTGAACGCTTAACTCACTCTGGTTTTTTAGCAGAGTTGGACTGCATACCAAGACCAGATCATCATCGCCAAGCTTTTCGCTGTAATACTGATCCCATTCATTCGGTTTGCCGTGCACAAGGGCAATATCGACACCTTCCTGCTCTAGATCAAAAGGGCCAGTTAAGGTGGAAATACGGATATCAAGTGAGGGAGAAAAAGCTTGGAAATCGGGGACGCGGGGAATCCACCAGTGCATCGCGAGTGAATTGACCATGTTGAGGGTAATGCGGTGGTCGTTAGGTGTTCTGGCAAGCTCTTCGGTCGCCTCTATCACTTGCTCAAGTGCGGGCGCGACTTTGCGGTAATAACGCTTACCTGCGGCATTAAGAACAACACGACGGCCGACTCGTTGAAACAAAGGCTTGTTGACCAGTTGTTCTAACGACTTTATGGATTGGCTTACCGCTGAGTGACTGACATACAACACCCGCGCGGCGTCAGTCATGCTGCCAGTTTCAGCAACGGCAATGAAAGCGTAAACGGATTTAAGCGGAACGAGTTTTTTCATTGGTAAGTTTTCCTTACAGTTATGGTCAATATTACTCGCTATTTTTCATCACGTCACGCCACTAAAATGGGTGTAATAGGAGGTGATAATTATGTCTGATATTACCAAGGCAACGACTTTCATGTTGTTGTCGACGTTCAGTTTGTCTTTAAGTGGCTTAATGGCCAAATATCTATCTGAAGTGATGCCCACTTCGTTACTCAGTTTTGTGCGGTTTTTTTACCCAGTCTGTTCTTATTTCTTTTTCTGACCTTTTACAAAATCAGCAAGCCGACACGAGAAATGTGGAAACCTTTGGTGATGCGGGCGATCTTTATGGTGGCGTGTCAGTGGTGTTTCCTTACTTCACTGCAAACCTTAACGCTTGTTGAAGGGGTAGTGTTGTTCAGCACTGGTCCTCTGTTTATTCCATTGTTAGAAAAGTTAATATTTAGAACCAAGATTCGTACAACGACGATAGTGTGTTTAGTTGTCACCTTTGTTGGTGTAGTGATGATGGCAGGGGATTGGTCGCAGTTTGAATTTGGCTCAGAGTTCTTTAGACCAGCACTGCTGCTTGGTTTAATGGCGGGCATGTTTAATTCAGGCTCGCAAGTGAGCTTGTACCGGGCGTCTAAAACCAGCCTTTCGCCAGCAGAGCTCAATGCGTGGACCTTCTTAGTCGCGGCAATCATTGTGATTCCAATGGTGGTGTTTACTTCAGTTTCTGCGGTGCCTGATGTGCTTGAAAGTGCAGAGAAAGGAACCTTGTCGGCGTTACTGTCTTTTGATGATTTACGCTGGATTGCTCTCGTAGCTTTCGGCCTTGCACTGTTTACCATCAATACCCAAATCTTCCGTTCCAAAGCGTATAAGCTGGCAGATAGCGGTTCCCAGTTGGCACCTCTAATTTTTACAAACATGTTGTTTAGCGCGTTATGGCAGGGGTTATTCTTTGATGATGTGTTTTCTACTCAGCAGATGATTGGCATTAACCTCATTGTCGTGGCGAGCATCACCAATACCTTGTTAGCTAAAAAGCGTAGTAAAGATGGGCAAGCAGCCAAGCCAACGAGCAACTCCAAAGAGAGCTCGGTGTTGGGTTTACAGCCAATAGTTAAGCGCTAAACCTTGTCAGTAACGGTTTAAAAAAGTGAGCGAATATACTCTTTTACTTTGTTGATATGTTTTGTCTCATCAACTTCGCATCGTTGGTTTGGAGCAAGGAATCGCTCTGCGTATTTGTTGTAAATTCTGTTTTCTAGGAACAGTAAATAGAGCTTAGGATCAATATGACCGCTGGTGGCCATGTTGGTCATGATATTGAGCGATTCACTGAGCAGTTTTCCTTTTTTATACGGACGGTCGCTGGAAGTCAGGGCTTCAAACACGTCAGCAATCGCCATGGCTCGGGACGGCAAAGGTAATTGATCTTCACTCAACCCACGAGGGTAGCCCTTACCATCAATACGTTCATGATGCCCACTGGCAATTTCGGGAATATTTTGCAGGTAAGGTGGGTAAGGGAGCTTGTTTAACATGGTGAAGGTCTGAATGATATGGTCATTGATAATGAAGCGTTCTTCTTCGTTGAGAGTGCCACGACTGACTTTCAAATTGTGCAGCTCGCCTTGGTTGTATTTGACCTCTCCAGGCTTAAGGACGAACTCTTCTTGCCACAATTCTGCTGGGTTAAAGCCATTATCCCATGGGATCTTGTGCTCTGGCTTGTCCGCAAGGAGTGGTTCCATCACTGGTAATGTCTGTTCACTGTTATCTGGTTTAGCGTCGGCAGATTGTGACGATTTCTGCCACGAGTTGTACCTCTCTTTTTCAGCCCAAGATATTCCAAGTTGATCATTTAACGTTCGTTTCCATTGACGCTTGGCTATTTGGTCCAATCGTTCCAACTGTTCTTGTGTCATTGATTCTCCGCCAAGGTTGCACTGAGCAACAAAGGCAAACTCTTCATCGAGGTCGGAAAGGGTTTGTTCTAGGATCTGTAGCTGCTCTTCTTGAAGTCCACCATTCGCCATCGCTTTCCAGTAGTCAGTTTCGGCTTGTTGTTTGAGTAGTTCAAATCGCATACGAACTTCGTGGATTCGGTCGTAAATGGTCTCAAGTTTGGTTGCTTTGTCTACCACATACTCTGGGGTGGTGACTTTCCCACAGTCATGTAACCACGCGGCTAACATCAACTCTTCCCACTGCTTGTTGTCCAGAGAGAACTGAGGGTAATAACGGTCGTCATCGATAGTCGCTTGGGTTAACCATTTGGTCAGCTCGGGTACTCGTTGGCAGTGACCTCCAGTGTATGGGGATTTGGTATCAATCGCAGAGGCGATCAGCTCAATAAAAGCATTAAGCATGTCTTTCTGTTGCTGCATTTGGTCAATGTTGTCTTTGGCTATTTCCGCAAAGCTCAATAACTCTCTTAAAAAGGCGTGTTTATCTGCTTGAGCTTTGGTAATCGGCCTTTCATAGCCAATCGCCACAATACCAACCAACAGTTTTTCGCGGTTCAATAATGGGAACAAGTACAGGTCTGAGTTGAAGATAGAGTCTTGATAATAGTTGAGTACATTGTCTTCTCGATTTAGGTGGATGGTCTCTCCTGACTTGAGTTTACACAGTAACCAAGGTGTGTGTTTGATGAAGTCATTGATGTCTGCTTTGAAGGGAATGATCGCTAGGTTGGCGGCGGTATCAAATACATCTTTCTTCTCTGATTGAGTAAACAGCACAATGGTTTCGGCCTTGGTTATCAGATAGCTTTGGTGAGCGATGTTCTTGGCAAGTATCGAGAACTCCTGATTCCCTGCCGTGTCCCGAAGTAAGTTGATGAGGTCATGAAGCGTGTGTTCCATTAATTCGATGGAATGGGCGAGGTTAGCTACCTCTTTGATCATGCTCTTCGGATAATGGGTACGACGGAAATCGAATCGTGCAATGTTATCGGTAAGCTGCATCAGAGTATTAAGCGGCTGGGACAGCCGATTAGCTACTAGCCACACGATACCAAAGCAGATAAACAACATCCCAATCGCGACCGCGACCTGTTTGTCACGCATTGAAATGAGGTCAGAAAGCAGTTCATTGTGTGGTGTCGCCTCTGCCAAATAGAGGGTCACGTTTTGGGTGAGCTCAACCGGAGTTAAGGTCAGTGCCCATGTATTCAGGTTGTACTCGACGTTTTTGAGATTGAGGTTAAACTTTTCCTCATCTGAGATTAGCGGCCCCAATACTGAAGATTTTAACGCTTCCATTTGCTCTCGTTTGGGGATGTTGAAAAAGCTCTGCTCCTGCTCACTACCAGAGAGTTTTCCAGCGCCATTTACATTATTAGTATCGTCATGGTTAGCTTGGAAGGTGAGGTTAGAGGTCGTTAAATCCAGTTGATGCTGACCCAGAAGATTAAAGTGCTGGTCAAATAGAGCCAGTCTGGTCTGCGGAGAGTAGGCCAGCTCACTGATCTGAGAAGAGAGTGAACTCAGCGTGAAGTCGGCGCCTACCACATGCTTGCCATCGGCTGAACGCCTAGACAGTGTAATGCCATTGGTTTTAAGAAAATAAAAAAGATAGGGCTCGGATAGGTGGATTGAACCATCGGGCTTTGCATTGCGATACCAAGTACGAGTCGTTGGGTTAAATATACTCTCGCTTTGTACCGTGCTGATGACCTGATGCGCACCATCGTGGTAGGTAATAAAGTTCTCACCATCCAAATTAGTGCTACTGACCATCATGGTCGCTTTGGCAGGGGCATTATTTTCGGCCCTTTGTTTATTGGTGCTCAAGGGCCGGAATATTCTAAAGTTGCCATCCTCCGAGCCATAGAAGAGCGCAACTAAATTAGTATTCTGTTTGAAGATGATATCGACTGATGCTAGCCAAGACTCCTTATCGGTAGAGGAGCTTTGTTGATTAACAAACGGACTGACCGCCATCACGTTCAAAGTGGTGATGACAGGCGCTACTGCTTGCTTGAACACTGATTCCAGTTTATCACGATGCTCATTACTGACCTCACGAACTGTGCCCAATAGCAGCTCTTGAGAATGCCGATAGCTTATTGATATCAAAACTGCACCGACAAACGTTGTCAAAATTAGGAAAAGGCTAGTGATGTGGATACTCAGCGGATAACGTCTTCGTCTCATCTAACACTCCAGCGTGTGAACTGGTTTAAGTATTGACGAACTTGGGTAGGTTGCAAAAAATTGGTGCAATTAAGGCGGCGCTGCGACAAAGTCGTGCTTCCGATAGCTAAGTGAAATGAGAATAAAGCCTTATCTTTAAGTGCTAATGGTCACTTGTGGTTGGTAGGGTTGCTCCGAGATGCTGTACAGGCTCGATGTGGGCAATACATATCTAGTGTTATTAATATTCCTGACTAGAAAAACAAGCATTCCGAGTGTTTTATCAATTAAGCGTTATTATGTTAATATCATCAGTTATTTTGCACATCTATAAAACATCTAGGTGCTGTATGTGTTGAGCCTAGAAGGAACAGTAATGACGTTAGAAGCCTATATTCTCAATGTAGGAATATACTCAATTTTCCCATTGTATTTTGCTACGTTAAAAAATCGTGTGCGTACAGCTGCATTTTATAACTATCTTAGTATTGTACTTTTAGTGGGAGGGCTTGCTGGTGCAGTTTATTCCTTTCCTTTATCCGAAGATTTAAGTATTTCAGGCGGAAATATTGCTTATGGTGCATTCATGATGAGCACTATAATGCTCATTATTATTGAGCGGGATTTTAGCACTTTTAAACACATGTTTCTGTTAGTAGTAGCTGTGGATTTGATTGCCTTTGTTGGTTTCAACTTTATGGCTTGGTTACTGGAATCGGAGTATGCGTTGAACCCTTTTGCAATCCCTTTCAGCATCTTTGACGTATCGTTGAAAGTTCTTGTTCTTGGAGGGGTTTTGATTCTCCTCGAAATATTGTTATTGATGTTTATTTTTACACAAGTGAGTAAGTTCCTTTCCAACCTACCAGCGTTGGCATTCATCTATACGCTAGCCTTTGTTTTTATCCTTTGTTTGGATGGAGTACTGTTTCCTGTTTTAGCTTTTGGCCTGAGCCCGCAAATCGTTTCTATCATATTCGGAAATATACAGGGTAAGTTGCTGATTGCGGCCTGCTATAGTGTCCCAATGCTGATCTTCTACTTTTTGTTTAGGGGAGATTTTGCCAAGTTTGTTAGTTCGCCACTATCCATAAAGGATTTGACTAAAGCTCCTAGAAAAGAGTTGCTGGCAACATTGTATCAATATGAGTTGCGTGATGAGCAATTGCAGAGAGAAAAACAAGATCTCACAAAGATTGCACTTTTTGATGAGCTAACCTCTCTTGCTAATAGACGTAAATTCAATCAAAAGTTTGAGTCTGAATGGTCTAGATGTGAACGCGAAGGGCAAACTTTAACCTTAGTGATCGGTGATATTGATTTTTTCAAGCAATATAATGATGCGTATGGCCACCATCAAGGAGATGTTTGCCTTAAACAAGTCGCAAAGTTATGGAAGCAAATTTTTAATCGTCCCTCAGACCTTGCTGCTCGCATAGGAGGCGAGGAATTTGCCATTATATTGCCAAGCACATCTATAGAACAAAGCAGAGCTCGCCTTAATTCATTCTTAACGGTTTTGCACAGTCAATCGATTCCTCATCGTTCCTCACCCATTGCTTCTCATGTAACGATGAGCCTAGGTGTAGCGGAATGCGTTCCGACGAAAAGCACATCGCCAAATGATCTGTTTATGCTTGCTGATAAGCGCCTTTACAAAGCAAAGAATAGCGGGAGAAATCAGGTTATTGTCGATTGAATTAATTTTAACAATACTGAATGATGAACAGTATATGATTTCAAATCGCTCAGCATCACATTAAGCAGGTGTCTGTTGGGCATTTTTGAAGAAGCTATATTAGACCAACCCAACTCAAAATTGATTGACTAGACCAAGCGAAGAGAGCATTGATTCATGGAACTCAAAGTAGATACTCACACCCACACATACGCAAGTGGTCATGCTTACAGCACGCTTATCGAGAATGCCAAGTCGGCAAAACAAAATGGCTTAGACATGTTTTGTACTACTGATCATTCAGAATCAATGCCAGGTGCGCCACACTACTGGTTCTTCAGTAATCAGCGTGTGCTTCCTCGCTTTATCGAAGACGTTGCAATTATCCGCGGCGTTGAATCAAACATTATGAACACTCAGGGAGAAATCGACATTCATCCGAGCGTTGATAAGAACCTAGATTGGGTGATTGCCAGCTTCCACGAGCCTGTTTTTAGCCCTTCGGATGTCGCGACCCATACAGAGGCTCTCGTGAATGTGATTAAGGGCGGTCGAATTGATGCGCTTGGCCACTTGGGCAATCCTAATTTTGATTTCGATTTTGAAGCCGTTATTCAATGTGCGGTTGAGAACAACGTGGCGATTGAAATCAACAACACCACACTCAAAGGCAATAGCCGAGTTGGCAGTGTTGACCGCTGCTATGAGATTGCAAGAATAGCGAAGGCGAAGGGGGCATTTATTACAACAGGGAGCGATGCGCATTTCTGTTTAGATGTCGGTGGCTTGGATTTAGTCGCCGCATTGTTAGATGAAGTGGGTGTCGATTCGAGTAAAGTGATTACCCATTCGCCAAAGCAATTCCTGGCCTTTTTGGCCTTACGCGGTCGTAATGAAATCCCAGAATACTCAGCTCTTATTTAAGAGAATGTCGGCGGGTTTGCATTTCGATACAATCAATTTTTGTGCCTGACAGATTTTTGTATACACTAGCCGAAAATAATAAAGTCGAAGTGCCACAGTAATGATGGCGCTATCTTCAAAGTCACAGCTTCACTTGGAGAAACAATGAAAACTCGCTCAATCCTTTTATCTGGTTTAATCGCTGCTTCAGTATTGTCTGGCAACGCATTTGCTAATGTTGACCTTAAGAAAAACATGCAAGAAATGAAGCTTGCGTTCAAACAAGCGGCAGAAGCTCAGAGCATTGAAGAGATGCAAAAGCCTATCGTTCGTTTAGATACGCTAGTGGCAGAGCTGAAAACGGGTGTTTACCCTGTGGAGAAAGAAGACAATTTCATGGAAGGCTTCAAAAAGATCAGTGCATCACTGGATAGCATTGAGCAGAAGCTAGACCAAGGTGACTTAGAATCGGCACAGCAAGAACTTCGTACTATTGACGGCCTTCGTGAAGAGTACCATGAGAAGCGTAACCCAAGCATTTGGAGTAAGATCTTCGGTTAATTCGCTTATTTGTTCCGTTTGTCTAGTATTATATTTGTTTAGCTATCACTGCCGATAGCCACCTTGTTCGCTAGAGTGACCAAAACAAGTTAGTAGATAACAAAGTTCAACTTCTAAAACGCCGCTTATATTTCCCTTTGTTGGAAAATGTAGGCGGCGTTTTTTATTGTCTTTTTTCTAATCAGTTTGATGCACTGAGGTGCGTAATATTTTTTTAGCGCTTCTGTTTTAACCGGTTTTTAACTAAATAGAGTGTGCGTTAGCTTCAATTTTTTAACCTGATGTTAATCTTTACGTTTACCTATATAGCAAGTGCCTCATAATAAGGGGAATTTATAAAGATTTGGAATAATGCGCCGAACTTCGTTCAATCTCTCCATGTTACTTGCCACAGCGTTAAGTTGGGCTTTAGTGACATTAATGCCTGTTATCAATGCTCATGGTAACAGTGCGGGAGTATGGGCGTCGTTGTGTACGGTCAACGGCTTTGAACTGGTTCAAATTGAAGAAGGCGAACCGAATACTCACAAAGGTAAGCCGTGTCCGTTTAGCCATTTTTCCACATTTCACCAAGATGAACTTCCAACTACACTACTGACAACTCGACTGAGTTCTATTGTCTCAGACAGCTACGCTTTTTTGGCTCTAAGCGAACGCTACACGAGGCAAGCCCCGCGCGGCCCTCCCTTTGATATTGCTTAAACCTAACCTTCTAAAATAATTAAAAAACAAAGTATTAAGTAAAGTTAAACATGCTCAGATTACTTTCTGATTCTTCAGAAGGTATGTTTGCGTGTGTCAAAGGAAATAATAATGTTGAGAAATGAATCTCAAAGCTCTGCGAAAGCACAAGCGACTTCGCAGTCTACAAGCAGTGCAACAACCGGTTCGAGAACCAATATAAAAAACAAAGACCGCAATAAAACTCTCTACTTTCTCACCTGGCGCTGGCACTTCTATGCTGGGCTATTCGTTATCCCTTTCATGCTGATGTTAAGTATTACTGGTTTAATGATGTTGTTTGACGATGAAATCGAGTTAGCTTTCCATCACGATGCGATCGAGATTGTTGCATCGGGCGACCCGATTAAAGTGTCACAACAGCTAGCAGCAGTGCAGAATCAATATCCGCAAGGTTCAGTGACACAATTTGTACCAAGCAAAGCGCCTGACTTGGCGAACCGTTTTTCAGTCTCTCTGGAAGACGGCACATCGGTTTTCGCAACTTTGAATCAATATACTGGTGAAGTCGTCGGTGAGGTGCCACGCAGCGACAGCCTGTATCAACTGGCAAATGACATCCACGGAACTTTATTGATTGGTGATTGGGGGGATTATCTGATTGAAGTGGCGATAAGTTTATCCATTCTATTGTTAGTTAGTGGCATTTACCTATGGTTACCAAGAGACAATGCAAGCCGCGCTGGCTTTCTTAAGCTGAGAGTGTCATCCGGACCTCGCGTACTGATGCGAGACTTGCATGCGAACTTAGGTGGCACGTTATCTCTTATTCTGCTGCTCTTTATCCTATCAGGGTTAGCGTGGACAGGTTTCTGGGGCGGTAAGCTTGTTCAAGCATGGAGCACTTTCCCGGCTCAAATGTGGGACGATATTCCATTGTCAGATCAGACGCACGCATCACTTAACCATGGCTCGGAAGAAGAGTTACCGTGGAACTTGGAGCAAACACCACTGCCTTTGTCTCAAGATAAGCCAGCAGCACACGTTCATCATGTGGAAGAGGCGTCTGAACCTCATGATCACTCTAAGATGGGAGAAGACCACTCTCAACATGTCATTGCGGCGAGCAGTTTCGCGATTGATGATGTTATTGAGAAAGCACGATCTCTTGGTTTCACGCATTACAAGGTGAATTTCCCACGTTCAGAAACGGGTGTTTACACGGTGACAGCCAATACTATGGGCGGTGATATCATCGATCCAACTCAAGATCGCACCACACACCTAGACCAATACTCAGGCCGTATTCTGGGTGAAGTGACATGGCAAGATTACAACTTCATTGCCAAGACGCTAGCTGTTGGTATTTCTCTGCACCAAGGTGACATTAGTATCATCAATAAGCTTCTAAATGCCTTGTTTTGCTTGGCGTTCATCGTTGTGTCAGTGACTGGCGGTGTGATGTGGTGGATGCGCAGACCGTCAGGCCAACGCAAGCTCGGTACACCACCTAAGTTTGGTGATGCAGGCTTATGGAAAGCTGGCTTGGTGACGGTGGTGGTTATTTCGGTACTGTTTCCACTGGCGGGAGCAACGATTGTGGCTGCGATGCTCTTGGACTGGTTACTGTTCTCACGTGTTGAGAAGTTCAAAACGGCGTTGAGCTAATTGAATCACAAACAGACCTTCTCGACTTGAGAAGGTCTGTTTTGTTATTAAGGTGTTTGTTTATTAATAAGACTTTAAATTTGATAAAGCTCTAGCGGCAGGCCGTCTGGGTCTGCGAAAAACGTAAATGATTTCCCCGTAAACTCATCCACTCGAATCGGTTCGACGTCGATTCCTTGTCCTTCCAAATAGCTTTTGAACTGCTGAACGTCATCAACACAAAAGGCTAAATGTCTCAGCCCTTGAGCTTCTGGAAAACTAGGTCTTTCTGGTGCATCAGGGAAGCTAAACAACTCAATTTGAGCGCCATTAGGTAGCGCTAGGTCAAGTTTGTACGACTGACGAGCCTCACGATAGTTTTCGGCAATTATCTCAAGTTTTAAAACTTCCGTATAAAAGCGTTTCGACAATTCGTAGTCTGAACAGATTATTGCCGCGTGGTGTATTCCTTTAAGCATCAGTTTATTTCTCCTGCCAGCTTGTCACCCAAGTGTTCCATCGCGTAGTCAATGAAAACGCGCAGGCGGGCGGGCATGTACTTGGTTTGTGCAAACTGCATAGCGATGGCGCCATGGTAATTACTCTTGATGGTCCAATCTTCTAATACCTGTACAACAGAACCTTCAGCCAGCGCGTCTTGAATCACGAAGTCATGGAAAATACCGACGCCTAGACCTTCTTTCACACCTTTGAGTCGCATTTGCGAGTGGTTAACTGCGTACCGCCCACTGACGGGCACCGTGTGAAATTCATCATCTTTAAGGAAGTCCCAAATGTGGTCTTTGTCTGTCTCTGCAAGATACAAACAATCGTGTTCAGAAAGGTCTGTTGGGTGGCTAGGAACTCCTTTGGCTTTCAGATAGTCGGGGCTCGCACATAGCACGAGGTTTGTCTTTCCAAGCTCTTTCAAAACCAAGCTTTCGTCGGGCTTATCGGTTAGGCGGAAAGCGATGTCGATGCCCTGACGTAAAATATCGATGTCGCCATCGGCCGCTCTCAACTTGAGTTGGATTTCTGGATACTGATTTAAAAATGGAACAACAAAAGGCTGTAGCACTGAGTTTAAGAAAGCTTCAGGCGCCGCTACTGTTATGGAGCCTGCTGGTTCTGTGTGATCAGAGGTCGACAATTCAACCGCTTGCTGTGCAGCGTTAATCATGACAACGCTCTGGTCGTAAACCAATTGGCCTGCCTGAGTAATAATAAGCGTACGAGTGGTTCGTTCGAATAGCTTGACTGACAGTGCTTTCTCTAAACGTGTAATCAGCTTACTGAGCGCTGAAGGTGTCACCCCTAGCTGTTTTGCTGCCGCAGTAAAACTCCCTTCATTTACCACTAAGATGAACGAGGCGAGATCAGGAAGTAAGGCGATGAGTTTGGGATTAATCATAAGTATCCAGTTAGACTAATTTCAACAGTGAGCATAACCTTGATTGTGATTGATCTCTTCTGACTTGTGAATCAATTTCATCAATTGATACGCGCAATAGTAGCCGTGATGGAAGCCGTTCTTTTGTTGTTCCTATTTCAAATTACTCAGTTATTCAAATCTCAAGTCAATATGGCAATTCCGTTGCTTCCAATTGGTTGTTAGATGCTTTTGTTATATCAATGTAAATACTTGTGATTGCTTGTTAAATTTCATTTAAACGGTGTTAATATCCTCCAAACTTGTGCTGAATCGAATCAGCTATATTTCATCGTTCGAAGAGAACTTTTAACTTCGAGTTCGGAAGAGCAAAACATAGTTAGAGGTAAGTATTTTGCAACGTACTGATATTACCCCAACGCAATCTCCTGCGTTAGCCGCGTTAATTAATAACGATTATGAGCTTAATTTCCAAGAGTTTATGGACCAAATACAGCTGGCGAATAAACCTATGTCTCTGGCTTCCATTCGGTTCATATTGGATAACATCGAGCTGAGTAAAGAAGAGATCAAGTCGTTGGCGAGTTTTGATAAAGAAACATACTGCCGACAAAGACTTTTCAAGAATGACCACTGCGAAGTTTTAATTTTGAGTTGGCTAAATGGGCAAAGAAGTAAAATACACGATCATTTGAATACGTCTTGTGGCGTAAAAATTTTACACGGGCAAGCAACGGAAACCTTGTTTGAAACGGCGGCTAATGGCCATATTTTTGCTTCTCAGTCGACTCATTTCCAAGAGGGCAGTGTGACCGTCAGTAAAGATAATGATATCCATCAGATATCGAATCTACAGGCTGGAGATGAACCGCTCATTACGTTACATGTGTATTCGCCCCCTTTAAGCCAATTCCACCTCTATCAGCTAGAGAGCGGTAAGCCGGAGCTGCTCGACATACAACAAGAGTGCTGGGCCTACGAGATTTAAAGTGCGTTAAACGGAGACAACTTTCTACTTAAATGGTCATGATAAGGCTAAAAGGAGGCGTAGAAAGTTTGTCGTTTAATTTTGCTTTAACGCTATGCATTATAAAATTTTATACTATTTATGAACTTCGCATATCCACGGTAGTCATAGGGCTCACAAATATAAAATAATGAGCTGGATAAATTATGACTAAACGTGGGTTAGTGTCTGTGGCATGTGCCACGCTGATAGGTGGAGGTGCGTATTTCTATTTTCAAACTTCAACGCCTCCAGAAGCCTTTCCAACCCTAACGGTCTCCACGGGGACGATCGAAAAGCAGGCGGTTGCGGTGGGGTATATCGTTCCCGCTCACTCTGTGTCTATCAAATCTCAAATCGACGGGATCGTTGGTGAAATCTATGCTGGTGTTGGTGAGTACGTAACGCAAGGTCAGCCGCTTATTAAGGTTCGCCCTAACCCTACCCCGAAAGCGTTGACCGATGCCTCGACAGAGTTGATGCGAAGTGAGGCGAACATTGAGTCAGCAAAACAACAACTCGCTAATCTGCAGAGTTTGGTTGAACAAGAAATCATTCCTAAGAACTACGACGAATATGTGACTGCACGTTCCAATGTGAAATCAGCACAGGCTGACGTTATGCAAAAACGTCAGAACCTCGAATTGATTCAAAGCGGGGAGTCGACAATAGGTAACTCTCGCCTCACCTCTACCATTTATGCTCCGATAGACGGTACGGTGTTGAATCGAAAAGTCGAGGTAGGAGAACCGATTATTTCTACTGAATCGAGTCAAGCGGCAACAGAAATGATGTCATTGGCCGATATGAACAGCCTGATTTTTAAGGGCAGTGTTAGTGAGCATGATGCCGCACAACTTACCCCGGGGATGCCAGTAACGCTGACCGTTGCACCTTATCCAAGTATCGAAATAGAAGGGGTACTGACTAAGATTGCGATTCAGTCTGAAAGTCTTAACTCGACAGCTGATAGTAGTTCGGGCAAAAGTTTTGATAACGGTTTTGAAGTCGAAGTTGGCGAGCTCAAAATACCTCAAGACGTCCGGTTACGTTCAGGGTTCTCATCATCTGCTCAGATAATTCTAGTTAAATCAGAAAATGTACTCACTCTGCCAGAGCGCGCACTGCAATTTGAAGGCGACAGCCCTAACGTATTAATCCCAGATAGCTCAGAACAAGGCTTCCACAAGCAAGCGGTAAAACTGGGCCTATCAGATGGTATCAATGTTGAAGTCATCGAAGGTGTGGAGTTAGACGAAACCGTCATCGACAACAGTATGATGGGGGCAGCACATGGTTAAGCCAGCGCTGTTTAGTTGTTCACAGCGATTAGACAAACCTCTGTCACCTCGTAAATCGACCCTGTTGAGTATAGGCAGCTTGCTATTAGCAACTGTACTTAGTTGTCCTTCATATGCCCTTTCTATTGAACAAGCATGGCAGCGAGCCAAACAGACGGATCCTGATTACGAGAAAGCCCGAATTGGTGTTCAACTCGGCGAGAGTTCGGTGGATTTAAGTCGCAGCTCTTTATTACCCGCTTTAAGCGCGAGCGCTTCAGCAGACTGGAGCGAAGACCGCAGTAGTTCAAATCGGTATGGTGCAGAGCTGTCTCAGGTTATTTGGGACAGTAGTCTTTGGTCTGAATTAGATAAAGCACAATCAGATTATCTGAAATCCCAGCTGGAATTGGCTCAAGCACATAATGATTTGGCGGCTAAGTTACTTCTGGTTTATCTCGATATAGGCAGCGCCCAAGGTAACTTACAGCTAACTAACAGTAAGTTAGAGGAAGGCAGCAAGCTGCTAAAAATCTTCGAAAAACGCTATCTAGCAGGCAAAGTGAAATCGATTGATGTGGAAGAGATGCGTGCTAATCAGTTGTCTGACAAAGCCAATATTCTGCGAGCAAAGGCAGAGTTAGAAAGTAAAAAGTCAGAGCTGGAAGCGCTGATAAACCAAGCTCCTGATTCGGTGGATCAAATTCGTACTGAGAATTTGGTTGAGCCTCCTATGCTGGTGGCTTCTCAGCAGCAGTGGCTTGAGTTAGCGAGAAATAATAGCCCTGAATTACTGGTTGCCATAAAAGGCGTTGAAGCGCGCAAGCTAGACAAAAAATCCGCCCAAGGAGGTTATTACCCAACAGTTAAAGGGCAAGTGGGCTATAACGACAGTGATCGGTTGGACAACGGTGAATTTAACGCGGGTTTAACTCTTAGTGTTCCTATTGATTTAAATGGTTCAACACGCGCCAAAGTGGACCAAACTTCGCTTAACTTGTTGACGGCTAAGCAGGATTTACGAAAGGTTGAAATAGACATCAAGAAGCGAATTGATCAGAACTTTACTCAAGTGAAGCTCAACTGGGAACGAGTGTTAATGGCGCATGATGTTGTAGCGTCTCGCGCAGAGGTGTTGAGTAGCAAAGAAAAGTTATACGACGCGGGTTTCCTAGAAGCCTCAGATGTTATCAATGCACATAACAGCTTATTTGATTCAAGGTTCCTTCTACAGACCAACTTATATGATTATTGGCGTCAGAGAATAGGCCTGCTACAGACAACTGGTAAATTAGATGATGAAGCGATGGCGCTGATATCTCAGGCGTTACACCATGGTTAATCTTTTTCTTCAGACTTGGCAAACGTTGTTGGCGCATCGGATGAAAAGTGCCTTGGCTATTATTGCAATTTCATGGGGCGTACTGTCTGTTGTTGTTTTAATGGCGCTAGGGGAAGGCTTCTATCGTTATCAAACGAAGTCTTTCTCATTTTTGGTCAATGACACTCAGGTTGTGTTTCCCTCTAGTACGAGTAAACCTTGGCAGGGCTTGCCCTCAAGGCGCGAAATAAACCTTGAACAAGATAAAATTGAGCTGATCCAGCAGGCTGGTTTTGTTAAAGAGGCGTCTGCTGTTTACCTTAAATGGGATACCAGCGTGACGAATACTCAAGGGCATAATATTGGCAGTATGGTGAGTGGTGTTGCTCCCTCTTATTTTCCTATCTCACAAAATAAGTTGCAGCCTGGGTCACGAAATATTTCGGTGACGGATATGGCAAACCACACACGGGTGGCTGTATTGGGTGATCGAATTGCTCAAATGGGCGGAGTCGACATTGGCGACCATATTAAGATCAACGGCATTCCATTCTACGTAATTGGTGTGATGGTCGATAATGAAGGAGGGATCTCTTTCGGTGAGAGTCGACGAGTTTTTGTGCCTCAAACTACTTATCTTGATCTCTGGAACGATAAGCCATGGCAACTGCTATTAAAGCCTGTAGAAGCCATGGATTCCGCATCGTTTAGACGTAATATTGTTAATTTTTTTGCTAAACAGATGCACTTTGACCCTACGGATAAAGATGCGGTCTATCTGCCCGACTTTAGCGAGGGTGGGGACGTGATTACCGGTATCTTTCGTGGTATTCAAATATTCCTGACGACCAGTGGCGCTATGACTATGGCGGTTGGCGCTTTGGGTGTGGCTAATATCATGTTTCTCTCTGTTACGGAAAGAACTCGAGAAATTGGCGTTCGGCTGGCGATTGGTGCAACACAGGGTTCCATCATGTCTCAGTTTATTATTGAGGGGCTTATCTTAGTTACCTTAGGATCCATCGTGGGATTAATGGCGTCCTTTGGTACGGTTTATTTGCTTGGCTCGATGGCGTTACCAGAATGGATTGGATCACCTGTTATCACGTTAAGCTCGATTGGAATGGCGTTAACGGTGACACTGATTCTGGCGTTCTTAGCCTCTTACTTTCCTGCAAAACGGGCGTCTCGTCTCACTCCTGTTGATGCACTTAGTGCGAGGGCTTAATCATGCTATTACCGATGAGACAAATCTTTCAGGAAATGTCTGCAGAAAAGCTACGACTTGGACTCACAGTTCTGGCTGTTGCGTGGGCAACCTTGTGTATTTCAGCGATGCTATCGGTGGGAGAAGGCATTAGACAAGGCGTGCTTAAAACGGCACAAAATGGCAATGGTAATTTGATTTATCTATCAGTGGGGATGGCTACGGTTGATTATGGATCTTTTCATCAGGGCAAGCCGCTGACTCTAACAGTAGAAGATACGAAAGTTGTAGAGGCTCTGCCTAACATCAAAGCTGCGGTGCCGACAGCTGTGTGGGATGAATCACTTACTGTTGGGGAGCGAGGGTCTTGGAAAAAAGCGTTAGCGGTAACGACTGAATTTCAGTCGGTGACGAATCTCAAGACACGTCCAGGAGGGCGTTGGTTTAATCCTCTAGACCAAAAGCAACAACGCAAAGTCATCGTGTTGGGTTACCTTTTAGCGGCCGATTTGTTTAACCCTAATGAAAGCTTTAGCTGGTTTGCTACTGTCAAATTAGAGGTTAATCCCGTCGGGAAAACAGTAAAAATTGGCAGCCAAGAGTTTACGGTGATTGGTGTACTAGAGAAAAACAGTGCCAAGGTTGAACAGGGAGATAGCATCAATTATTCGAGCTTTGTTCCTTTCTCTACATGGCAGCGTTTTAATATCAACGGAGATATCAGTGGTATCAACGTTCAACCTCATGATGGTGTCGACAGAGTCAAACTTGCAGATACGATTCGTCAGGTTATTGCGCGCAAACATGGTGCTAGTGTCAGTGATGAGCAGGTCGTTCAGGTTGAGGATATGTTCCTCAAACAAAAAACGATGCAACAATTCTTAGTTGGTCTGCAGGGGTTCCTTGGTGTGATTGGTTTTATCACTTTGGCAGTGGCGGGCATAGGTATTGCTAACGTGATGTATGCAACGGTGAAACGATCCACACGAGATATTGGCGTGAGAATGGCGGTCGGTGCTACTCCAGGGATGATTCGCATGCATTATCTGGTTCAGTCATTGATGACTATGATGATGGGCGGTTTATTGGGCTTAGTAATCACTTATACACTGATTGCTGTAATTCGCTCGTTAGAGCTTGAAGGCAACATGTTTTATGAGCGTCTTGGTAAACCTGTGCCTGAGCTTTCATGGTTGGTTGTCACCATTGTTGTTTTGACGTTGGTGGTTATTGGTGTCGCTGCGGCTTGGCTTCCGGCTAATCGTGCGGCGAAAGTGACTCCGATGGAGGCACTACAAAGTGAATGATGAGATCAAAGACAGCGGAGAAACCATGTCTAACAAATTCTTAGTGGAACTCTCAAATATCGGTAAACACTACTCAAACGGTGATACTGAAATACGTGCATTAGACGGTGTCGATCTCTCGATTGAGAAGGGAGAGTTTTTGTCTATTTTAGGCCCGTCAGGATCCGGTAAATCAACGCTGATGAATATGCTGGGTTGCCTTGATAAGCCGACGGAAGGGGAGTATCAGCTAGATGGAAAAAATGTTGCTGCGTTGAGTGCTAATGATCTTGCTGGTATTCGGAATCAAAAAATTGGTTTTGTATTCCAGAGTTTTAATTTGCTTGAGTATGCATCTGCATTGGACAATGTTGCTCTGCCTCTCGTGTACTCAGGGATCAAAGCCAAAGAGCGTCGTAAGCGTGCGGCGGCATTACTTGAACAAGTAGGGTTGGGCGATCGACTTGACCATAAACCGAATCAGCTGTCTGGTGGTCAGAAACAGCGTGTCGCTATTGCTAGAGCTTTGGTTAATGATCCTCAGATTATATTAGCTGATGAGCCAACAGGGGCTCTGGATTCCAAGTCTGGCGCTGAGATAGAGGCTTTGTTTAATCAGCTTCATGCTGAGGGCCGAACATTGATTATCGTGACGCACGATAATTCGCTGGCTGAACGAACTAAGCGCATAGTGACGATCAAAGACGGTAAAGTATTGTCTGATCACCAAGGGCAACATTGCTGAACCTAGAACCTAGAAAAAAGCAGCTTTCGCTTAGAGCCACTTCCTCACGAAGTGGCTTTTTTCTTAAGTGTTTAACACTGATCTTGTACGGACGATATTGAGTGAACTACACTGATAAAAAAGCTAGGTAAGTAACAGATTAATAAAGAAAATTTCCCTATAGTGTTAAAACGACTTCGTGAATCACTCTCTATTCTGCCAAGTTGAGGTGAATAGACAGTGACTTCACTTCAGTGAGAGATTGCTCAAGCACGCTAAAGAAGATCTCTTCTTCATAACCTAATGCAAACGCACGATCGATAAACACACCTGGAGAAAAAATGTCTTCCTCTGGGATATCTAGGCGAAACAGAGCTTCAACCCCCCAGTCACTTTCTCTACACTCGATTCTACTTTTGGCTGATAAAAGCAGGTGTGCCAGTCGTTTTCAAAGGCTTCTTGTATTATGTGGTCTGATAGGTTCATGTGTTTGTCTCTCATTTGCATAGCGGCGTAACGGTCGAACATTCTGAGAGAAACCTAAATTCATCACTATATCGTTCTGAGATGAAAAATTGATATTTGATATGAAAGCGAAATTAGACCGGAATGGAGGGTGATTTGTCGTTAAAAAGAACAAGTAAGACACGTTTATGTGCCCTGTGTCACTGGGATGAACCATTATTAGTGCCTGTGATTCATTAATGTTTTTCCAACTAAAGGGATAATCGAAACGGGGATGTTCAACTAGAATATAGGCATAAGTTTTACAGTGTAAATGATCGTTTTGAGATCGTTTATATCCCTACATAAAGCGGCGCGTGATGCTGCTGAATAATAATTAGGAAGGAATGAACAATGTCTTCTGCATTTTACCAACAGATTCAAACTCAAATCGAAGAAGTTAAAGAAGAAGGTCTTTACAAGTCTGAGCGCATTATTACTTCTGCACAAAAAGCAGCGGTTTCTATCTCGACTGGTGAAGAAGTACTAAACTTCTGTGCAAACAACTACTTAGGTCTTGCTAACCACCCAGCTCTTATCGAAGCAGCTAAAGATGGTATGGATCAGCACGGTTTTGGTATGGCTTCAGTACGTTTCATCTGTGGTACTCAAGATTCTCACAAAGAACTAGAGCAAAAGCTTTCTACTTTCCTAGGTAAAGAAGACACTATCCTTTACACGTCTTGTTTTGATGCAAACGCTGGTTTGTTTGAAACAATTCTAGGTAAAGAAGACGCAATCATCTCTGACGCACTAAACCACGCATCTATCATCGATGGCGTTCGTCTGTGTAAAGCAATGCGTTTCCGTTACTCGAACAACAACATGGAAGAGCTAGAGCAGCAACTTATCGCTGCTAAAGAAGCTGGCGCTCGTCACACACTAATCGTAACTGACGGTGTGTTCTCAATGGACGGCGTAGTGGCTAACCTTCCTGCTATCTGTGACCTTGCAGACAAGTACGATGCACTAGTAATGGTTGATGACTCTCACGCAGTGGGCTTCATGGGCGAAAACGGCGCAGGTACTCACGAGTTCCACAACGTTGTAGATCGTATCGATATCATCACTGGTACTCTTGGTAAAGCAATGGGTGGCGCTTCAGGCGGTTACACTTCTGGTAAGAAAGAAGTGATCGACTGGCTACGTCAGCGTTCTCGTCCATACCTATTCTCTAACTCTGTTGCACCTGCAATAGTATCTGCGTCTATCCGCGTTCTAGATCTTCTAGCGGAATCTGGCGACCTACGTACTCAACTATGGGAAAACTCTGCTCACTTCCGTACTCGCATGGAAGAAGCTGGTTTCACTATGGGTGGTGCTGACCACGCAATCATCCCAATCATGCTGGGTGATGCAAAAGTAGCGGCTGAGTTCGCAGAGCGCGCACTAGAGAAAGGCATCTACGTTGTAGGTTTCTCTTTCCCAGTAGTACCAAAAGGCCAAGCTCGTATCCGTACGCAAATGTCTGCTGCACACTCTCGTGAGCAACTGGATCGCGCAATCGATGCGTTCATCCAAGTTGGTAAAGACATGGCTATCATCTAATTTTAAAGGGATGCCTTTTGCGTCCTTTGATTAGATAGAACAACACCCAATAGAACATATAGATTTTTGATTCTCGCCTTACAGTTAGGCGAGATGAACTGGATAACATTATGAAAATTAAAGCACTTTCTAAGCTTAAGCCTGAAGAAGGCATCTGGATGACCGAGGTTGAAAAACCTGAAATGGGTCATAATGATCTTCTTATCCGTATTAAGAAAACTGCAATTTGTGGTACTGACGTACATATCTACAACTGGGATGAATGGTCACAAAACACAATTCCAGTACCTATGGTAGTAGGTCACGAATACGTGGGTGAAGTTGTTGGCATCGGCCAAGAAGTTCGTGGTTTTGAAATCGGCGACCGTGTATCTGGCGAAGGTCACATCACATGTGGTCACTGTCGTAACTGTCGTGGCGGCCGTACTCACCTTTGTCGTAACACAACAGGTGTTGGTGTAAACCGCACTGGTGCGTTCTCTGAGTTCCTTGTGATCCCTGCGTTCAACGCATTTAAGATCCCTGCAGAAATCTCTGATGATCTAGCATCAATCTTTGACCCGTTTGGTAATGCAGTACACACAGCGCTTTCTTTCGACCTAGTAGGCGAAGACGTGCTAATCACGGGTGCTGGCCCAATCGGTATCATGGCTGCTGCTGTTGCTAAGCACGTTGGTGCTCGTCACGTTGTAATTACTGACGTAAACGAATACCGCCTAGATCTTGCTAAGAAAATGGGTGTGACTCGCGCAGTAAACGTGATGGAAGAGAAGCTTGAAGATGTAATGGCTGATCTAGGCATGACTGAAGGCTTCGATGTTGGCCTAGAAATGTCTGGTAACCCATCTGCGTTCAACAGCATGCTGACTAACATGAACCACGGCGGTAAGATCTCTCTACTAGGTATTCCACCATCAGACATGGCAGTAGACTGGAACCAAGTAATCTTTAAAGGCTTGGTTATCAAAGGTATCTACGGTCGTGAGATGTTCGAAACTTGGTACAAGATGGCTTCACTAATCCAGTCTGGCCTAGATCTAACACCAATCATCACTCACCACTACAAAGTGGACGACTTCCAGAAAGGCTTCGACATGATGCGCTCTGGCATGTCAGGTAAAGTAATCCTAGATTGGGAATAATCTTTAACTGAGTAACAAGATATTAGAAAGGCGACAGTTATTACTGTCGCCTTTTTTGTAGGCATTTTTAATTGATGAATAATTTTAGTTATTCATATTTAGTGGTGAGCCACATTTAGACCTACCATTAACTGTTAAGGCTGGTAAATAAAGACATTTAGGCTGATTAAGTTAAGACTTTTATTACATACGTCTGAAATTCTCTGAGTGAATGCTTGCGCTTTAATTTGTGAGAATTTATTATGCATCACGGTGAATTAACGTTGTTATTGAGTCTAGTTAGTAATCAGAAAATAAATAAAGCTTGGATGTCATGGAAATAATACAGAAAAAAAGATCTATCAAATATACGTTTACCTTTATGGATAACCATCTTAACTTTGCATATAAGATTAAGTCGGGAACTGGGGATAGGGATCTAGATTATGTCAATTTCCCCAAGAAATCATCGACTTTGATAGAGCAGAATGAATGGTTCCAAAGTGTTGGTTATGTTTGGTGTATACTCGGTGCTTTTGACATTTTGTATGAAAGCTACTTGGGAGCTTTTCCAAATCTTTGGTTTTTAGTTCTGCTTGGGGGGATGCTCCTAGTATGGAGTCATTTTTCAAAAGTAAAGTATTCGGTATTTGAAACGGATAGTGCGAACATATTAGTTATTCAAGATAAAAATCATGACCTCATTATTAATGAACTTAAGACGCGTAAAAAATCGCAACTACTAGAATGGTATGGGCATGTGAATCAAGACAACGAATCTGAGGTTGAGGTTGGCAAGTTCAAATGGTTGTTAGATGAAGATGTTATTACAAAAGAAGAATATGAAGAAAAAATAGCTCAAATAGAGTCGTTAATTAAAGAAGAAAGTAATCTGTCTAATTCTGTTATCCATTAAGTATTTTTATTAAACTGTTAGGGTGAATATGAACATCTGTTCGCTTATGGGACTGCTTCACTTGGAAATTCCCAAAACAGTCTATGCATGTAAGTAGCAATGGCAATAAGAATAGGCTCATTAAAGCAAAAGATAGAAACAGCATTGAAAAAGGCTGAACGATGATCGTTCAGCCTTTTGTGTTACTTCATTGAAGCGCTTCGATTAACCAGCAGCAACCTGCATGATAAGGCCACAGATGTAAGCGCCGTATGTGCCTAGAGCGTAACCAAGTACCGCCATTAGGATACCTACCGGAGCTAATGCTGGGTGGAATGCTGCAGCTACGATAGGAGCTGATGCTGCGCCGCCAACGTTAGCTTGGCTACCGACAGCCATGAAGAACAGTGGTGCGCGGATAAGCTTCGCCATCACAATCATTAGAATGGCATGGATAGTTAGCCATGTGATACCAATGAAGAAGTAACCTGGGTTGTCTAAGATAGCAGTCACATCCATTTGCATACCGATAGTTGCAACTAGGATGTAGATGAACGCTGAACCAACTTTAGACGCGCCGCTGTGCTCAAGGCTGCGTGTAGATTTGAAGCATGAAGCGATCAGCGCGAACGTTGTTACCATTACGATCAGCCAGAAGAAGCCGGATGTTAGGCTGTATTTTGCAAGCTCTGGCGCGTTGGTTGAGATCCACGGTGCAATCATGTCACTGAATAAGTGAGCCAGACCTGTTAATCCGAAGGCAATGGCCGTGATCTTCATGAGATCGGTTGTGGTTGTTGGACGAGCGTTCTCTTCTTGGTATTTAGAAACCGTCTCTTTTAGCTCTTCGATAGATGATGTGTCAGCTTTTAGCCATGCATCAATCTTCTTCTGACGACCTGCCATGATAAGCAACACAGCCATCCAAATGTTTGCACAGATAACGTCTACCGTAATCATTGCTGAGAACAGTTGGTCATCAACTTCAAATACTTCTTTCATTGCTGCTTGGTTTGCACCGCCGCCGATCCAAGAACCAGCAACAGTTGTAAGGCCACGCCATACATCGCCAGATACGAGGTCAGGGTTAACTTGGTCGATAATTAAAATCGCCAAAGGGCCACCAATGATGATGCCGACAGTACCCGTTAGGAACATGATGACGGCTTTTGAGCCAAGGCCGAAGATTTTGCGTAGGTCAGCTGAGATGATCAGTAGAACGAGTGCGCTTGGTAATAGGTAACGACTTGCAACAAAGTACAGCTTTGAGTTTGTTGCGTCGATGATGCCGAAACTGTTCAATAGAGAAGGAACAAAGTAACAGAGCAATAGACCCGGAACGAACGAGTAGAATTTTTTCAGTGCGCTATTTTGGCTACTTTCCGTGATAAAAACACCGCCAAGAATAACAGCTAACATGCCCATTATTACAGCATCATTAGTAATCATTATTATATCTCCTTTAAGGTGAGCGCAAAGGTCTCACTTTTTGAATTGCAGGACTATACCGACAACTGCCATTCGTTACAAATTGTAACGATAGACATACTTTGAAATGTTTATGTTAATTTTGATGGTTTGAATTTGTGAATGTCGTGCGTTATTTATTTGATTGGTGAATGGGTTTGTTGGGGCTTTTGCGGCGGATTTAGATATATGCAATGTAACTCAAGCCTTAGAGAGTGGTCGCTATGATTTGGGTGGATGTTTGAATGGCAGGAATGAGTGCATATATAGCCGTGTTTATGGTGTGGTTTATGCAGGGTTGGAATGTTTCAATAATGTAAAAATTGAATCCACTTTTGCTATGTGGTCAGAAATTAAAAATTTTAGCTAGATCACACAAATATCTCGGATTATGAGTTTCGGCACCTGATACTTATGTTCATTTGACGTTTTGTAGGGGGTAAATGAAAGAAAAAGCGGCTTAAATAGCCGCTTTTGATGGTTGCATTGCATGGTCATCTAGAGCTGTAGCTTAGACTTCTACTTAAGACTCTTCTTCCTCAAAGCCATCTGCATAACCTTTTGGTGGTGGTGTCCAACCACGTTCAGATCGAGAGTGTTTGTCTGAACGGTCTTTCTTCATGTCTTCTTTCATCGCATCTTCAAGGTGAATGAAGATTTGTCGGTAGTTGTTGTCGTAGCGTGGATTTTCTTCAGCCTCAGACCAAGCTTGGTAAAGCTTTTCAGACTTACGGCTCTCTACGCGTTGATACGTCGATTTTTGCTGTTCGACGAAGAATGGATGATGACCCAAAGAGCGCAAGGCTTGTGCGCCCATTTCAAGAGCAGAATGGTAGGTCTCTGATTCCACAAAGTCTGCACCTGCTTCTCGTAAGCGATAACTATGACCACGGTCGAATGCGCGGGCTAAGATTTTTACTTTAGGGTAGGTGTGTTTAACGTACTTCACTAACTCAACGCTTGAGTCTTGGTTATCGATTGCTACTACTAGCATTGCCGCTTCTTCGATTCCGGCGGTATGCAACAAGTCGTGACGAGTCGCATCGCCAAAGTAAGATTTGATATTGATAGAGCGCAGTAAGTCTACTTGGTTCGCTTGGTGATCCAGAACCACCGTATTGACATCGTTCGACACCAACAAGCGGTTAACGATTTGACCGAATCGACCAATGCCCGCAATGATAACGGTGCCTTTCTCTTCAATAGTATCTTCTTCGCGGTCGTTAGATTTTTGTTGGTAACGAGGCAGAATCACTTTATCAAATAGAATGAATAACCCTGGTGTTAGGAACATTGAAAGTGCCACAACCAGAGACAATGTTTGGACGATGTCCGCAGGTAATACGTGGTTTTGAGCTGAGAAGCTTAGTAGTACAAAACCAAACTCACCGGCTTGCGCCAAGCTCAATGTAAACAGCCAACGGTCACTGTTTTTGATTTTGAAGATCAATGCCAACGTAAATAGCACTAAGGCTTTAAGAAGCATAACGCCAAGGGTGAGGCCAATGATCAAACCAAAGTCGTTGAATAGAACATCAAAGTTGATGCCTGCACCTACGGTAATGAAGAACAAGCCAAGTAACAGTCCCTTAAACGGGTCGATGTTAGACTCAAGTTCGTGGCGGAATTCACTGTTCGCTAATACCACACCTGCAAGGAAAGTGCCCAAAGCCGGTGATAGGCCGACTAGGCTCATTAATGCAGCAATACCAATCACCAACATCAGTGCGGTTGCAGTAAAGATTTCACGCAGACCTGAGCTTGCTACAAAGCGGAACAGTGGACGACTCAAGAAGTGTCCGCCGACCACCACAATCGCAATAGATGCTGTGATCACTAGGCCATAAGCCCAACCGGGTAGGCCAGCAACGAGACTTAACTCTTCATGATGATCAGAAGCCGAAGCGACCGCGCTTTGTGCAGCTTCGATTAATTCTGGCAACGCCAATAGAGGGATAAACGCCAACATAGGGATGACGGCTATATCTTGGAACAGTAGGACTGAGAAAGCGTTCTTGCCGCCTTCTGTTTTGGATAGCCCTTTTTCGTTAAAGGTTTGGAGAACAATCGCGGTAGATGACAGTGCGAAGATCAAACCGATAGTCAGCGCAATGGTCCAAGGCTGTCCGAAGAAAAGGGCGATACCCATTACAATTGCGGTCGTGCCACCAACTTGCAGGCCACCTAGCCCCATAAGTCGGTTCCTCATTGCCCAAAGCATCTTAGGTTCAAGCTCAAGACCGACTAAGAACAGCATCATAACCACACCGAACTCGGCAAAGTGTTGGATAGTTGTGGTCTCTTCACCTACGAGACCAATAATTGGGCCAATCACAACACCAGCAATGAGGTACCCAAGCACAGAGCCGAGGCCAAGTCTTTTGGCAATAGGCACGGCAATAACTGCTGCGACTAAGTAGATAAACGCTTGTAGAAAATATCCCGTCATGATTTAACCTCTGCCATTAGTTCTTCTACGTAGTGGTTTAGCTTTTCTGCCTTACTGGCTTTTTTGATATTGATCTCGCCAGCAACCAACGCCTCTAACAGTACTTTATAGCTATCGACATGCTCTTGAATGCGGTTCTCTTCCAACGCGGTACGCGAACCAAATAACGCAAAGGGCGCGAGGTAGTTCATCCCACACAGAGAAGCGGTTTGTTCGATTGGGTGAAGCAGTTCTCGAATCGTGAAATGGTTGTAACCATCAGTTTGGTAGGCGTCTTTTTTGCCACCTGCAGTAATGCTACATAACAAGTTCTTGCCTTGTAGTTCGTTGCCATCGGTGCCGTAAGCGAAGCCGTATTCTAGAACGAGATCTTGCCACTCTTTAAGAATTGCCGGTGTTGAGTACCAATATAGTGGGAACTGAAAAATGATGATGTCATGGTCTAACAGGCGTTTCTGTTCTCGGTCGATGTTGATTTTAAATGTTGGGTATTCAGCGTAGAGATCGACGCAGGTAACCCCATCAATGCGCTTGGCTTGTTCAAATAAGGGTTTGTTTGCTTCAGAACGGTGTTGAGAAGGGTGGGCGAATAGCACCAAAACTCGATTTTTCGACATATAGCCCTCTTTGTCCATTAACGAATAATATTTATTGGAATTATAGATATACAATAATAGAAGAATGGTTGAACAACAACGAATTAGCCCATACTTATCTAGTTAGATGCGCGTGTTTTTAGGGACTTAATTATATAAAACACCCGTCAATTTGAATATTTCCGGCCCACGCAGCCGATGACTGCGTAAAACTAATTATTCGCTAATAATAAAAGCGAAGAGGTGCACTTTATGTCACTGTTGAAGGCTAACGTAAATAATTCAATCACCCTACATAGTACGACAATGAATAAAGGAAAAGGTATGAGCATGGACTTGCGTCAACAATGTGATTTGTTGCTTTCCGGTCATCTAGAACCGACACCTGCACAAACATTCGCTCAGATGGCTGAATGGTGTGAAACACATAATGTGAGCCATGATAGCTACGGTGATGGCGAGTTTATCGAGAGCTTTGAAAACAAGGTCGCAGAACTGCTTGGTTATGAAGCCGCCGTGTTTGTGATTACCGGCACTATGAACCAACCCACAGCGTTAGAAATTGCGTGCCAAGAGAAAAGAAACCCAGTAGTAGCGATGCATGAGTCGAGTCATATCATGCGTCATGAACGCCAAGGGTATCAGCTCCAAAATCGATTCAACGTACTTCCGGTCGGCAACGTATTTCGCACTTGGAATGTCGACGACTTAAAGGCTTGGCCTGATGAGATTGCCGCGGCATTGTATGAACTACCGATGCGAGAGATTGGTGGTCAGCTGCCTGAGTGGGAAGAGCTTGAAGCGATAAAGCAGTACTGCAAAGAACAATCGATTCATCTGCATATGGATGGTGCGCGTTTGTGGGAGTGCGGCGCGTATTATCAAAAGCCATACAGCGAGATTGCTAAGGGGTTCGATACGGCTTATGTTTCGCTGTACAAAGGGTTAAACGGTCTTGGAGGTTCACTCTTATTAGGTGACAAGTCTTTCGTAGCAAAAGCGTCGGCATGGATGAAGCGTCAGGGCGGAAATGTTTATCATCGCACGCCTTACGTGGTTTCGGCAGCAATGCAGTTTGATCAACGGATTGAGTTGATGCCAGCATTGTATGAGCGTACTAAGCAAATCTATCAAATCTTACAAGATTACCCGCAGTTCAAAGTGAACCCGCAGGAACCCCAAGTAAACATGCTTCACCTCTATTTACCAGTGAGCTATGAAGACGGTATTATTGTGAGAGACAACATAGCGAAGAAATACAAGATTTGGATAGGAAACCCAGCAATCAGCGAGTTGCCAAACCAATGTAAGATTGAATGGTATGTTGGTGATAACTTACTGAATCTGCCTGATCATGATCTGATCGACATTCTTGATTTTATTAACGAAGAGCTGATTTGATTAACGAAGAGTTGAATTGATTACATGTATTGGTTGATGTACACGTCGACTAAAAACATGAATACAGGCACTGTGCTGAGAAGTCCGAAGAAGACGATTGGCACCCAGTTCTTCATTTTCTTTTTAGGTTGCTCAGTGTTGTTCATAAATTCGGCCTTAAATTAGTTGTTGTAGCTGTTTAGCTTTGTGATACTAAAAATCTACGAGCATGGTATCAAATAAAATCGATGATCCCTATGCGGATTTGGCGTTTCGTGGTGTGTATCAATCACAGAAAATGTAGGCGATTCATAAGCGGTTCATAAAGGTTCAACAATAATGAACCTATTAGAACAAGTATTGCCTTATTCGGCATATGAAATAAACAGCATTCAAAGATTTGGAGAAGACAACATGAGAACAATAGGAAACATCATTTGGTTTCTGTTTGGTGGCGTATTTATGGGATTGGCATGGTGGTTCTTCGGACTGTTCGCATTCCTAACCATCGTTGGTATTCCATGGGGTAGAGCGTGTTTTGTTATGGGTAACTTCTCATTCTTCCCATTTGGTCAGGAAGCGATTTCACGCGATGAACTGACCAATGAAACTGACATCGGTACCAGCCCGCTAGGTGTGATTGGTAACGTTATTTGGTTCTTATTTGCGGGAATCTGGCTTGCGATTGGTCACATCATGTCAGCTGTGGCGTGTTTCATTACCATCATCGGTATTCCGTTTGCGATTCAGCACCTTAAACTAGCGGTTATCTCCTTAGCGCCAATTGGTAAAACCGTAGTAGATAAGCGCGAAGCGGAAGCTGCACGAGTGAGAAATTACAAAGGTTAAGAATTTAGTTTAATCTTTATCTGAAACTAAAAAGCACATCATTTGATGTGCTTTTTCTTGGCTCTTGGTTCTCGGTTTGTCTTATCAAGCTTATCTAACCGCTATACGTTATTGAACAAGACTTCAATTCGAAGCGTGATATTCGCTTCTTCCGTGTGCTTCTCATAAGGTTCTCGTTCCCATTGATAACGAGGAGTGAGTTCGTAGAACAGCCATTCTTTCCATACGTTCTGCCGGTAAGTAATCGAAACCTGAGCGTATTCGTAGTGATTATAAGGCTCATCCGTTGCATTAATCGTGGCGCTATATTGGAGTGCTTGGTCTTGAGAAAGGTAATGATACAAGCTTAATCCCGTACCATAGGTCCAACCTTTAAGATCGTCGTTATACCCAGCAAAACTTGACCATCGGGCCAGGAACTTATCACTGAGCGATAGGTCAAAATCAATATCAGTGATCTCGCCAGTTTCTTGTTTTTCCTGATAAATACGCTGAGTTAACCTAAATACAACATCGGTTGTAAGAGGGTAGGTAAAGCGGTAACGAGCTTCGATGCGTGGTCGTAATGTCGCCTTAATATTGAAGCTGCTATAGCCTTTGGCGTACGCGTCGTAACGCAGACCTAACGCACTTTCTAATTCATCTGAATCATTCGGAAAAAAATCCAAGAACTCTTCATCGCTGACAGACTCGTAGATTAATTTCAGCCGCTTGCTCACAAAGGGAAGGTGTAAACGCGCTTTGAGTTTTGTTGAGTAGTCGACATCACCGCCTTCTGAGTAAATGAAATCGTTGTACCAACGCACAGAGGTACCCGCACGAGCGTCTTCAGTTATTCGGTCATCCACAAAGAAGCTGTCAAACCACAACGCAGGTTGGCAAAATTTACTGTTCAGGAAATGGTAAGCTTTTTCGACAGGGGCGTCTTCTAACGGCTGACTGTGACACTCATTTTGTTCCTCTGCTTGAACTGAGTATGAAATGAGTGACGCCAATAATGAGGTGCTAGCTATCCTACGACTCAATGGAACCTGTTTGTTATTCTACATATCAATAGTTTGACTATAACCAAGCGATTGCAACAATGCGAATTTTTAGTGATTAGTAAAGAGGCGAATACTTGAAAGGGAGTGGACAGAAAAAAGAAAACGGACTCAGAAGGTGAGCCCGTTTGTTTTAGTTATAAGAAGTGACTTGTATCTAGATTACATTGCCGCTTCGAAGATTGCTGAGATTTCTTCGTGAGTCGCTTGTTTAGGGTTAGTAAAACCGCATGCGTCTTTCAGTGCGTTGTCTGACAATGTAGGAATGTCTTCAAGCTTAGCACCAAGTTGCGCGATACCGGTTGGGATGTTCACGTCGTTTGCTAGTTGAACAATCGCGTTGATAGCCGCTTCTGCGCCTTGTTCTGCTGTCATACCTTCAACATTCACGCCCATTGCTTTTGCAACATCACGTAGACGTTCTGGGCACACTTGTGCGTTGTAGCGTTGAACGTGTGGCAGTAGGATAGCGTTACATACACCGTGTGGAAGGTCGTAGAAACCACCCAGTTGGTGCGCCATTGCGTGAACATAGCCAAGAGAAGCGTTGTTGAAAGCCATGCCAGCCATGAATTGTGCGTAAGCCATTTGCTCACGCGCTTCAATGTCTTCGCCGTGTGCTACTGCTGTTCTTAGGTGTGCTTGAACAAGCTCGATTGCTTTAATTGCTACCGCGTCTGTAATTGGCGTTGCGGCGATAGAAACGTAAGCTTCGATTGCGTGTGTTAGCGCGTCCATACCCGTAGCTGCAGTCAGTGATGCAGGTTTAGCAAGCATCAACTCGGGGTCGTTTACTGAGATAAGCGGTGTTGTGTGCTTATCAACGATCGCCATCTTAATGTGACGCTCTTCATCGGTGATGATGCAGAAACGTGTCATTTCAGATGCTGTACCTGCTGTTGTGTTGATAGCAATAAGAGGCATCATAGGTTTTTCAGACTGGTCTACGCCTTCGTAATCAGCAATCTTACCGCCGTTAGAAGCAACTAATGCGATACCTTTTGCACAGTCGTGTGGAGAACCACCACCTAGAGAAACAACAAAATCACAATCGTTGTCAGTCAGCAATTCTAGACCATCGTTCACGTTAGTGATGGTTGGGTTTGGTTGAGTGCCGTCGAATACAACTGCGTCTACGCCGCGCTGGCTAAGAAGGTCTTGTACCTGCTTAACTACGCCAATTTGATTCAGGATCTTATCTGTAACGATCAGACCTTTTTTAAAGCCTTGAGACTGGATGCTATCAGCAGCATCTTTCAAACAGCCAGTGCCCATGAAGTTGATTGTAGGGATGTAAAATGCAGTAGACATTGGAAAACTCCGTTAATTATGATTTTTAATTTCCTACATGTTGTCGGCATTCAAGTGGTCGACCATTGATCTGGAACAACTTTGATTTCGAACTAACACTTTCTGGTTAGTCGTTGTGATAGGGCTCATATAGCAATCGTTTTTATGGTTTTCTGGTGTGTTCTTTGTCAGTAGTGGATAGTGATAAATTGACTCGATCAGAAACAGAATTGCGCTCTATAACAATGAAAAATAAGCTTATTCACTGAAAGTCGGTTCAATTTCAGCCAGGGTTGAGCTTTTCTCTGAGTTATCACTGCATTCAATTTGAGGAGCTTGTGACTCTTCAGTGTTAGGGGTGTCTTCTGGTTCCTCATCATAGTATTTGACAAGAAAAGGGGTGAGCATGACAGATGACGGTAAAAAGTGCTTCATAATACCTCCCGGTACCTAATGTGTATTTCTTGTATGGTATTGGTTTAATATGTGGCAAAATTTGCGATACATCATGACTTGTGGCTTGTTTTCTATAAATTATTAGATTTATATACAGGCTCACAGATTTACGAGTAAAGCGATTGCCAGCCTACAAGGCGAAAAGAAAAATTAAGCAAAACTACGATAAAAACAGACACAGCATTGCTCAACAGCGCGAATAACAGGACAGAAAATGAAGTACGATTGGATATTCTTTGATGCGGATGAAACCTTGTTCCACTTTGATGCTTTTCAAGGAATGAAGCTGATGTTCTCCCGTTTTGGTGTGGACTTTAGTGAACAGGATTATTCGGTTTACCAAGAGGTTAATTTACCACTTTGGGTAGATTACCAAGATGGGCGCATTACGGCAGCTCAACTGAAGCACGCGCGTTTTGAAAGCTGGGCAACAAAGCTAGAGACAACAACAGCAGAACTAAACAGTGCATTTTTGACCGCAATGGCAGACATCTGTTCGCTGCTTCCTGGTGCAAAAGAGTTGATGGAGTCTTTAAAAGGCAAAGTGAACATGGGCATCATTACCAATGGTTTCACCGAGCTGCAATCTATCCGTTTAGAACGCACTGGAATGACAGACTATTTTGACCACGTGATCATCTCTGAAGAAGTGGGTGTTGCTAAACCAGATGCTGAAATCTTTGAACATGCACACAAGCTTGTTGGCTTACCAGCAAAACAACGCGTATTGATGGTCGGAGATAACCCACATTCAGATATTCTAGGCGGACTAGATTTTGGCATTGAAACTTGTTGGTTAAACAGTCAAGAAAAGGCAACGCCAGCGGGTATTAACCCTCATTATCAAGTTAAGTCTTTAGCTGACCTGCAAGCACTTCTATTGGCATAATTGCTAATTGCTTTTAGATTTTTGAGTGAATGATTGATAGCCGAGTGCAGTTATGTGCTCGGCTACTTATTTTTACCTACTGCAAGTTATCGATAGTGGTGCTTAAGCCTATCTTTGCTTTAAGCTCGCTTTAATTAGACCATTACAATAAAGAAAAGGAAGAGGCGTGCTGAAATCTCATCGCCATAGCTGCTACGGCATTGCTGCCATTTTACTTTGGAGCTGCTTAATTGCGCTTTCTCGTAGCGTATCAGAACAACTAGGCCCAATCGGTGGCGCTGCCAGTCTTTATACGGTGAGCTCAATTTTGTTGGTCTGTGTTATGGGTTTACCTAAGCTGTCACGCTTCTCTAAGTCGTATCTGCTGATTGGTGGTGCTCTATTCGTTTGTTATGAGATCTTCTTGGCTCTGGCTTTAGGGATGGCAAACAACCGACATCAAGCCTTGGAAATGGCGGTTATCAACTACCTTTGGCCTGCATTGACGGTGTTGTTTGCTGTGCTGCTTAGCGATAAAAAGATTAACTGGTTGGTTTACCCAAGTATCTTCTTAGCCTTCTTTGGTGTGGCTTGGAGTATCAGCGGCGATCAGGGGCTTTCTGTTGATCAAATCGCAGCCAATATTGCAACTAACCCTAAAACCTATTCAATGGCGTTTTTCGGCGCGATTATTTGGGCGGTTTACTGTAATTACACTCAGAAAGTGGCGAAAGGGCAGAATGCGATTGTGTTGTTCTTTATCGCGACTGCAATCACCTTATGGATCAAATACGCATTGAGTAACGAAACCGGCATGGTGATGACAACCAATGCTGCAATTGACTTAGTGCTGGCCGGTGTGTGTATGGGCGCAGGTTACGCGCTTTGGAATACAGCGATACTTGGCGGCAATATGGTCTTCCTAGCGACTATGTCTTATTTCACGCCTATTTTTGCGACCTTACTGTCTTCCATGATTTTAGGTTTGTCACTGAGCATGACGTTTTGGCAGGGCGTGTGTATGGTCACTGTGGGGTCACTGGCTTGCTGGTGGGTAACAAGAGAAAAAAAGCCGACGGTTACGGCGTCGGCTTCTAAAAAGGTTCAATCAGAGTCTTAGTTCGCGAGAAATTGATTGGTTAAGTCTTGGTTCTTAACTTTCGACTTTTAACTCGCGATATTGAGATTCAATTGAAGTTCATAAGGCATCTTCGATAAGCGTCGCTTAAGTTGGCGGCGCGTTCGTTCAATATCATCGACTGCAATGGCTTGTTGGTCGTTGGTATGAATATCAACGTTGATTCTTAGCTCAGGACCAACCTTAGTCACACCCATCAGCTCCAAATCTTGATCCGCTTCTTTGTCTACCGCGACAACGTTCTTATCCACTGCATCACAAATATCTTTGGTCGCCGACATCATAAGTAGTTCGCGCATTGCTTCACGTAACATGTCGAAAGGTACTTTGATGAAGTAGAAAGACATTAGTAACATCATCATAGGGTCGGCATACACTGCGTAAGCCGCAAGAGGTGAAAACGTCATTGACCATGCTACTAAGAAACCAGCGGTTACCGCTACACTCAATAGTGTATCCATCTGCCATTGTTTAGACTCGGCCTGAACCAGCCCTGAAGAGATACGTTTGCTCTTGTTAGCGATGTACCACCAAGCGTAACCACAACCCAACACATTGAAAATACCAAACAAAGTTGCGATAGAAGCATCCACCTCACGACCGCCTGTCATCAAGGCACCAATCGCAGAGTAAAGTGAATAACCAACCACAAGCAGAATCACAACGGCTTTAATGGCAATAACAATCGGTTCGATAATTGCTCGACCAAACGGGAACTCAGTGTCCGAAGGGCGATTGATGTATTTCGAGGCCGCTAGTGACAATAAAGTTAACAGTAAGCTGATAAGAGAATAAACACCGTCAAATACTATGACCAGAGAGCCAACGATAAGACCCAACACCAATCCGCCAATAGCGAAGCCTGATGCTAAAAGGGCTGAGAACAATAGTACTCGATTTTCGTTTTGGCTTTTCCTGTCACACATAATATTTTCCAGATGTTTTTGATAACTTCATTGTTCTAATATTGAGCTAACTTTACAAACTTTATCTGATGATGTTTATATGTCTTATTTAACCAATACATATAAATCCATTAAATTCAGTGGTTTAAGTTGAAAGTCGGGTGTCAATAAAACTGACGTTGAGTGTTTTTTGGGGATGATGTGCAACTGAAATAGGATCGTTTATGATTAATAAAACACATTAGTCGCTAAGGTCTTATTAGTCCTCTAGATTTGGCTGCGACTGCGATGGACAAGGAATGAATCGATATGAAGTTTGACGATATCAATGATAACGAGTTGTGGGCGATTGCTAACCCGATCATGGATAACCTGATGGATGGTTCAACCAAGGTTGATCATGAACAGCACTGTCGAGACTTTACTCAAAGAATGAAAGACATTGTTACGCCAGAATATTTAGAAAAGGTGTGTCACCATTATCAGCACAGTAATGGCTTTTTTGCTGAGCGTGAGCCAGTGGCGATATTCAGACGCTCTGATTCCATCGCCTTTGTCTGGAAGCAAGCTTACACCATCGCAAAAGGCGAGTTTGTCGCCGAAATGGTATTGGTTGAAGAGGATGGACGCTACTTAGTGGATCACGTAATGGTTTTCTAAACGGTTTAGTCTTTGGTTATATCAGAATTAGGCTGCATCAGTCTTAGACCGCAAAAGGCGGCGCAGGCAATAGCTCGCGCCGATCTTATATTGGGAAGATAAAATTAGATATTGGGAAGTTAAAACTAGAAATCAAACAAGTAATCACTCAGCTGATCAGCCAACCAATTCATTCCTGGATGTTCGGCCATGCCAGCCGCAGTAAACATACAGTAGTCTTCTTGAGTCAGGCCATATGTGTGTTTGATCACCGCTAACTCTTGTTCACGTAGCAAGTGACGAATCAATGGTTCTGGCATTACGCCCCAGGCCTCTTCACGTAAAATCGTATCCAACATAAAGTCGAAGCTAGAGAAGCCGATGTAACGGCGCGAGAAGGGCTCAAGTTCAGGGTTATCCTTTTCATTAAGGTAAACCATGGTCGCTTGCATCGAATTTCTTAGTACTTCATCAGACACTCGTCGCATCGCGCTCAAATCATGCCCTTTCTTACAAACAGACATCATTCGAATCTTACCAAGTGGGTTGTAGATAATTCTTGGGTCATCGACACGTTCGTAATCGACGCCAAATGCGAAGTCGACTTGCTGAGTTTCAACTAGGTTAGCTAAATCGCCGCTCGACGCGAGAACGAAGTTGAATGAGGTCGAAGGGTACTTGTTATTGAGAGCGTGCGATAAATCCTGCCACATCTCATCGGGTAATGAGTCATCTCGTGCAATCCAAATCTCGGCGTTGAATTCGCCAGACACATGCAAGCAGGTTTGTTTAATACGTGCCGCTGTCACCAACAGGCCTTCGCAATCTTTGTAAATCGCTTTGCCTGCTTCAGAAAGTTCAACGTGGTTTCCGCTACGTACAAACAACTCGACATCTAACTCTTTTTCCAAGGCTTTAATCGACATGCTGAGCTTAGTTCGGTTGCATTCTAGCTGGCGTGCAGCTTCAGAGACTGATCCTAAATCAGCAACGGAACAAAAGGCTTGGACTTGAGAAAGGTTCATTTCATTTCCATATTAAGCGGGGGGGCTGGTGCATATTATCTGAATATTGTGCTGACTATCTTAGAAATAGTCCATCTTTGCATGATAACTCTATGACGAATTGACTAATTTGGTTTACTCTGGGGGGGTTCCGAACCTACAAGAAGTAAAGATGGAGGCCATGATGGCGAAACAATGGGACGAGTACGCCGTTGATTGGGATAAAGATCCCGCGACCGCAGTATTCGCACAGTCCGTATTTGACCAGTTAACACAGCTCGTTGACTTAAACGGAACCCGTGTCCTTGATTTTGGTTGTGGTACAGGACTACTCAGCCAGAAAATATCTCCTTTAGCAAAAGAGATCATCGCACTCGACATCTCCGAAGGGATGATTGAAGAGTTAGATAAGAAAGAGCTACCTAACGTTGAACCGGTTGTTGATATTTTATCGCGCGGACTAGCAGCGCAGCACCCAGCATTCAGAAACCAATTTGATCTAGTGGTAGCCTCTTCGGTGTGTGGTTTTATCCCGAACTTACAAGACACAGTCAGTCTGATTTACACGCTGCTTGAAAATGACGGCACGTTTGTACACTGGGATTGGTACTTAGAAAACGGCAGTGAAGACTATGGCGTAAGCCAACAGCGCTCAGAGAATGTCTTGAGTGCAGCGGGCTTTGCAGTGGTTGAAGTCTCTACACCATTCTCGGTTGATACACCACAAGGTGAGTTAAAAGTGCTGATGGGTGTTGGACGTAAACAAGTACTTCCTCACCTGTAATTACTGCATCATGTGTAATTAAGAGTATTGCCTTTAGCTAACTCTGACAGCGCTAACCTAAATAACGAAACCCACATTAACGGCCTTAAAGCCAGTTATGTGGGTTTTTCTATTTTTACGGCTTCGTGTTTTAAACGGACTATTCCTATTCCTAGTGTCTTAATGCCGGCTAACTTCAAGTATCTAATTTCCATTTTGGAAAAGCAGTCTTGCATACATTTCATTAGTGGAAATGTAACGGTGAGATATAGAATAAGCCCATAACAATTTTAAGGGTTTAATCATGAGCCACCAATCTGCGTCATCTACTTCTTCACCACTTTCAGAGCAACAACAACGCTTTAGCAATATCATTTCAGATGCCAATCTGTCTCCAAAACAGAAATCGAGTTATCTTGCCTTAGAAGCTGAAGCTAGCCTACCGTATATGCCGGTAAGCAATGAAGTAGAGCAAGCCTTACAACAAGGTGTGCTATGTGACATGTTTGAAGGTCACGCCCCATTTAAGCCGCGCTATGTGCTTCCCGATTATTCTAAATACTTACATCAAGGCTCAAAGTATTTAGAGCTTAGCGCGGCAACTAATTTCGACGAAGCATTGAACATGCTGACCATCCTTTATCATCACGTTCCGTCAGTGACTTCCATTCCGGTTTACTTAGGTCAACTGGACGATGTGTTGATGCCTTTCGTTGGCGACTTAACGGAAGAGCAGGTTTATCAAAAGCTTAAGCTGTTCTGGATTATGTTGGATCGCACGCTGCCAGATGCCTTCATGCATGTGAATATCGGCCCTACAGACAACATCATCTGTCGAATGATTTTACGTGTCGATGCTGAGCTCAAGCAGATCGCACCTAACTTAACCTTTATGTACGACCCTGCAGTGACGCCTGATGATCTGTTGCGTCATGCAGCAAGCAACATTTGTGAATGCAGCAAGCCACATATCGCCAACTACCCAGCACACGCTGCGGCATACGGTGATAAGCGCTTTGGTATTGTGAGCTGTTACAACTCTCTACCTTTGGCGGGTGGTTCAAATACGCTAGTACGTATGAACCTGAAACAAGTGGCGTTAAAGTCTGAGGAAAGTGTCGATTTCTTACAACAAGTATTGCCGAACTACAGTAGCATCATGGTTGAGTTGATGAACGCTCGTAGCCGCTTCTTACATGAAGAGTCTAACTTCTTCGAAGGCTTCTTAACCAAAGAAGGTTTGATCGAAGAGGATCGCTTTGCGCCAATGTTTGGTATTTACGGCATGGCTGAAGCCGTCAACATCTTGATGGAAAAAGAGGGTAAAGCAGGGCGTTATGGTCATGATGAACAAGCTAACCAACTTGGGCATCGCATCTCTGAAAAACTGGCTGAGGTCGTTGAGAACTCAGAAGTGAAATATGGGCTAGAAGGCAAGGCTTTACTACATGCTCAAGGCGGTATTAGCCTAGATGAAGATGTGACTCCTGGTGTGCGTATCCCTTATGGAACAGAACCTGATCCTGTCTCTTACGTGCGTGCTACTGCGGGTCACCACAAGTTCTATACCTCAGGTATCAGCGACATTCTGACCATCGATGAAACAGTGAAATCTAACCCAGAAGCGATGTTTAACTTGTGCAAAGGCGCAATCCAAGCTGGTTACCGTGAGTTTACCGCTAACGTTGCATCGAACGACTTAGTTCGTGTGACGGGCTACATGATTAAACTGTCAGACATTGCTAAATACGACGAGCAAGGTTCGCGTACTAACACGACTTTCTTGGGAGCTGAAGCAGCGAAGAATACGGGCATTTTAGAACGTAAACCGCGCGTCGCGAGCTTAGAGATGTCGCCAACGTACGAATAGCGCCTTAATATAACTATACCCATAACCAAACAATACAAATTATGAAAGTTTCTGATCTAACAACTCGAATGGCTAGGGTTAAAAATAATAAGACAGAAAAACAAGCGAAGGTCAGCCGTGTGCTGACCTTTTCTTGTGTTGATGGCCCGGGAAATCGTTTAGTACTGTTCCTACAGGGGTGTAATTTCGATTGTATAACCTGTCACAACCCACACACCATTAATCACTGCAACCACTGTGGAGACTGCATCAGCGGGTGTCCAAGCGATGCTCTAAACATGGTTGATGGCCAAGTGAAGTGGGACCCAGCAGCCTGCACCAACTGCGATCAGTGCATTGATATCTGCGATCACAAGTCGAGCCCGAAAATTACCACAATGACGGTCTCGGAAGTACTTGAACTCGTTAGGCATAATCAGTTTTTCTTAAGTGGCATCACCGTTTCTGGCGGTGAAGCGACCATGCAACTGCCGTTTATCATCGAACTGTTTGAAGCAATTAAAAGTGATCCACAGTTAGCGCATCTCACGTGCTTTATTGATAGTAATGGTTCGCTGTCACTGCAAGGGTGGGAGCGAGTATTGCCTTATCTTGATGGTGCGATGATTGACCTAAAATCATGGCAATCGGAAACACATCAATGGTTAGTGGGCAGAGGCAACCATAGGGTATTTGAAACCATTAACTACTTAGCAGATAAAGGAAAACTGCACGAAGTTAGGTTGCTGCATATTCCGAATAAAAGCGACCTTGAAGATGAAATTGAACAGGTGGGACGCTACTTGAAGATTCTACCAAGTGATGTTCGAATTCGACTGAATGCGTTTCAACATCATGGTGTGATTGGCGAAGCGTTAGATTGGCCGAAATGCACCGAACAGCAGATGCAGAGCTTTCACGATAAGCTCTACACGATAGTTCAAAGACCTATGCAAACGCCTGAGGTCTATACCTAGCTTTTAAATTGTTTAGACGCTCAGCCAGGCTTAAAACAACGTTAAATCATTAAAAGGATTAAGCTTCTAAGAACAAGTCGCGCAACCATTTGATGGCCTGATCATTCATATTTGGCTTGTTCCACACTAAGCTGTACGCCACCTTACCGTAATCAAAAGGCAAGGGTTTGCTCACTAAGCCCTGAGCTTGCTTTGCATGCTTAACCCACTGCTTCGAACAAGTGAACAGGAAGGGAGTATGATGACAAAGTACAGCCGCAGCCCCAAAGTCCGCGACCGATATGGCCATTTCTCTAGGTTTGTGACGTTGTACCAAGCTTTGCTCAAAGTAAGGTTGAGACAGTTCGTTATCTAAAATCCCAATGTGCTTGTAATCTAGGTAGCCTTCCACCGTCAGTTCTTGCTGAGCAAGAGGGTGGTGTGCGCCCATTAAACAAACCATCTCGTCAGGAAGAATTGTTTCCCAAACCAGCTCTTTGTTGTCGGTCGGCGGCTGAGATATATCATGGGGCAACAGGATCAAGTTCACCTTGCCGCTAAGCAAAGCATCGAAGCCGAGCTGTTGTTTCGAATAGATGTTGAGTTTGGCGTTTGGTGCGAGTTCAGTGGTGATTCGACTTATCTTTGAGGCAAAGACTTCGAAGGTACTTTCGCGCATCGAAAGAGAAAAACTGCCTTGGTACTCTTGAGGGCTAAAACTCTTCTGATGGAGCAATCCATTCATGCTAGAAAGAATCGCGTGAACCGTTGGTGCGACTTGAAGCGCAAAGGGAGTCGGGATGAGCTTGGTCCCATCTCGGTAGAACAGTTCGTCATTTAGGATGCCACGTAGCTGAGACAGAGTTTTACTCACACTCGAAGGGCTGACACAAAGCTGCTCAGACGTTTGAGTAACACTGTGGGTGTTCAGCATAATATGCAGCGCAGTGAGGTGCTTAAGGCTCACTCTCGATAAGTGTAAGTAATCCATGTGTGACTCACGTATTCAGGTTGGCTTGTGATTTTGCATGAATGACAAAAACGAACAAGCCAAATCGGATTAAGGTTATTTGCGAGCCAGCTTATGGTGAGCTCGTGAAAAGTGGCCTGCACAGAATGCACCGACAATCGATAACTCGCCAGCCAAACACAGCGCAGCACACACTTCGGCTAAGGCTTGTGATTTACCATTACCGTGTAGTCCTAACAAATAGAGACATGCTTTTTGGCTTGGTAATCCAGTACCGCCGCCGACAGTCCCTAACATCAGGTTAGGTAGGGTCACGCTCGCGTATAAACCGCCTTCTTTGTTCAGTTCCATACGAGTCATACCAATCGCAGACTCAGCAACACACGCTGCGTCTTGGCCACAAGCAATGTAGAGCGCTGCTAGTGCATTCGCGTAGTGGGCATTGATACCAATCGTACCGCTCAGAGCGCCGCCAACAGTGGTCATCTGGCCAAACTGAACCATCTTCTCTGGTGTGGTGTGAAGGTACTTAGCAACAAGCTCAGCAGGAATGTTTACTTCGGCTGTTACCTTTTTGCCACGAACGCTGCGTAAGGTTTGGGTATTGGCTTTTTTGTCGCCCGATAAGTTGCCATCAAGAAAAGCATGGTCAGGCTTAACTGGTGTATTTTCAATGATGTATTCAAACACAGCATTAGTTGCGATGGTTACCATGTTCTGACCAGAAGCGTCTCCAGTTAGAAATTCAAACACCAAGTAGACATGGTTGCCTTCGATGTTGATGTTGATGTCGGTAAGCTTGCCGTGTGAGGTTGTTGATTCTGCCAAGATCTTGAATTGGTCATATTGAGTCACAGCCCAAGCCACAAACTGCCCAGCTTCAACTAATCCTTGGAATGCGAAACCAGGAGTACGCGTTACACCTTCATTGAGCAACATAGCACTTGCGCCACCACAAGCCGTAATCAGTTTGGAACCACGATTGTAAGAGGCGACAAGCGCTGCCTCTGTGGTTGCGAGTGGTACGAGGTAATCGCCCTTAGCAAATAAGCCATTGACTCTTAATGGGCCAGAGACACCGACAGGCACTTTAACCGTGCCAATGAAGTGTTCGATGTTTTTTTCATAAGCTTGAATCTGACTTTCGGTATGGGAGTCGAGTAGCTCTTTTTGTGATTCTGAGTTATCGAGAGCAGTCCAACGGCGTGTGAGATTCTTTTCTGTCAGGTAGGGGCTAGGTGTCAGTTTATTTACTGGCTTTTCAAAATGAGGTTGAAGCTTTTTTTCTAATTCGTCTGCGGAGATGTCGCCTCCTAAAATAGAAACATAGTCACGGCGATGCAGATTTAGTTTTGGCATAAATAGTATGAAGTAAAGTTTGTGCAGAAAATTGGTTTGCGCTGATTCTACCGAGTAATAAACCAGAAACAAGCGCCTGATATAATGAGTTACAGTTTGTGTGGTTGTTGAAGCAAAAAGCAGCAAAGTTTCGCAAAATATAGGCTGTATTTGAGTGTAATTTAGATATGAATGTCGAGAAGGCTACCGATGGCTTCGTTTTGACGATCAACCACACTCGCACCAACGCGGTTGTAACTTGCACTTTGTGTCAGTTTAATCAAGGAATCGGTTGAGGATGAAGCGGGTTCAGGTTCTTTATCTTTAAAGGAAATGGATTGTTCAGGCTCTATTTGATTAAAGCTGAGATCGCTAACTTGGAAAGTGTCGTCGGATTCTAAAGAGTGTTTGGAGGCTTGGTTGAGCTCGATTGCAGCTTCTTCAGCCATGTTAGTTGACTGCTGAATAATCGCGTAACCAGATTGAATACCAGATATCGACATAGCAGAACCTTTTATTGACGTATGAAATGAGTCTAGGCGGACGATATTTTGAGCGCAATGGTGAACAGATGAAATTTACGGTGAAAATGTGAACTTAAGCTAAAATAGTGATGTCTGTCTATTAACTGAACAGGTCATTTAGCGCGTTTAACTCTTCTTCAGTAAGCAAACAAGGCTTCTCCGTTTCAAGGTTGCCGTCGATTTCACCTTGAAGTGCTTTTAATTGCTGTGGACTAAGAAGCTGTATTTGCTGCTTAAATGCTTCAAATTGCTGTGTGTTCATAATGTGACCTTAGTTCAAATCCATATGCTCTATAGAGCATAGCCTACTGATACAGGAAATCAAACAAGATTAATCGAATATTAAATGGTGTTTGAAATTTCCTGAAACTAAGACAACTATAAATTCCTGTGGTCGTTTTTTGTCCGAGAAATGTTAGGCAAAGTTAAGGCTTGGTCAATCAAAGTCAGAGAATTCCTACAATGTAAAAACTCCTGTAACCCTTGTGGCATAAGGGTAGGCAAGTAATTGCTCTACCCAGTTTGGGGTATGGGTAAAGCAATGTATAAATACGGCTGGTGATCAAAAGGTGAGCGATTGGCGTTATCTTTTTGTTTTTACAGTATTTTGTTTGTTACTCATGAAGCTTCTGTTTCAAACGGTTTATCGATCTTAACCTTGACTGCAAACTTGGTCGCTAAGGTATGCAGTTCTGGAAGCATTCGATAAATCAAATGGAGCTGCTGTAGAACCATTCTGACAGAACTCTCATCTTCTTCTCGCCACTCACTCAGACGTTTATCCAGTTCAGGGTCATAAGCGTTTTTCACTTCACACTGTTCTTGATGAGAATAGAGTTGATCATTTAGAGCGTCTAGATGCTCGTGGATTACTCTGTGCGCATCTAACACCAGTTTGTGTGTCGCCTCATCATCAATACGTGTTCTGTGAGCCCCCAGAGCCGAAATATAGCTGAGTAGAGCGTGGTTGAGTGTTAGGAATCGGAAGCTCTCATCTTCAGAAGTACGGTACTTACCGGGTTCAACCAGCATGCTACTGATAGCGGCAGTTAGGTTTGCATCATTATTATGGGCACTACGACGAGCGATACGATAATTGAGGCTGTCTTTCTTACCGACACGGTATTGACCAATGATCTGAGCGAGATAATTCTTATTGGAATCGAGCGCATCCGCCATCACTTTGTGCAGTCGCTTCGATTGCCAATCCGGTAATACGTAAATGACCGCAAGTACGGCGAGGGCACAACCAATAAAGGTATCCGCTAGTCTTGGTAACACCACCGCGTAGCCTTCTCCTAATTGGTTAAAGCAGAAGAGCACAAGCAGTGTGATAAAACCGGTCGCGAAGCCGTAGTTATTGATTCGGAAAGCAAAGAACATCACGCCACTGATCACAATGAACACCAATTGGCTTTCTTGGGAAGGAAAGAAAGTCAGTAGCGGTACGCCAACCAATAGGCCTGCCACAGTACCAATAACACGGGCGGTCAGCTTCTGGCGGGTTGCGCTGTAGTTTGGCTGGCAAACAAACAGTGTTGTTAGCAGGATCCAGTAACCACGCTCAATATTAAACCCTTGGATGATTCCGTAGCCGAGTGTCAGCGTGATCGCCATACGAATCGCATGACGAAACAGCATAGAGTCGGTATGCAGATTGGCTTTGATTTTGTGCCACATTGCCGTCAACGTGTGTGGGTTGGTGTCGTCTAATACACCTTCTTCAATCTTCTCTGCGTCTGGGTTACTGATATTCGATAGCTGTTTTTCAACCGTTGCCAGGTTATTGAATAAGTAATCCAATTGATTTAACAGCGATTTCCACTCGGGCTTGTTCTGTTGGTGTAGATGGTTAAGTGAAGACATCAGCTCATCAAGTGCCAGTACAGATTTGTCACCATGTTGGTATTCAGCGCCCACTTTCAATGAGCTCGCCACTTCTTTACAAGCTGTGGCTTGGGCTTCCAGTAGATACTTAAATCGGAACAACACGTCAGAACGTTCAAAGTGCTTTGCCAGTTCTTGATAACGATAATGGCTTGAACTTACGCGTTCATGAATATCTTGTGCGATGAAGTAGGTATTAAGAAATCGGTCACTTGGTCCATCAATGTGTCCGCGTTTAGAGCGATTAAGTAGTGTCGCTTTACACATGTTGAGTGCATTAACGGTACTCGCGTTGAGCTTGGCTTCAATGATGCGGTGTGGTTGAGGAATCAAGTCTGAAACGGGGTAGAAGAGTTCCGCTTTTGAATCGATGTAATTACCGATTTGATCGAATACCGTGGCTAAGTTTTGCTGCACAGGTTGCATTGGCCACACTATCTGCCAAATCATCGACATGAAGTAGTACCAAGCGGCACCAGTTAACAGTAGAAGCGGTTGAAACCAAAGGTTGGTGCTCTCATGGGCACCGAGCATGGTATAGATGGCAACTAAGAGAGAACCAAACGCGATACTCGCGTATTTAGGGCCAATTGCCCCGAGAATGATAAAGGAGAAAGTTGAAACAAAAAGCCCTATCGCAAACAGCCAAGGCGTATTGAAGAGAAGCTCAATAGAGAAAGCCGCAACCGCGAAACAGATAAAGGTCAGCGTAAGTGCTTTTAAGCGTCCGGTAAAGCTGTCATCGCTTTCCGCAAGAGCCGCTGCAATGACGCCTAAGATCAAAGGCGTGATCAGTGTGTTTTGTCCATAATACCAAGCAGGCACCACCACACCGAGCAGAGTGATGAGAATTAATACGCTGTAATTTATGGTTTTATTCGCCCAATAGAGGCGTAATTTGGCTGAAAAGTCCACAGTCGCTCACTTGACACACTAAAAACCATAATCCTAACAGAAATCAAGCACAAGAATTTGATACTTATCCATAATTGCCCGTAGGTGGTCATGAAAGCGTCGATAAGATATGAGATATTATTAATTCTCATTGCATCATGATATAAATTCAATATTCCCAATTAAGAGCACACTCCAATGCAGCTAAGCGCTAACAAGACTGCACAGTTTTTTATTCAAAATGAATATCATCAGGTTGAACTTGATGGTCCACGCTTGCTGTTATCTTCAGTAGGCAGTGAAGAGCGTATCCCGTTTACTATTTGGAGTGGCAAGATCGCGATCAAACGCGGATTGTTTTGGGGCTCGCTACAATTTTTTGCCAATCAACAAGACGGAACACAGCGCAGTTGGTTAGTACAAGGCCTACCTTGGGATCAATGCCGTCAATTTGCACGCGCATCGGTTGCTGCTTATCAGAAGTGGCATGACACACAATGTGAACAACTAGCTGAGCACGTTCCTCAATGGGAAACCGAATTAACGCGTCTTGAGCAGCTACCAGCCTTTCTACCGCATTCTAAAGTTAAGACTTGGGTCGATATGGTCAACTCAGGTCTAGAAAACATGACCATGACCCTTGAGGAAGCGGCGCAGCGCATGCCAAATCGCATTGCTCGCATGCAGCCATGGTTGTCTGAAACGGAAATCAAGCAAGCTGAAAGAAATCAGCAATGGCTAGAGACCGAGCGAAAAAACTGGGAAGTATTGTTCGCTCAATGTGAATCGTCACCACTGAACTTATCGCAACAATATGCGGTGTTGATGAATGATGATCACAACCTTATTTTAGCGGGTGCAGGCTCAGGTAAAACCAGTGTTCTAACGGCTCGCGTCGCGTATTTACTGCAAAGCCATCAAGCTCAAGCTGAAGAGTTGTTATTGCTCGCCTTTGGTCGTGAAGCGGCGGAAGAGATGAAACAGCGCCTCGACAGTAAAATTGGTTTATCAGCAGAGAAGGTGCAAGTCAGCACTTTCCACCAGTTGGGTTTAAAGATACTCAATCAAGTTGAACCCGAACGCGTGGTTATTTCTCCACTCGCGCTCGATGATAATCAACGCCAAGCATGGTGCATTGATTGGTTGAAAAAGCACTGGATGACACCGACCAACTTTAAACGTTGGCAAAAACATTTGTCTAAATGGCCAATCGCTTATTTAACCGGTGACGATGAGCTTGGTAGCCACGTTTCAAACCTCAAGTTGATTGGTTGGCTTGAAAAGCAGCTTGAACAGTTGAATGCGTCGGGCTTAACCAAAAAAGAAGTACAGCAACAGCTGATTGATCACCGAGACTATACACGTCTTAACAGTGAGCTTTCACTGTGTTGGCCATGTGTGACAGCGTGGCAAAAAGAATTGAAAGAACAGAATCATATCGACTTCTCAACCATGATCAGCCGAGCGACTCAGTATATTGAAAAGGGCAAGTTTATCTCGCCTTGGAAGTTCATCATGATCGATGAGTATCAAGATATCTCGCCAGATCGTCTTGCCTTGGTTGAGGCGCTTTGCAATCAGTCTAAAGCCGAGCACCAAGCCTCTATTTTTGCTGTAGGTGATGACTGGCAGTCAATCTACCAATTTGCAGGCGCCGATGTGGATCTCACGACCGGCTTTAAAGACCGCTTTGAGAGCTCGACGATTCATCACCTCGATACCACTTATCGCTTTAACAATCAGTTAGGTGCGGTTGCCAATCGCTTTGTACAAGAAAACCCGATTCAATTGCCGAAAGAATTGAACAGCTTCAAACAACAGAAGCAGAAGGCGGTGTACAGTGCGCCAAGCAAAGAAGTTGAGAAGATCCTCGACCAATTGAACCGCCAATCTAAAGGCAAAACCAATAAATCGGTGCTGCTACTTGGACGTAATCATTACCACAAGCCAGAGTTGTTGGAAGACTGGAAGAAGATCTTCACCTCCATTGATATCAAGTTCATGACTTGCCACGGCAGTAAAGGTAAAGAGGCGGACTTTGTCATTATTCTTTGTGTTGACGAAGGACAGTTCCCGACCAAGAAGAAACAGCTGCATATTGATGGCGCATTGACTGAATCATCAGACGCGTTCCCTTATGCGGAAGAGCGTCGTTTGTTCTATGTAGCAATGACGCGGGCAAAAGAGAAAGTATGGATTACGCACAGCGGTGACGGTTCTGGCTTTGTGCAAGAGCTGCATGGTTCTGATTACCCCGTTGTTCGTAAAAAGTGATGTTACTTGACGTAATTGTCTAATATTAGATCTTCAAGCCCTGCCTTAATATCACAAGGCAGACGCATAAAGCATAAGGAGTTTGCTATGGAACACGGCTCTATTAACTACATTGAATTTGCTGCGAAAGACATCGCAGCAACTAAGGCGTTTTTCAGCCAAGTGTTTGGTTGGCGCTTCGAAGACTATGGCCCTGAGTATTCTGCTTTTGAAGGTAAAGGCTTAATGGGCGGCTTCTATTTGGCGAATCTTGCATCGAATACGGATAACGGCGCAGCGCTGATGGTTTTCTATAGCCAAGATCTTGAGCAAACTGAACGTGACGTGATGGATGCTGGTGGACAGGTAAACCGTGAGATATTCAGTTTCCCTGGTGGTAGGCGCTTCCATTTTAGAGAGCCAAGTGGCAACGAAATGGCAGTGTGGAGTGACAAGTAGTCCATATTCCTATATTCAGACGAACAAAAAGCCTGCGATTGTGCAGGCTTTTTAGTATGTAACGTATGATTCAGTCAAACTAAGCGTTAAGTACGTTCAGCAAGATACGCTTCGTAATCTGGGATTTCGATGATCACTTCTTCTTCAAGCAGTGAAGAGTTAAATAGGAAGTTAGCGGTAGCGCGGTTGGTTGCTACAGGAATGTTCCAAACACTTGCGATACGAAGCAGTGCTTTTACATCTGGGTCGTGTGGTACAGCATTAAGTGGATCCCAGAAGAAAATCAGCATATCGATTTTGCCTTCAGAGATAAGCGCGCCAAGTTGTTGGTCACCGCCCATAGGGCCGCTGATCATGCTCTTGATTGCTAAGCCTGTCTCTTTACTCAGCAGAGAACCAGTCGTGCCCGTTGCGTAAAGGAAGTGCTTTTGTAGTTTTTCTTTGTTCTCTTTGACCCATCTTAGTAGCTCAGGTTTGAAGTGGTCATGAGCGACCAAAGCGATATGCTTGTGCGTTGGCATAGTGCGCGTCGTTTTTTGCATGAATGTTCCCTAAATTGTTGTTTCGTTTTTATTGTTTTGAGTTCTTCAGCCAATATAGCACTAAGGATTCACACTGAATACCGGACGAAACTCAGAAGGTGACAATGAGTCGGCGATAATTTGATCTTTGAGTGTTGCTGGTGTCAGCGCCTCGATAATCGGTGCGCTGTGTTGCTCGTAAGGTTGACCGCGTAAGTAACTCGTGGCTTGTTTTACCGACAAGCGACCTTGCTCAACCATTTTATCTGTTGGTGCAAAAAGTACCTTGTTACGAAGTAAACCACGGTAGGTTCCGTGACTTAAGTAACTCGAAATTAACCCAATCTCTTCTGTTTTATCGGCCGCTCGTAGCTCACTGATCGCTGCTTCAATCGCGACGGCACTTCCCACAATATATTTAATATCCGGCTGCTCAATGACTTGCTGTACTAGGTTTCTCTGTAGTTCTTTATCGTTATCTGCCCAATAGCTGATCGCAATTTTGATATCGCTCGACTTGATCGCATCATAAAAGCCAAGTGCAACAGGCTTTGTACCGCCACTTGCTTGAGGGCCAAGTAGCAGGGCGATAGGCGTTTCGCCGGATCCCTTTGGGTGTCTCTTTGACAAAAACTCGCCGACTTGAAACCCCATTTGATACCAGTCGACACCGACGGTGCCTTTCAATACCTTTTGTTGCTCTTCATTGACGGTTAACTCATTGACTGTCGCAAACACAGGCGTTGAGCCAACCCAATCAGTAAGGTTGTCATGGTAAGCATCAGGTGAAACTGTGCCAAGAATAATGGCATCGGCTCCCCATTGTGTGCAAAGCACCAGTTGCGAGGCTTGTTTGGCCACGTTGGGGTAACCGCCAGCTTCCAAAACTCTTAGTTCCACTTGCTGCTTTTCTGCTTCAGAGATCATTCCATAGTTTACCGACAACCAATAAGAGTCTTTGAGGTGCGGATAAATGGCACAAATTTTCTCTTTGTGTGATGTGGCTTCGGCGGGTTTTATTGGGCTCAAAGGCTCGCTAGCACTTGCGACAGTAGTCACTGAGGCCAATAGTGAGAAAAGAATTTTTGAAGCGAAAGATCTAGATAGCATGAATTGCCGTTTTATTGGTTTTAGATAAGAAACACTGCAAAATATAGCGTATTCTGCATGGGTAAAGAAGAACGTTTTAAGGTTTAGAGTTTATGTTGTTAGCTTCAGCGAGTATTGGACGCAAGCTGCTGGCCTCATTCTTAGTGATGGCACTGTTGGTTCTATTGTCTGCATTGATTGGTGTTTCTGGTTTTAGCTTTGTAGCAAAAACCGAAAGAAACGTCGTTGATTCGGCGCTTCCTGCCATGATCGAAGCTCGTCAGGTTTCTGAGTTGAGTAACCGTATTATTTCGTCAGTACAAACGCTTTCTAATGCGAGAAATGAAGCACAAAGAAAAAAGGCTGGCACAGTACTATTCGACCAACTTGAGTCGCTTCTTCAGCATATCAAAGATCTTGGTGTCGATAGTTTCGATTCTCAACTTCTTAACAAACTCGAAAATAATGTTCAAAGCGTTATTAACACTCTGGCTGAGTTGGGTGTGTCGGTTGAGCGTAAGCTTTGGTTAAACAAAGAGCTGTCGTCTCGTGTCGAAGAGATGCGCTTACTTGCCGAAGAGCTAGAGCAGTTGACGCGAACCCAAGTTTTGAACACGGCTACCATCGCGGTTGCTAACGTAACGCACATCTATGACCTGCTAGAAACCAAAGAAACGGATAAAGCCTACCAAGCCTTAGATGCGCTTGTAGAGGTTGACCTTGATTTGTCAGAGCGTCTGCATGAATTGCATTTGCTGGCGTTCAAAATGCTTAACCAAATTGAAGAAACGCAAACCGTTACCAACGTTGAGCGTATTCATCAAATCCAATCTGAGTTTGAATCCAATCTAAGGATCATGGCACGCCGTGTTAAAGCGGTCGAAGATCCTACTCGTTCAGCGCAGATGTCTCAGCTACTTGAAGAGCTCAGAAAACGCCAAGTCGTGTTCGATATTTCATTAGAACAATATGAGAACACCAAAAAGTCAGAGTTTCTGATGCAAAATACGCTGGAGTTGTTCTCTCAATTGAATACAACAGTTAACCAACTGGTTGATGATTCGAACCGAAGCACCAAAAAAGCGGTTGATGAGCTGACCAGCACGTTGAATCTTGCTCAATGGTCACTGTCTGTGATTTCGGTTATTGGTTTGGTTATCGTCGCATTTATCGTGTGGCGAGTGGTGTATATCTCAGTCGTGAAACGCCTTACTGAATACTCATCGGCCTTGATGTCTATCGCACAAGGTCGCCTGAATATTGATATCTCGGTTAAGGGTAATGATGAGTTGGCTCATATGGGCGAGGCGATCATCACTGCTAGAAATACCGCGCAGGCGCTGCAAGTGGTTGCGGTGGGTGAAGCAAAGGCGAAACGCGAACTTGAAGAGCACAAAGAACACTTAGAAGAGTTGGTCACAGACCGAACCTATCAGCTGCAGAAGACCAATGAGAAGCTAAATATCGAGGTGGGCAATCACGCTAAGGCTCGCAACGCCGCAGAACAAGCAAGCCGAGCAAAGTCCGCTTTCCTTGCGACGATGAGTCATGAAATACGAACGCCGATGAACGGTGTATTAGGTACTGCAAGATTGCTCAAAGATACAGGGCTAGACCCGTTGCAATCCGGCTATGCTGACATCATTAACCGCAGCGGTAAGAACCTACTCGCGATTTTGAATGACGTGTTGGATTATTCCAAGATAGAAGCGGGGCATCTGGAAATCCGCACGGCGTCGTTTGACCTTCATCAGATGGTTCAAGATACCTACCAATTGATGGAAGGGCGTGCCGCTGAGAAGAAGCTGAATTTTGATTTCCATATTGAAAGTGACGTGCAACGCTATTGGCGTGGTGACGTAACTCGAATCAGCCAAATCTTGAATAATTTGGTCGGTAACGCGATTAAGTTTACAGAAAGTGGCTCGGTCGATATCTTTATCAGCTTAGATATCGAAGATGAAAATCGAGTGATGTTTGAAGTGTCAGATACTGGTGTCGGAATTGACACAAGCGAGCAAGCTTGTCTGTTTGATGCCTTTACCCAAACCGACAGCGGTCGCAACAAAACGGGTGGCACAGGGCTTGGGTTAGCGATCAGTAAAAGCATCATGTTGGCAATGAACGGGGATATTGGCGTTCATTCTGAAGAAGGCGAGGGCAGCCAGTTCTGGTTCTCACTGCCACTTGAAGCCGGTGAGAAAATTGAAACGAAAGTACCGGTCATTGAAGCTTGTATTCGAGCTAAAGTACTTCTGATTGAAGACAACCCTGTAAACTGCATCGTTGCTGAAGGCTTTTTGCATAATCTAGGCCACGAGGTCGTGATTGCGACAACTGGACAAGAAGGGAGAGCCATATTCAGTGAGCAAGAGTTTGATATTGCGCTGGTGGACATTAACTTACCGGACTGTGATGGCGTCGAGCTAATTCAACAGCTCAAAGACGATGCGAACCAGCAGAAAAATGAAGAAGGCGTGATACGCGAAGTACCACCAATGATCGCAGTATCGGCTCATGTGTTCAACGAGGAAGTCGAGAGTTATTTAGCCTCAGGGTTTGATGGTTTCTTGCCTAAACCGCTAGAAAAGGAAGCACTTTCTCAGCTCATCGTTGCTCAACTCGATGGTAAAACACTATTGTTGCCACAGCCCGATCCAAATGATGCTGTGTGTAAGCAAAATGGTAACCGTGTTATTAAGGGGAACAGTGATGAATTGTACTCGACACAGATGGTTGAACTTTTGGCTAAGCACACTACTATAACTGACTCTCAAGATGAAGGAGACGTTCCGGTGAAACTGATTGATTCCAAAGTGATAGAGGGTGACCTATCGATTCTTGGTTTAGAGAAAATGAAGCAAATCGTTGTGCTTTTCGAGGAGAGCAGCAACCTTACTTTGAATGAATTAGTCGAGGCGAGTGAAGCCGATAATGGACGAGAAGTGAAGTCTTTGGCGCACAAGCTTAAAGGATCTGCAGGTAGCTTGGGTTTATCAGCACTGTACAGTTTATGTCAGAGCATTGAAGCAAGTGAAGCCCCATTACTGCAGTACAGAGATAACGACCAAGCTTTATCTGAATTGGTTAAAGATTCGTTAGAGGCTCTCCTCCCTTATGTTTCTGCTTAATGGTGTAAGTTTGTTTTAAGCAATACCCAATCAGCAAGACCAACAAAAAATCCTCTGTACGAATATCGTCAGAGGATTTTTTATATCGAGCAAGTGAGCCTTCTTTCAGAACGACTAGCCTCTTAAAACTAATCTCTCCCAAGAGCTAGAACTAAAACCAAGGCTTATTACTTATTATCTATTTTCAAAGCGGTTGTAATCCAACAAACCAAACTCAATTGGTTGGTCTTGTTGATACCAACGATGCACTCGGTCACTGAATGGCCAGAACTCGCTAGAACTGCGTCGTACCGCAAACTTGTCTAGCAAAGCCACGTAGTCTTCTTCTGTGTTTAAGTTTTGTAGCGCTTTAACCAGAGTCGGAATCTCATTCTCGGTTAATGACAGGTAAGCCGCAGGGTAGCTACCGACAACGCCTCGTACGAGCGTAAGGTCATCATTGGCATAATCGCGGTTACCTTCTTCATTAAAAAGGCTAGAAATGTTGCTGTGAGCGTTATTGTGAATCATGGTGAACAGCTGCTCTTCGCCGTTTTCGCCTTCAATCATGGTCATGACTAATTGAGGTACATGACGTAGGCCTTCTCCCTTAATCAAATTCACTTGATTGAGCAGTGCTTCATTCTTTTTACCAAAACCTGTTTCAACAATATCAAAGCGATTATCGAGGACAGGTGCGAGCTTATCTTTGATCATGTTAAGCAGTTCACGTTTAGGATCGGCCGTTTTGTAAACCACACTGGTTGGTTGTTCAAAAGGTGCAATATTACGCTGCAAGTAGTCGCTCAATTGTGTGCTTTGGTTTTTATACCAACTTGAGTGTTCAATATGTCGCACGTCTTTAGGAAGAAGGGTTAAGAAATTACTTTCACCTTCAAGGCGTAAGAAGTCCATGAACATGCGTGTAATCAGTTGGTGGCCAAAGTTACCGTAGACATCGAAGCCTGCGACGAGAAGATAATGAATGCGTTCTAAAAGAGCATAATCAAGAATCCATGCCGTCTTAGGTTGCGTGCCAACTAACCCTTGCACAACAGATGCGCTATCAAAATGTCTAAAGATGGTGAGGGCTGCATTTGGGTTGACGCCATCGCCATCCCAAATGATGTCAGTGTCCAGGTTTACGCCACTTTCAAACCATTGGTTGGTGAAGTCTGATTTGGCATTTAGGTATCGTGCTTGTTGCTTCGCGTATCTTACCCAATTAGTGACAGGAACCGTATTGCTGTCTAGCTCACTAGGTAGCTTTAAGTTTTTCTTTTGGCTCGCGTAGAAGGCGTTTATTTCTGGTAAGTCGGCTTTCTCGGGGTCAATGAAGAAAATCCAAAAACGATCGTTAATCACGTTTAGAGCAAGTTGACCTCGACACACTGGCCCTTTGATAAAGGCCATGATGGTGTTTTGAGCATTGTCCAACATGAAGTGGAAGCGCGAGTTTACTGGCAGCGCTTCAAACGAAGTCATTGGGTTAGCAGAAACATCAATGTTGTAACTAGGAAGTTGTTTTACTGAGTAATTCGCATCGACAAACCAGTTATTCCACTTTTGTAGACGTTCTTTATTAAGTGCGAAAGGCATGTGCGTTTTGTCGACGATGCTGCCTTGCTCTGGAATCAGGCGGTAGTAAACACGGTCTACTTTTGGATCGTCATAAGGGCGACGAGTCGTGATGCGTTTTACCGCTTCACCTGGTGGTGTTGCAGAGCGAACAACAGTGAAGAAACGTGTGGGTTGAGCTAAATCAGAAAAATAGACGTGAGATAAAAACAGGTGCTCATAGATGTAACGAGCTGAAAGTTGGCTCTTATTGTCACTTTTATTTAAAAAGCTTTCGTAGACATTAACGAGCTCTTGTTCCGCATCATTCAGCGGGATATGGTCGTTCATCAACGCGCCATTTTCTAACCAACTCATTAAAGTTGCGTATTCTGTTTTATCTAAATTCGGCATCCCATACGGCATTCCCCAAGTTGGGTAATCTCTCTCATATTGGGCATACTCTTCAATCGTTGGGCACTGTTGGTCTCGGTCGGTTGAAAAGTCGAAACCTTCTAGCTGGGTTTGATCGGGTAGAGGGTGATTCTCTTTCTGGATCAACATACGAGAAACAAGACCTGCATCGAGGTTAGCGGTTGAGTTCTGCATACGCTCATTGAGGACAGGATGAAAATCCGCATCACGCCACTCTTGTGTGGTTATAGCATCTTCAAACAAGCGAGTAGGGGCAGAAGCAGTTAAACGGGTACCTTGATAAACGAGTGCTTTGCTTGCACCTCGGTCTATACCTTCTACTGAAGACATCTTTAACTGGCAGGGCGCATCATAACAAGCGTGACAAACCACGCATCGGTTATCAATGATGGGTTTTACTTCGTTAATGAAGTGCTGTGCTTGAGCCGAAAGAATAGGGGCTTGGCGATCGCGTACTTGTTGCTCACCAAATAACTCGTCGAAGTTTAAACCTGCGTAGACGGCACAACCTGAGAAGACGCTAACAAAAGCTAAAATGAAGAGTTTTTTCAAATTCATACGTATTTATATATTAAGCATTTTCTCTAATTATATCGAAAATGATTGAAAATGCTCATGTTCTAACAATCTTATAGATAAGATCTTGATGGAACCGAGTAACTTGTCGATGCACGTCACTCGCTTTTGCTCATAAATTAGGGCTTAGACCCAGCCAGATTAAGCACTAAGAGCTAACAGCCATGAGCTAAGAGTAAGACTCATTGATTGACGTAACAAACAGAGAAAGGGACAGACAATCGCTCAAACTCTTTGATCCAGCGCCACTGGTTGTCTTGCAGCTTATCTCCTGGGCCTTTGACTTCAATCCAATGAAACCGTTCGTCTTTGAACGCAATCAAATCGGGCATCCCGGTTCTAAATAGTTTTAAGTCACTCAATAACACTTTGAAGAGGTCGATAATCAAGGTGTTAGGAATAGCTTCCGTGCTGTGTTCGATGAGTGCTTTAGGGAAATGATTCCAATGAACAAAGGGATTAGCGATGCCTTGCTTTTCATCGTAGTTCTCAAGTAAGTGGTTCAGCCCGTGTTCGGATAGGGTTTGGAACACAGCTTCAATTTGCTCGGCTCGTTTGTCTATAAAGTCTGAGTGATACAAGTCCAGTGGCCGATGTTGGTAACGATTGATAAAAGCACCTTCGACATCAGAGAAAATGACATCCCAAAAAGCCAAACCGAACAAACCACACAGAAAACTGTTTTCAGAAAAGTAGACATCCCAGCCCTGGCTTTCAAAATGTTGCTTTACCGCAAGCTCGACTCGCGTTTGGCTGAGGTCTAATTCCAGTTTTATCTGCGCGCAACTTGGCTTTGAAGGGCGAGGGACCTTGTGGCCCTGCTTCCGTAATAACCTCTGTTCAAGCTTAACCGCGACCTCTAGCTCTGACACATCCGATGGAGTAGCTTGCATTTGCGTGACAGTGTCATGCATTAAGTCTAACTCTCCTTGTTTGTCATAGATGCGCGCAAGTCGTTCTCTGCTCGGAGGAAGTTCCGATTGTTTGAACCAAAAGGTAGCTTGGTCATTTTGGTTAAGCCTTTCTAGGTCACGTGCGAGGTCATTGATCAATCGCGATCGTTTTCTAGCAATGCTTTTGTGTTCTGACTCTTCAGAAATCGAGTTTAAAAGCAGCTCCAGAAACTCACCGTCTTTGCGGTCACCTTCTGAATACAAGCGTTGAATATCGCGTATCTGGAGCAATTGATTGAGTTGATCTCTAGAAGTGAAGAAGCGGCGCTGTTTGCTTAATGGATAGTTCTCAAAGGTATTGAACCCAAGGTCGCTTAACACGAATTGGCTTAAGTCTTGATAGGTGTTGGCAAAGAATAGCAACAGTAATACATCAATCACTTGAGATTGGACGACATAAATACAGTCGAAGGTTAGGTTTCGAAATTGGTCGAAAGACTGCTGATCAAGCAGTAACAACAGCTTATCTTTCTTGGCAGATCTGTTGCTCTTAAGGGCGGGGAATACATTCAACAGCTCTGGTTTAGTGAGTAAGTGCAATCCGAGTTCGACCTCATTAATTACGAGGTTATGTTGCTTTGTGGGATGACTTAACATAATAAAGCCTGAGTCGCTCAGCTCTTGTAGTGTGCTATTTAAGTCAGGAATTTCTAGATAGTTGAGTTTATCGCTGCGAAACCAACAGCCTTTACGAGAAAGTAAACGAACCATTAAACATTGGCTTGAAACAGAAAGACGTTTGTATTCAGACAACCAACGGCACTCATCGTCACTCAGAAGATCAGGGTAGAGCGTTTGCGCGTGTTCAACCAATCGATTGAAGTTGTCGAGATAATAAGTAGGGGAGAGTTGGGGAGTAGTTTCGGTCGTCAATGGAGAAGTCGCTTGATACAAAAAGAGCCTAACCCTAAGGTTAAGCTCTTCAGTAACAAATTCAATCTTTTCTGTTGATTAAGCTTGTGATGCTTTTAGTTCAGCAACTTTAGCTTCAGAGATTGGCTTAGTGATGATTGCTAGAACAATACACACTGCCATCATAACTGCAGAGATTGTGTAAGCTAGGCCGTAACCTTCGCCGTTTGACATTGAGAAACCAACAACTGCTGCACCGATAGCGCCGCCGATACCCCATGCCGTGTAAAGCACGCCGTAGTTAGTACCGTAGTTTTTCAGGCCGTAGAACTCAGCAGTTAGTGTTGGGAATACTGCTAGAAGCGTACCGTAACCAACAGCTGCGATTGCTGTACCAATGATTAGCGTGAATTCAGAGTTGAACGTAGCGAATAGAGCCATGTTCGCGCCTTGAAGGATGAACGCTAGAAGTAGAGTACGTACGCCACCGATTTTATCTGCAAGCATACCCGCAGCAACACGGCCGCCTGAGTTGAATACAGCAAGGATAGACGCTAGGTAAACCGCGTTTGGTAGGTTCGCTTGAACGCTAGCAATCGTAGTGATGTTACCGATGATCATAAGACCAACAGAAGCAGCAAATGCGTACATGATCCATAGAGAGTAGAACTGAGGAGTCTTCAGCATTACTTTCCACGTTAGGTCTTCAGTCTTCTTAACCGCTTTAGGTGCTTGGCCTTCTTTTACTTTAGGCTCAGCTGGCGTGTAATCCGCTGGTGGGTTGTTGATCGTTGCCGCTAGAGGTACTGCGATTGCAAGTACACCAACACCAAGAATCATAAAGCTTGTTTGGATACCCATGCTATCGATTAGCGCAGAAGTTAGTGGTGCTAGGTAAATAGCAGCAAGACCGAAGCCAGCAGCGATTAGACCGTTAACCATACCTTTCTTAGAAGAATGGAACCACTTCATTGCTGATGGAGAAAGACATGCGTAACCGAAGCCGATACCAGCACCTGTCATCACGCCAAACGTTAGGTTTAGCATCATAGGTGTTGTTGCGAAACCAGAAGCAATCATACCTAGGCCAGTAAGCGCTGTACCTAGGATAAGGATCTTACGTGGACCCATACGGTCTTGTAGGATGCCCGCAACAAGAAGACAAACAGAGAATGTGATAGTTGCAATAGCGTAAGGTGAAGATGCTTCAGCAGCACTCCAACCAGCTTCAGTTACTAGCGCTTTGTTAAATACACTCCAAGCATACAGGATGCCAAGACAAAGGTTGATACAGAAGCCTGCTAGCAGGATACGTGTTGCTTTATCAATCTTGCTCATTTTTATTCTCAGTTTTGTCATCGGTTAGTGGAGAGCCACTTAACTAAAGACGGGTTATTGTGATTGTTTCTTCAAAATTAGTTTGCGTTTATCAACAGATAGCGCAAAAGAGCGCGGATTATAACCAATAAAAATGTGATTGGAATCTCTTTTTCCATTTTTGGTAAATTAAATTCAGTTTGTTAATGGGTTGTTTTTCATTGGTTTTCAAAATGTTTTTAACACCTTTCTATTTTGTTCTTTTTCGCCCTGTTACCCAATTATTCCTGGGATTTCGAGGTGATAAATTTTTAGTAGACTCGTATTCCGTGCGGATATCACAGAGTTGCAAAAAATTTTAATTAATTTCCAAGGTTAAATTTGTGTAACAAAATAAATCGAAGTAGTGCTTTTTTCATATGAGACAAGGAGTAACGGAGTTCTATTAGAAACAATATGTTAACCAATTGTTAATAGTGGTTTTTGAAGGTGCTTTTGCTTACATTTTGTTCGATCTGAGGGGTTGTGTTGTTGGGAAAAAGTGGGAAAATAGTACGCAAACTGAGATTCCAAAAATGAAAGGATGCGTTTCTAGTCTATTACGAGGCGAGTATTATGAAACTATTTTTAATTCTATTGATGTCGATTACTGGTGGTGTAGCAGCGGCTGATCATATTCATTCTTTCTTGTTCGGCTTCTACATCGCGGCATTGGCTGTAGGCAGTTGTTACTGGCTTGCATTCCGCAGCACGCGTTTCCCACAGTTGGCATTAGTGCTATTGATGTGTGGCTTTTTTGCAAAAATTGCAGTGACGGTTATCGGTGTTTCTTGGGGTATCTCGAACGATATCATTCAATCGCCGTTCATTTTCTCGTTGTCGTACCTGTTCTTCTTAGTGGTTGTGTCTTACGTTTGGTTTGCATACCGCGATAAACTGACGATGAAAAAGCGCGCTAAACAGGTAGAAGAGTCTCGCAAACAAGCGGCAGCATAATTCGATTTGATTCTTATAAAGCCTTCTTCGGAAGGCTTTTTTGATCCTGCTTACCTGAACTCTATTATTTGGTTGTGACGGCAGATAAAAGAAACCCCAGTATGGTGACATACTGGGGTTTCTTGTTATTTATCTATTATCTAACAGTTACCATCTACCGAAGACAACTCTGAAGGCGTGTTACTTCTTCATCATCTTAGCGAGATCGGCGAACGGGTTGTGTGTCGCTGACTGATGATCATCTAAACTCGCTTTTGCATCCACACCATAACGTTCATGGTCAGTGTATTTTGAATGCTCATGATCGTGACAGTACAGGCACAATAGCTCCCAGTTACTGCCATCTTCAGGGTTGTTTGTATGGTCGTGATCCACGTGGTGAACGGTAAGCTCTCGGAGGTTTGAGTAAACAAATTCACGCGCACATTTACCACATACCCAAGGGTACAGTTTTAGTGCTTTTTCGCGGTAGCCTTTCTCTTGGCGAGCATACGCTGCACTCGAGCCTGTGAAATCAGAAGACATTGCCAAATCCTTATCAATTGTAATCTCCCGATTTTATCACAGCTTTCTTTAACCTGTAGGCATGTCGTGACTAAATCATATTTCGTACTAACCGTTATGTGGCTTAGGTTTGATTGGGCACTTATCTTTTACGTGTGCTGTGTCATAAAGCAGGTTATGCCTTTCTGGAATAAGCCATGCTTAACAGTTTGAAAATAAATCGTATTCAGGGGTTTTAACCACAGGCATGTGACCTAATATCAGTTTGTGAGACCCTATATTAATAAGGAAATATCATGTCAGAACAATACACTCCGCCAAAAGTTTGGGTTAACGATACTGCTGGTGGTAACAAGTGGGCAAACATCAATAGTCCTGAATCTGGAGCTCGCTTTGATAAAGAGCTGCCTGTTGGTGACCATGCCTTTCAATTGTATTCTCTTGGCACACCTAACGGTCAAAAAGTCACTATCTTGCTGGAAGAGTTGTTAGCGGCGGGTGTTAAAGAAGCTGAATATGATGCGTACTTGATCAACATCGGTGAGGCTGATCAGTTCTCATCTGGCTTTGTTGGAGTGAATCCAAATTCTAAAATACCAGCACTTGTCGACAAGTCTGGTGACGAAGACGTTAATGTTTTCGAATCGGCATCTATCTTGATGCACTTAGCTGAAAAATTTGGTCACTTCTTACCAAAAGAAGGGGCAGCAAGAACACAAACCATTAACTGGTTGTTTTGGGCACAAGGTTCTGCCCCATTCCTAGGCGGAGGCTTTGGCCATTTCTATGCTTACGCTGATGAAAAGCAAGAGTACCCAATTAACCGCTTTGCGATGGAAGCTAAGCGTCAACTAGACGTGTTAGAGAAACAACTCGCAAATAACACATTTGTGGCAGGTGAAGAGCTAAGCATCGCTGATATCGCGATCTGGCCATGGTATGGCAACCTTGTGCTGGGCAAAATATACGATGCTGCTGAGTTCCTACAGGTTGAGTCTTACACCAACGTTGTGCGCTGGGCGAAGCAACTAGAAGCGCGCGAAGGTTTCCAACGCGGCCGAGTGGTTAACCGTTCATTTGGCGAAGAGTGGGAGCAAGTACCAGAGCGCCATTCTGCGGAAGACATTGACCGAGTTTTAAAGCTTAAGCCTTAGTCGCTTCAAAATTAACTCGCTGTACATCACTAGAGTTTGTTGTTGATTACTTCGAATAACAGACTCTAGTTTTCTCATTTCAAATTGATCCTTCCGAAAGCAAGCTCACCTATTTAGATTTAGCTATTAAAGGCGGTTTAGGTATAAACTTGCGACATCATAATTCTAAAGGATGGTGCCATGTACCACGGTCATATCTATTTCCCTTTGCGATTTGCAGAGCAGGCAGAAACACTGCGTCAGAAAATCCTCTCAGAACGTAAAGATGTGTTAGAAACTTTCCCATTAATCCAGCGTTTGGTTGGCCCGCATAAGATGCCGATGTTTGAAATTCACTTTGCTAACAAAGAGTCGGGTATTGTCGAGTGGCTTGAGCAAGAACGCGGTGATATGTCGGTGCTTATTCACCCGGTAACTGGCGGTGAAGAAACTTTGGATCACACAGTACGCGCGATTTGGCTTGGTCGTGAGCTGGGTGTCTTTGAAGAAACGCTAAGTAGCTAATCAAATATACCAATATTGTACTTAACTCATTCCGACCGGAAAATGCACGAATAATAAAAAGGCTCCTCAAATGAGGAGCCTTTGTTCTGTTTCAAGGAACCGTTTACCAAGAAACCGGTTATCAAGAGCCTCTGTTCGACGGGTTTAGCCGTTAAACAGAGTAGGGGGATTAAGCCTCTGCTGTCACTTTATCGCTGCTCATCTTTTTAAGAGCTGCGTAACCGAAGCCTGTTACTGCCGTACCTGCTGCAATCGCCACTAGGTACATAAGAACTGGAGAGATAGCACCAGGAATCAGTAGTACGAATAAGCCGCCGTGTGGAGCCATTAGCTGAGCACCAAACATCATTGATAGAGCACCAGTTAGTGCGCCACCTGCCATACAAGCTGGGATAACACGCATTGGATCTTTCGCTGCGAATGGGATTGCACCTTCAGAGATGAAACATAGACCAAGAACGAATGATGCTTTACCTGCTTCACGCTCGCCTGCTTCAAACTTGTCTTTCACTAGGAAAGTCGCAAGGCCCATACCTAGAGCTGGAACCATACCTGCTGCCATGATTGCTGCCATTGGTGCGTAAGTTTGCGAAGCCAGTAGACCAACACCGAATGTGTAAGCTGCTTTGTTTACAGGGCCACCAAGGTCGAAACACATCATAGCGCCTAGAATCACACCCAGAAGAATCGCATTAGACGTTCCCATGTTGTTTAGGAAAGTCGTCATTGCGCTCATCACGCCAGATACAGGGCCACCCACGATGTAAACCATCACAAGGCCAGTGAACAAACTCGCAATAAACGGAATGATCAGAATCGGCTTGAGGGCTTCCATGGATTGTGGAAGTTGAACCTTGTCGGCAATGAGTTTCGCTGCGTAACCGGCAATGAAACCTGCTGCGATACCACCTAGGAAACCTGCGCCCGTTGAGCTAGCCAACATACCGCCGATTAGACCTGGAGCCAGACCCGGACGGTCAGCAATTGAGAATGCAATGAAACCAGCAAGAACAGGAATCATTAGAGCGAATGCAGAACCACCACCGATAGTCATCAGTGCTGCTGCTAGTGTGCCTTCTTCTTTAAACGCTTCGATACCGAATACGAAAGATAGTGCAATGATCAAACCACCCGCAACCACCACAGGAAGCATGTGTGAAACACCTGTCATTAGGTGCTTGTACACGCCTTTCTTCTCGTCAGCAGGCGCTGAATTTGAAGAAGCTGTGTGCTGGTATGGCTTAGCTTCAGCAAAGGCTTTTTCAACTTCTTGCTTCGTCTTCTTAAGTGCAGGACCCGTTGTCGTTTTGTATAGCGCTTTGCCGTTAAAACGATCCAGTGGAACGTCGATATCTGCTGCGATGATAACAAGATCAGCGTCTGCGATTTCTTGGTCTGTCAGTTGGTTCTTAGCACCTACAGAGCCGCGAGTTTCCACTTTGATTTGGTGACCTAGGCGTTTGCCTTCTGCTTCAAGCGCTTCAGCTGCCATAAAGGTGTGTGCAACACCCGTTGGGCAAGCCGTAATCGCTACGATCTTTTTGCTGCCTGTCGCTGGAGAAGTACCAGTAACTTCCACTGTAGTCTCAACTTGAGAAGCGTCTAGTACCGTTGCTTCTGCTGCCGCTTTCTCTAGAAATGCTTTTGCATCTGCAGTGCATTCAGAGATAGCCGCTTGGTACACTTTCTTGCCAACAAAGCGCGCTTTATCAACGTTTGTGTTAGCTGCGATAACAACAACGTCGCTGCTGTCGATAGCGTCTTGCGATACTGGAGATTCAGGTAGTACGCTTGATTGACATTCAATAGCAGCGTTCCAACCCAGTGCTTTTGTCGCTTGCTCTAACAAGCCTGCGGCGATGATGCTGTTTGCTACGCCACTTGGGCAAGCTGTGATAATGGTAATATTCATAATAAACCTTTTGTCCTATTTGCTTGTGTCTAACTGGCTAGTTGGAGCACTAAGCGCCTGTAATTGGATATTTTGTAGTACTGAATCCAGCTCTTGTTGGCTGGTGATGCCCACGCCTACCTGTGAAACTGCTAGAGCAGATAGGGCGGTTGCGAATTTAATAAGTTCTGGTTTTGGCATCTGTTGCATGTGACCCCAACATAGGCCAGCAACTAAGGTGTCGCCTGCGCCTACCGTGCTCACCACTTGCATACGTGGCGGTTGAGCATGTAGCCATTCACCTTGGTTAAGCCACATCACGCCTTCAGCGCCAAGTGATACCACGATGTTATCGATGCCTTTTTCACTTAGGGCTTGGCCTGCGTGTTGGCATTGGTCACGTGTTGTCAGTTCTGCGTTGAACAGCTGAGACAGCTCTTCATCGTTTGGCTTAATTAACCAAGGTTGTGCATTGATACCGGCTTTAAGTGCGTCACGGCTGCTATCAAATAGCACCTTCTTACCTAAATCGTGTAAGCGTTGAACCCAAGAAGCGCAAAGCTCAGGAGAGATACCTTGTGGCAAGCTGCCTGCAATTACGAAGTAATCGTGCGTTTCAGCAAGTTCTAATAGGGTTTCTTCGAACGCTTTAATCGCGTCAGCATCAACAGGAACACCTGGGAAGTTGATGTCGCTTACTTGGCCTGAATTTTCTACCAGTTTTACGTTGATGCGAGTTGCACCGTCGACACGGATAAAGCGGTCAGTTGCGCCCATCTGTTCGAACAATTGGCAGAACGCTTCTTCGTTATTGCGACCAAGGAAACCCGTTACGGTCACTTTAGCGCCAAGCTCTGAAAGTACTTTTGCTACGTTTACGCCTTTGCCTGCTGCATGCAGAGAGCCTTTGTTTACTAGGCTAACCGAGCCAACATTCAGTGCGTCGATAGCACCTGTTAGATCCAAAGCAGGGTTTAGCGTTACGGTAACGGCTTTGATTTGTTTATCAGACATATCGATTCCTTAACCTTCGCCAAGGCCTGAAGCGATAGCTTTGCCAATCGATTCAAGTGCTTGTGCTGCGTCATCACCTTCAGCAACAAACTGAAGCTGGTGGCCGTGTTTAACGCCAAGAGCGATCACTTTCATCAAGCTCTTCGCGTTCACTTCTTTTCCGTCGCCATCTAGGTTTGAAACACGGATAGTTGATTCGAATTTCTTCGCTTCAGCAACCAGCATTGCGCCCGGACGAGCGTGTAGGCCGTGTGCGTTTTTGATTTTGAATACTGCGCAGTTGTCATCGTCTTGAGAAGCTGTAGAAACCGCTTCACCTTTTAGAAGGCCAATCACTTGTGCTGCATCAGCGGTTAACAGTTGTTGCTGTTTACCTTCGAAAACCATCTTGCTTAGGTTTGCCAGAATTGATTGGTGCGCGCTGTTACAAGCCGCGAATGCCACTAAGGCTTTCACTGGTGTGCCTTCAAACTCACAATGGTTGGCCGTTGAAACAAACGATACGCCAGTGCGAGTTACGCCCTTGTCGCTGCCCAACAACCATAAGCCTTGGCCTAGGTGAGTCGGTGTTTTCGTTACTAGGTCAGCAACGAATGCGTTGTCTGTGCAACCTGTGTTCTTAAGCAGGCCGCCCGCAACTGCAGACATTTGAATCATGTCGCTTGCAGGGAATAGGAGCTGAACTAAAGAAGCGTCTAGGTCGGCTTCTAGCTGAACTTCGCCATTAAGTAGGGCGATGATTTCGTCTTCTGATTTCGCTTGCTTTAGTTTCTCTTCAACACCGTCTGCCGCTAGAACTTTAGTTAGCTGTTTAAGGATGCCTAAGTGCTCGTCAGATTTCGCTGCAATACCAATTGCTACGTAAACACGGTTGCCGTCTGCCCAATCAATACCTTCAGGGAAGTGGTGTACTGCAACGCCTGTCTCTTTTACTAGGCTACGCGTGTCAGTGGTGCCGTGAGGAATCGCGATGCCGTTGCCTAGGAAAGTAGAGTTCTGGTTTTCACGGTTCAGCATTCCTTCAACGTAGCCAGAGTCCACTAAGCCCTTCGCGGTTAGGTCGCCAGCAATGTTCTGGATAGCTTTGAATTTGTCATCGGCCGTTTGACCAAGAGTGATGTCAGATTTTGATAATTTAAGCATGGTGCCTCTTTAGCGTATCGCTTGAGAATTTGTGTATCGCTACGATTCAGTCTAGAGCAAATGTTAGTGAGCTTTACTCGTTGCTTGCTCTTTGTTTTATCTTAGCTGAATCGGTTCAGCATTCAGTGTAAAAAAATTCAGCAAAGCCAATTCTGATAACCAAAATAGTTTTGCTGCGTGTCGTTAATTCGGTTTGGTTCGTTAGTAACGGAAAGTTAAATAACGAAAGGCTGATTAACGACAAGTGACGCTCAATCCATTCAAAAGGATGATTGAAGTCACTTTTCAGATTTTGCTGAATCCTTTCAGCTTTTATACTGAATCGATTCAGCATATAATTCAACTAATCCAAGGATCAGAAGATTGGTTATATGATCCTACGCACAAAATACAGGTCACCCATATGACACTAGATGAGATTGCCAAACTAGCCGGTGTGTCGAAAACGACAGCCAGTTATGTGATTAACGGCAAGGCGCAGAAATACAGAATCAGTGAGAAGACTCAGCAGAAAGTAATGGCGGTTGTCGACGAGTATAACTACCGTCCAGACCATGCTGCTTCATCGCTGCGTGCTGGTAATAGCCGTTCATTTGGTTTGATTATTCCTGATCTGGAAAACAGCAGTTACGCGCGTTTAGCAAAATTGATAGAGCAGAACTCACGTAAAGTGGGCTATCAAATCCTGATTGGTTGTTCTGATGATGACGCCGAAACCGAACGTAAAGTAGCGGAAGCGTTGGTAAGTCGTCGTATTGATGCTTTGCTGGTGGCGAGCTCTATGCCAGACGCTAACGAGTTTTACTTGAAGCTGCAAAACTCAGGTACACCCGTAATCGCGATTGACCGTCCGTTAGACGATGAACATTTTGCCTGCGTGATCAGTGAAGACTTCGAAGCGGCGTTTGAACTGACACATTCAATCCTTGATGACAACATTCACAGCGTTGGCTTAATCGGTGCACTGCCAGACCTGAACATTTCACGTGAACGTCAGTTGGGTTTTGAAGCCGCGAACAAAGCGCATACGTTGCAAACAGGGCTAAAAGATAACAAGCCAACGGTTGTTGGTTACGGTGAGCACTTTGACCGTGAATCTGGACGAGAAGTGTTTGAAGAGTGGATTGCTAGAGGTACAGTCCCTGATGCGATCGTCACTATGTCTTACACCTTACTGGAAGGTGTGCTTGATGTGATGGTCGAAAAGCCAGAGTTAGTGAATCAGGTGAAGCTGGCGACATTTGGTGATAACCGTTTATTGGATTTCTTGCCTTTCAAAGTTCATTCACTGCCGCAGCAATTTGAAGTTATTGCAGACAGCGCGTTTGCTTTGGCATTGAACGCTTCAGCAAAACGTTACCAGTCGGGCATCGAACTGGTGCCGAGAAGCTTAGTGAAGCGAGGTTAGCTTGAGCTCAGCGGTTAGCTAGGACTAAGCAGCTAACTAGAACTAAAGCGGTTAACTAGGACTAAGTTTTTAACTAGGACTAAGCTTTTAACTAGGACTAAGCAATAAGCCTAACTCTACAATAGCGACCACGCCGAGTAACAGGGCCAACACCTTCCAAAACTGGATTGGATTTCGGTTTATCAATGGCTGCTTGGCTTTGTGTTTCATTAGGTTTTGATTGGGGGTGTAGAGATCGGCGACAAAATCACCCAAAATCGGGTATCGCTCGTTAGGTGATTCAGCACACGCCTTTTGTAACACCAAATCAATCCAAGCTGGTAAATCTATTCGCTTTTGTGTCAGCGGCTGGTATTCCCATTGATGGTGGCGAGATTGTTTTAGAGATTGAGCGCTCATCTCAGAGTAGGGCAACTCGCCTGTTAGCATCTCATAACCAATCACAGCGATAGAGAACAAATCCGAGCTTGTCGTGGCCGTGTTGTATTTAATACTTTCTGGAGCGATGTAATTCACTGCGCCGGGTGGCGTGGGATCTTTGTCTGCTTGTTCTCCCTCCTCAATTCCCCTGATTAACACCGCACCAAGGTCGATGATTTTGATGTTGCCATCGCGTTGGATCATGATGTTCTCGGGCTTTAAGTCTCTGTGAACCATGTCGGCACGTTGTAATACACGAATACCTTGTGTGATTTTTTCTAGGATCTCGCGAACCTGTTCGAGCGAAGGCTTAGGGTTGTCGTACATCCATTGCCTTAGCGTCACCCCTTCAACCCATTCACAAATTTGATATAGGAATTGAGAGTGTTCTGGCGTTGGGTAAACCTTCATGACTTTCTTGTTATTTAACAAGATACCTGCCCATTGCTCGTTAAAGAAAGCTCTCAGCTGTGCTGGGTCGTCATGATATTGAACTGAAGGCACTTTGAGCACGAACTCTGTTTGTGTCTCTTTCTGCATCACTCGGTACACATGGCTTCTTGAACCTGCATACAACACCTCAAGCACCATAAAGTTGTCGATACTTTGCCCGAGTTTTAACGCGGGTGGGATGGCACGTTTAGCCAGCTTCTCATGGAATTCAATGAGCGAAGGTTTAGGTAGATGACTGACTTGAACAATCAAGCAGCTTACGTTGTCCGAACTGTTATGGCTTAACGCTGTGTTACATATGGTTTGAGCGGCGTATTCGAAATCTACACCGGGCTTATCGATGTGTTCTTTAAAGGTATTTGGAGACACAAACTCGTGTACACCATCAGATGTCAGGATAAAACAGTCGTTTTTTTTAATAGGAAGCGTTTGATAGTCAACGTTGAGTTGGTTATCCATGCCTAAGGCGCGTGTTAGATAATGCTTCTGTCCCATATTTTTACGGGTGTGGTCACGGGTCAGTTGGCGTAGTTCACCATTTCTTAATAGGTAAATTCGACTGTCACCCACATGGAATATATGTGCGGTATTCGACTTGAGAATCACACTGCTAAAGGTGGATACGAGCGCGTTATGGTTAACTTGCTGCGCGGGATGAATATTCGAAACAGAAGTGTTGAACAGCCAAGAGTTGAGTGACGTTAGGACTTTTTGCGCCGAACGCTGAATGCTCCAGCTATTTGGCGTGGCGTAGTAGTCATCAATGAATTGCATCACACTGGTGTGACTGGCTTTCTGGCCGTGTTCACTGCAACTTGCGCCGTCGGCTATACATGCAACACTGCCTTTTAGCTCTTGCTCAGCACGAGTCTTGGGGTGTTTTACGATGATGGCGTCTTGGTTTTCATCACGTATGCCTTTATTCGAATAACCACCAAACTTGAGTGTGAGTTGGTTGTTTGATTCCGGCGTGACGACTTGCCCTTGGCTGAATGAAATTGTCATAACTGTTCTTCTTCTTAACTGTTCTTCTTGCGTCCTTGAGAGAACATCCTAGGAAGAACAAAAGCCCTAGTGAACCTAGAGCCTTTGAACGCAGTACCAAAGTGGTGAAACACACCTTGGTACCACTCCCGATTCAATAATATCAATGCTTCATAGTACTGAGGCTAGTTCGATACGTTAATCAAGGTCACACTACCGTCGTCGTTTACTTCAGCGATTTGACCGTTAGGCTCTTCCATGAACAGTAGAGTCACAAAGCCAAGTACCGCTGTTGCAGCAATCACTAAGAAGAAGGTTTGGTAGCTCACGAATGACAACACAGTTAGGTAAACTACCGCACCCACGTTACCGTAAGCACCTGTCATACCTGCAATTTGACCTGTCATACGTCGTTTAATTAGAGGAACCGTCGCAAATACCGCACCTTCACCCGCTTGCACGAAGAAAGAACACGCCATCGCCGCGACAACCGCTAGCCATACAGGCCATGTGCTATCTACTTGACCCATTGCGAAGTAACCCACAGCAAGACCAATCGTTAGAATAAGCAGTGTTGGTTTACGACCAAATTTATCTGAAATCCAACCGCCACCTGGGCGAGACATTAGGTTCATAAAGGCATAAGCCGATGCAACCATACCTGCAAGAACCGGTGTTAATTCAAAGGTTTCAGAGAAGAACAGTGGCAGCATAGAAACCACAGCCAGTTCAGAACCAAATGTCGCGAAGTACAATACGTTCAGTACCGCAACTTGTTTGAATTTGTACTGGTGAATCTCTGGTACTTCTTCTTTGAATACGTTCTTGTTTACTTTCCAAACTTGCGACACTTCGTACACGTAAAGTGCTGCTAAACCTGCATACACAGAGTAAACCGCCATGTCAGACAACATGTTGATGTTGCTTGGTGATAGTTTCCAAGTCAGTAGCGCTAAAGCGGCATACATAGGGATCTTCATAATAAGTAGGAAGAAAAAGTCACCCTTTGATGTCACTTCCATTGCCGTTACTTGAGCTGGCTTGAAGTAAGTTGAACCTTTTTGTGTATCTGACACGTTTTTGTAGAAGATAAACGAGAACGCTAAGCTCATTACGCCAGTAATACCGACCGCATAACGCCAGCCATCTTCGCCGCCAAACGCTAACGCAAGAGTTGGAAGTGTAAACGCTGCTGCTGCAGAGCCGAAGTTACCCCAGCCGCCGTAAATACCTTCTGCCGTACCCAGTTCGTTGTGTGGGAACCACTCAGACACAAGACGAATACCGACAACGAATCCTGCACCAATGAAACCGAGTAGGAAACGAGCGATTGCCGCTTGAATGAAAGAGTCTGCCATAGCAAACATGAAACAAGGGATAGAACAGACAGCGAGAAGTGAAGAGTAGACCAACCTCGGCCCATATCTATCCGTTAACATACCTATCGCGACACGCGCAGGAATGGTCAATGCAACGTTGAGGATCAGGAGTGTTTTGATCTCTTCAGTAGAAAGACCAAGTGTGGTTTTCACCATTTGCAGTAGTGGGGCAAAGTTGAACCACACAACAAAGGTAATGAAAAAGGCCATCCAACTTAGGTGTAAGACCTTCATCTTACCCGTAAATGAAAGCAGCGAAAATTTTGTGTTATCCATGGTTTAAATCCTTTAAATCTGGAAAATTACCCGGTTTTAGCACCTGCGTTACTTCCGAACTTCGAACGCTTTTTATGTGCATAAACCCTGTGCCGAAATTGCGCACGCCGATAAGCGTTTGCATGATGGTGTCGGCGTTTGAGTTAACTGGCGATAGCAAGAGGTGCGAGAACTTGAACTTGTTCTCCTTGCTTGCGAACTTCAAATTTCACGAGCTTGAGATCAGGCTGTTCAAGACATTCGCCAGTTTCTAAGTGGTAATGCTGCTTGTATAAAGGTGAGGCCACGTAAGGCTCACCGCTTAATGAACCAATTATACCACGTGACATCACATTCGCCTTGCCGATGGGGTCGTAATTAGAGAGCCCATAAAGTGTGTCGCTACGCTTGCAGTAAAAAATAGCCACTTGGTTATCGTCTACTTTGGCGCAAATTCCCCCGTTTGGGGTTAGGTCGCGGGTGCTGCATACGGTTGTCCAATTTTCCATGACTTTCTCCTAGTCTAAACATAAAGCTAATAATCAATTTAATTTGGGTGATAGCCGACAGCAGTTTTCTTTGGCTGCGCGACTGTCGACTATCGATATTGGTTTAGTTGTTACTGATTCACTCACCATCCATTCGGTTTACGAAACTTCCGTAACTTCGATTTGGTCGGCTTTAGCAAGCTTTTCATCGCGTTGTGAATTCGAAGAATCACTCAAGCTCGGCTTAGGAAAGCGTTGCTCTCGCTCTTTGATGAAAGAGAGGCTAGTGTCCATTTCTTCACTGTTGATGTAGTGCTGGAAGCGCTTCATCTTCTCAGGGTTTTCAATGGTGGTTTTCCATTCACACTGGTACTTCTCGATGTTGAGTGCGATGTCCGCTTCGAGTTCTTCAGCAACGTTGAGCTTGTCTTCAATCACGACTTGCTTGAGGTATTCAATGCCGCCTTCAAGGTTCTCCATCCATACCGATGTGCGTTGTAGGCGGTCTGCGGTACGTGTGTAGAACATCAAAACGCGGTCGATGTATTTAAGGAGTGTGGTTTCGTCCAAATCAGTGGCGAATAGGTCTGCATGGCGAGGGCGCATGCCGCCGTTACCACAGATGTAGAGGTTCCAACCTTTGTCTGTTGCGATAACACCAATGTCTTTCGATTGTGCTTCTGCACATTCACGAGTACAGCCAGAAACCGCAAACTTGATCTTGTGTGGCGAGCGCAAACCTTTGTAGCGGTTCTCTAGTCGAATCGCTAAGCCAACACTGTCGTCGACACCGTATCGACACCAAGTGCTACCCACACACGATTTCACGGTACGAACCGATTTTCCGTAGGCGTGACCCGTTTCGAAACCTGCATCAATCAGCTTTTTCCAGATGATAGGCAGTTCGTTAAGTTGTGCGCCAAACAAGTCGACACGCTGACCACCGGTGATTTTGGTGTACAGGTCGAACTCTTTAGCGACTTCACCAAGTACGATCAATTTATCCGGTGTGATTTCACCGCCAGCAATACGCGGAACCACTGAGTAGGTACCGTCTTTTTGCATGTTGCCAAGGTAGATGTCGTTGGTGTCTTGCAGTTCGATGTGTTGATCTTCAAGGATGTAATCGTTCCAGTACGAAGCCAGAATCGAACCGACAGCTGGTTTACACACGGTACAGCCTAATCCGTTTCCGTGAGAATCTAACAGCTCATCAAAGGTCTTGATTTTGTTGACGCGGATGATGTCAGTCAGCTCTTGGCGAGAGTAAGCAAAGTGCTCACAGATATCGTTAGAGACTTCAACACCCAAGTTACTCAGTTCGCTATCGAGAACTTGTTTCGCAAGAGCAGAACAGCCGCCACAACCTGTTGAAGCATTGGTGGTTTCTTTCAGTGCAGCCATCGTGGTGCAGCCAGCAGATACTGCGTCTTTAATGTCGCCTTTAGTCACATCAAAACATGAACAAATAACAGCGCTATCAGGCAGAGCTTCAACACCCATTGCAGAGCCTGAATCATCGGCCACATTAGGCAAAATCAACACTGATGGGTTTTCAGGAAGGGGCATATCGTTTTGCTTGATTTGCAGTAGCGAGCCATAAGCTTCTGCATCACCGACCAATACCGCACCGACAATCTTTGTGCCGTCAGCTGAGATGATTAGGCGCTTATACACTTGTTCGATTTCATCGTTATAGGTATACGATTGAGCGCTTTCCGTCTTGCCGTGTACTTCACCAATACTGGCAACATCGACGCCAAGCAGTTTGAGCTTAGTGCTCATGTCTGCGCCGGTGAATGCAGCGTCGTCAGTACCGTCAGAGACAATATGCGAAGCCGCGATTTTTGCCATCGAATAACCGGGCGCCACTAAGCCGAAGATCTTGTTATCCCAAAGGGCACATTCACCAATGGCGTAGACGTTTTCGATATTGGTTTGGCAGTGGTTGTTGATGACAATACCGCCGCGCTCGCCAATTTCGACATCAGAGCTTCTTGCTAACTCATCTTGAGGGCGAATACCCGCAGAGAATACGATCATATCGGTTTCTAAATGGGTGCCATCGGCGAAGTTCATGCGGTAGCGAGCATTTTCGCCATCGACTATTTCAGAGGTCGCTTTCTCGGTATGAACTTGCACACCAAGGTCTTCAATTTTTCTGCGTAATAGGGCACCGCCACCGTCATCTAATTGAACCGCCATCAGGCGAGGCGCAAATTCAACCACATGGGTTTCTAAGCCAAGGTTTTTGACTGCGTTTGCGGCCTCTAAGCCAAGCAGACCACCACCAATCACCACGCCAGACTTGCTACCTTTGCTTGATAGTTCAATTGCGTCTAAGTCTTCAATAGTACGATAAACGTGACAGTGTTCTTGGTCGTTACCGGGAATAGGGGGAACAAAAGGGAAAGAGCCCGTCGCCAAGATTAGCTTGTCGTAACTTTCAACGTGGCCACTTTCAGTGATGACTTGTTGATTGGCAGTGTCTAGCTTGGCAACCTTCTGGTTCAACAAGTAGTTCACGCCGTTACTTTGGTAATACTCTTCACTGGTCAATGACAGGTCATCAGCACTTTTACCATTAAAGTAAGCCGTCAGTTGAACACGGTCGTACGCTAACCTTGGCTCTTCACTAAAAGTAATCACATCAAATTCATCACTGTCTGATTGCAGGATGTTGTCGATAAATTTGTGTCCAACCATGCCGTTACCAACAACGACGATTTTCTTCTTGCTCATAATCCATTCCTTATTCTCGGCGTTATCATCACTAGCATCTAATTTCTAGTAGTTAGTAAATGAATACCGGGTTGAGATTCCACTCAATTCATAATCATCAAGAAAAACAAAAAATGTTTTTTCTAACTCTTGGTTTTTAGTTGAGCAAGGAGGATGCCAGATTACGGCTTGTTCATTTAAATAAAAATTAATGCATGTTTTTCAATTATTTAAAAAATTTGGGTGGCACGCAATTACCCCTAAAGTGGTATGTAAATTTTTTGTTAGATTTATACAAATGAGCATTTGTGGTGCAACTTTCTGCAAGATGGTGCAAAAATTAAGTTTCTATCTTGGTTAATTTCTATTTTGATCATTTTTGATAGGTTTTCTTTTGTTAAGCTTTTGTTTTTATTGATTAATATTTCTTGCTTGTTGATTGCTATGAAGTGGCGTGTTATTTGCTTGGTTTGAATTATTACAATTATGGATAATTGAGCGAGAAACGGATGACCGATTCAAACAGCGGCTGGATAAAATCAACCTGTGCTTATTGTGGTGTAGGGTGTGGAATAGGAGCGAGACCGACATCGCTAGGAAAACTAGAAGTACGTGGTGATAAAGATCATCCATCTAATTACGGAAAGCTGTGTACTAAAGGGATTGCGCTCGGTGACACCGTCACGCCTTTAGGTCGTCTTACACAACCTGCTCATATTCAGAATGAGCAAAAACAATCACTGGATTGGAACAGTGCCACGCAGTTAGTCGCAGATAAATTCAATCAAACGATCGAAGAATTTGGGGCCGATTCGGTTGCTTTCTATGTATCTGGTCAGCTGCTTACCGAAGACTATTACGTTGCCAATAAACTGATGAAAGGCTTCATCGGCAGTGGCAATATCGACAGTAACTCTCGCCTTTGCATGGCATCGAGTGTGGTTGGGCATAAACGCGCGTTCGGCACCGATACCGTTCCTGTCTGTTATGAAGATTTAGAACAAGCAGAAGTCGTCGTTATCACTGGCTCAAACCTCGCTTGGTGTCACCCGGTACTTTTCCAAAGATTAAGAGCCGCGAAACAAGCCAACCCTGCATTGAAAGTTATTGTCATAGATCCGCGTTATACCGACACATGTGAAATTGCAGACATTCACTTGGCATTGGAATCCGGCTCAGATGTGGCTCTGTTCAATGGTTTATTAGGCTACCTCGATGATAACGATAAGCTTGATTCCGACTACATAGAAAATCACACCCAAGGCTTTACTGAATCGATTCGATCTGCGACTCAATATCGTTATACCGAATCGGGCTGGGGCGACAAAAGCGTTCCTGAGCTCACAGGGTTAACAGAGCAGCAGCTAAAACAGTTCTACAGTTTGTTTGCATCGAACGAAAAGGTGCTGACCATTTACTCTCAAGGCGTGAACCAATCGACACAAGGGTGCGACAAGGTAAACGCCATTATTAACTGTCATTTAGCCACTGGGAAAATCGGTAAACCGGGTATGGGGCCATTCTCTGTAACGGGTCAGCCGAACGCGATGGGTGGGCGAGAGGTGGGCGGTTTAGCTAATACTTTAGCGGCGCACTTTGAATTTGGTGATCCGCAATCACACGAAACCGTGAGCGAGTTTTGGCAAACTGATAGCTTAGCCACACATGCGGGTTTAAAAGCGATTGACCTGTTTGATGCCATGAATGAAGGAAAAATCAAAGCGGTATGGATCATGGCAACCAACCCAGTCGTGAGCCTGCCTGACAGCGAAAAGATCAAAGCCGGATTAGAGAAGTGCCCATTTGTGGTGGTGTCGGACTGCATTGCCGATACTGAAACCACTCGCTTGGCTGATGTGGTGTTACCTGCGCAAGGGTGGAGCGAGAAGTCGGGCACCGTGACTAACTCTGAGCGTCGAATCTCACGCCAACGCCGTATATTACCAAGCCCAGGGGAAGCCAAACCTGATTGGTGGATATTAAAAGAAGTCGCGCAAAAAATGGGATTCAAAGAGCAGTTTGATTACCGTCACGAAGGCGAGATCTTCAAAGAGTATTGCGAGATGACAGCGCTCGGCAATGAAACAGGTAAAGCGCGTGACTTGTGCTTAATTGGACTCACGCAACTGGATGAGAAAGGTTATGGCGAACTCACTCCACAGCAATGGCCAGTATTAGAGTATCAACCAGAGATCATTGAGCAGCGCATGTTTACCAATGGTGAGTTCTTTACTGAATCTGGCAAAGCGCAGTTTATTGCAGTCGAGCACGACAAACCGATTGCCGATACCAGTCTTGAATTCCCGCTTATCATGAACACAGGTCGAATCCGAGACCAATGGCACACCATGAGCCGCACAGGCTTGGCTGCGGGTTTAGGTGAACACACCCCAGAGCCGTTTGTTGCCATGCACCCAGATACGGTTGCAGAGCTTGGTTTAGATGAATTTGGGCTAGATGCCTTCAACCACGCGACTATAAACCCAGTGGTGAAAGTGCGCAGCGCACAAGGCGAGTGCCAAGCGCGCTTAGTGGTAACCAAAGAGATGCGCCGTGAACAGGTGTTTATGCCTATTCATTGGAATGCCCCAACCGCCAAAGACAGCAAACCGTGTGACTTGATCTTGCCTCATACCGATGCAGCCTCTGGTCAGCCAGAATTCAAACACACACCTGTTGTGGTAGAGCCGTGTGGTTATCGCAGTGAAGCCGCACTGGTCAGCGACAAGGTGATGGATTGCAGCGGCTTTGATTATTGGGTTCGCCAAAGAGTGGAGGGCGGTTTTCTGTATCGCATCTCATCATCTAAGAACCCAATGGAGCTGGTGATTCAGCTTGCCAACACACTCGATGCTTTACCAGAACCCAACGCGGAGGCGATCAAATCACTCCATTACCACGGCAACAAATCATTCAAGAACTATGGTTCTGCAAAGCTGGGTCAGTCTGGTGTAAAGCAAGCCTTTGTGGTGAACAGTAAGCTAGACCATCAAAGCATCGAATGGCTGGTGGAATGTCTAACCCGAGAAGCCGATGAAGAGTTTGAAGCCGAGTTTTTGAGTACTATGGCAAAGTAGCTGACTACCTCTAACCTATTAATACATAGAGTTAAGCGCCGACAATTACGTCGGCGTTTTTGTTTTCTGATGAACATTTCTGAACATATTTACCAATCATCGTGCCAAATGAAAAACTGAACGAATACCTCGGTTCGCCAGAAGAGTCATATAAAAAATGACAAGTAACACACATATTCATGCTGTTTCTTTATTTTTTCGTGAATATATACAATATTTCTATTTATTAGTGGTGTATGATATCAGGGTTTTCGTAAGGTACTGTTATTAAATGATTTATTTGTCAATTTAATCGGTGGTGAGATTGCTTTGCGAAGTGCCTCGGAACTACCCAATGCTTATTGGGTGATCAATCCTGTTCAAATTACATTAAATAAAGACCAGTTTATGAGAACTCTTCTATCTGAATGCTTACATTTCACTTGCTCAAATTTTAAAAGCATATTTAAAATTTTTGGCGGCTTCATCATCACGATGTCATGTTTAGGTATGTGGCTTGAACATTCATTTTCTGTATCAGAAAACCTCTGGGCCTACGCGGTATATCTATGTGTATATTCTTCTATTTACACTTATCTAATCGCTATTTTTATCAATTTTATGGCTTCGTCTACCTATGGATATGATATTGAATGTTCCGTATCTTGGAGAGTTTGGTCCAGATTAATGATCGTTTATATTATTTATTCTTTAATTGTTTTAGTTGGAACGATAGCACTGGTTATCCCGGGGTTGTATCTAGCTGCGCGATACAGTTTCGTAGAGTTCGAAGCTGTACTAAATAATAAATCTCCACTGTTTGCGTTGGAAAAAAGTTGGCGAGATACCAAAGGTATCACTATGAAGTTGATTAAAATATCGATGTTACTGGGTATCATTAATTTTATCCTTAATTTCGTGATTGGGTATATCGGAGAGGTTTATCCGGTGTTAGAAGTAGCGACAGGGATACTCACATCAATCTTGTCCCCTCTTTTATTGATATTTGGCTCTATTGTCTACTTTAGAGTCTACATTACGAATGTTGATACGACTGAAATGCCACTAGGACATGAGGCATAACCAGGGTGGTAAACAGCCTAAATAATTGGGTTTTTGATAGGCTCTAAAACCCAAACTTTAAAATAAGAAAGGTGGAGTTAACTTCCTGTATTAACAAAATGTCTTCGATCTATCATCTAGAAAAAATAATATAAAATTTAAATTTGGTGAGACGGTTATATTCGGGTTCTTGTATCAGAGAACCTAAGTTTTCCGTCATGCCTTAGCTGCCTATTATCTATAAACACTTAATTAAGTTAGAAATAAATTCTGACGAAGATTTCCCCTGTGTGACGTAAAAGATGGGTATTTATCCAAGACTTATTAATAATTAAAAAGTCATCATTAAAACAATAATATAAAGGACAAATCCATGTTCAAAAGAGCAATTGTTGCTTCAGCCTTACTTTTAAGTTCTTCTGCATTCGCTAATATTGCCGTTGAGGTTAAGAATGAATCTAGAATCTATGATGTAGAATTAACCAGTAAAGACTATCAAACATCTAGATACTCACCAAACCCTCAAGACACCATTATCGCTAAATCAAGTGACCGTTTTAATGTCTCTAGCAATTATCCCAATGTAGTGCGCTTGGTTGATTTTGAATATCAGTATAGTGATAGTTCAGTCTATGACGCACCGCGCTGTCATTTCCGTTTTGTTGCTTTAATCGATCCGCGAACAGGCACTATGTTGCCTCAAAAAGTAATCGCAGAGAATGAGAGTAGAAGTTACCGAGATCGTGCGATTTGTACCGGAAAACTTGATTATTTCAATGTTGTAACCGGAGACGCAAAAGTTACCTTCACTATTAATCGTAGAAAATACTAATTTTATAAATAGTAGTAATTTAGCGAGTTAAATAAGGAAATGCCGACAACCATATCGGCGTTCTTTGACAACTTGTCAGCGACTAGCTTAGCCGCTATTTCAGCGCCACTTACCAACTATAACTCCACATGGAAACCTAGATCTCAATATCCGTGCTAGGTGAAGTGGGAGGCATGTTTGATGTGCGAAAAGCTAGTTATAAACATAAGTTCAAGTAACAAAAATGATTCGTTATGCATGGCATTATTTGCTTGTTGTACTCAATGAGTAAGGGACATGCGTCAGAATTAGCACTTCAGTTAATAAAGCAGATTTATATGAAAATAAGGTTTTTAATTGTCCCATTAGTTTCCATGTTTATGGGGTGTAATGATTTAAGAAAAATAGAGGAGGTGCCGAATGATAAGTTGCCTCCTGCTGCACCAGTATCAGAAGAAGAGCTGGAGTTGCCAGAAACCCTCCCTAGTTTGGAAAGAGAGCCGACACTCGTTGGTGTGGATAATGACGATAATGGCATTAGGGATGATATTGAAAGATATATCGATAATAACTACCTCGAGCTGGACCAGAAACAGGCAGCCGGACAGTATGCCAAAGCTCTACAGCATACTTTGGTTGTTGATCTAACAGATATCAACGCGGTCAAAAGTGCTAATAGAAAACTCTCAGAAGCTGACCATTGTATTTATAGCCGCTTTGATGGAAGTAATAATAGCACGCAACCTGCGCAAGTATCCCAAGAGCTTGAGTCCATAACAACGAATACAAAAGAAAGATTATTAGCGTATCTCGCCTTTGCCAGAGCCTTGGATGGTACCTCCTGGTCGATTCCAAAAGGAGATACTTGTGAATAAAGTTATTCAATACATATCATCTTTTAGCATTTGCCTATTCCTCTCATCGATATTGAGTTTTTCAGCGTCTGCACAGGTAAACACTGAAGGAGATATTTGTAGAAACACCGATGTGGTCATCGCTTTTTTTAATGGTGTTGACACTACGCCAAGTGGAGCAAACAGAGCAAAAGAAGAACTAAAAAGAATCCATGGCGAAAAGTCGGCTACAGGAGATTCCATCCAGTATGAGGTTTTTTACAACTACACCGATGGTTTTGAAGACTTTGTTGAAACCTTCGAACAACGTCTTTTGGAGCAAGACCATATATTGGAAGGGCGTTATGAGCTCTTTTTTGAAATTATAAGAGGTGATGGCCCTTGGTGGTCGAGTATTATTGAAACAGCCTCTTCGACTGCTGAGCTATATGAAGCTATTGGTGATGCATTTCGAGCTGACGCTATTCAAAGCCTTACTTCATTGATGGGAAATCCACCTACTACCGCTAACTATTCAGAACATCAGGCCAAGATCGATAATTGGGTCCTTAAAGGCTTTAAGTTACTTTTTGTAGCTCATTCTCAGGGAAACCTTTTTGCGAATGCGGCCTACGAATATACAACAACAAAGGTAAATGCCGACTCTGTTAAAGTTGTTCACGTTGCTCCGGCATCACCGTCTATTAATGGTGAGCATACATTGGCTGATCTAGATTTGGTGATAAATGGGTTAAGACTTTTGGGCAGTGTACCGAACATTACAGATAATATTCCAGGCTACTTGTTCAGGCCGAGTGGTGTTAATGGTGGTACGGATATTCTCGGTCATGGTTTTATTGAAATATACATCAACCAAAAGTTAGACATATCGAACAGAGTGAGAACGCAGATCAATGATGCATTGAACACACTTATCGCTCCACCTGCAGAAGCTACTCAAGGTTTCTTTACCGCACAATTAACGTGGGACGGCAAGGGAGATGCGGATCTTCATGTGACAGAGCCTAGTGGGGCTCATGTTTATTACGGCAACAAGCGAGGCTCATCAGGGTATTTAGATGTAGACAATACTAGGGCGTACGGTCCTGAGCATTATTTTAGTTCGTGTGACCCAACTCATCTTAAAACCGGGCTTTATGCAGTGTCTGTCGCGAACTATTCTGGTGCCAATGACCGGTTAGCAACCGTACAGATTGATTCAACGACTAATGGAGCACTTGGCACAAAAAGTGTGAGATTAGGTGGAGCGACAAATTCTAAGCCTGAGTACCACTTGTTTAATGTGCTAGTTACTAAAAACGAAGAAACGGGAAAATATACCGCAAGTATTGAGTAAGGTGTGCACTCGTTAAATAAACACAACACGCCGAAAAACAAACGCCGACAGCTCTGTTGGCGTTTTTCCATTCGTCACGGCAACGCTAGCTTTCATCTATCGAACCTCACATCGTCTATCCATCATCGCGTCACAAACAAACTTAAAATCAACTATCCCGTCTGAACAAGGAGGTGTATGGATAAAATGATAAGTAATACACACATTCACATAATTTCTGCATTCAATTTTAGCTATACGGAATACTTCTGCTTTTCGTCATGTATGATGCGATTATCTTGGTAAGGTACTGTTATTAAATGAGTTATTTAACTAAGTATGAGATGGTTTAATTACTAGACAGAAATGCTCTAGTGATAAAACTCATAATTATTCAGTTTATTAACTGCTGTGTTTGGAGAGGAAATGGTCAGGGAAGCGACAAAAGACGATTGTGTAAAATTAGCGGCATTGTCCATTAAAGTCTGGCTAGACACATATGCGAGAGAAGGGGTCAAAACTGAATACGCTGAGTATGTCTTGTCTACTTTCACGGCAGCCTACTTCTTTGAAATATTGAATACTACTAAATATCGTGTGTTTGTAAGTGAAGAAAATGAGGTTATTCAAGGCTACGTAATGGTTAACCTTGAATCGCACTACCAAACGCCTGGCAATGGCTTTGAAGTAGAAAAACTTTATGTAGATAACATTTTCAAAGGTAAAGGGATAGGCCGAAAGCTTTTGAATGGAATCGAGAATCAGTTTGGTAATAAATACTGGCTGTACACGTGGGTAGAAAATGAATCGAATGGCTTTTATGAACATTTAGGTTTTAGTCGAATAGGTTTACTGACTTTTGAGTTTTCTGGAGCGTTAATAGAAAACAATGTGTATCAATCAGCTCATACACATTGAACCAGGTTAGTCCTTTAGTGGGTAACACTTCTCGATAAATCGTCGCATAGTCATAGAATTCAAGTGACATAGGCATAGTGAGGTAAAGATGGACAAGGCGAAATTCATTCAGCAGCACCTTATTGAAAAGGGCGTCCCTGCAGACTTAACGAGGCCAAATGCCTTTATTTGGTCAAAATACACTAACGTGTCTCAAACGCCTATGGTGTTTCAATCGCTTCAAAAAGTATTCTTGATTTATGGATTATCGATGGCCGTAATTTGGGGGTCTTTGATGTGGATGTTTACTTGGCACTCAGAGCCCGAACATTGGAAAACTTACCTTATTTCATCTGCTATTTTCGGTTTCTTTATGGGACTTGTTAATGTGTTCAGAATCGTCAAGGCACGAAAAAAATTGGGTGAAAAGAGTTGGGAAAATTGGTGTAAGAAAAACTACGGATAAGCGCAATAACAAGCAATTAAAATGATTCGTAATACTTGGCATTTAGGAGTTTGAATTAGATGTATAAACTAGAGATTTTCTGTACGCCTGAGCAACAAGATCTAGTTTTGAGCACCTTACATGAGTCGGGTGTCGATAGAATTGGAAACTATGATCACTGTTGGGCTATTGGTTCTGTTATCGGTTCTCACCGAGCGCTTGATGGATCTACGCCTGTGTTTGGGAGCAAAGGAAAAGTCGAAAATTACCCGCTATTAAAAATTGAAATCAACGTGGCAAAGAGCCAAGTGAAACCAATTGTTGATCAGCTTAGAGAGTCCCTCGACTGGGAGGAACCTTTAGTCAATGTTTTCAAAATCTATAACTCTGAGTTCGATCTTTGAAGGTACTTTGGTGGCCGCTAAACGGCTTAAGTAGACTCAAAGTTTAGAAAGTAGGATAAATAAAAATGCTATACCACTTACTGACCGAAAGTGATTACAAAGAATACCAAAGTACAGAAACCTATGAACCCGCATCCTTGAAAGGCGAAGGCTTTATCCACCTTGCTTATGAAGAGCAACTGCAAAAAATTGTAGATTGTTTCTTTGTGGGAATCACGCAAGTATATCTTCTAGAAATCGACAAAAGCGCGATTGCTAAAGACTTAAGAGATGAGGCGCCAGTAGGGACTGAAGATGATGGGGCACTTTACCCACATTTATACAGTCCACTTTCTAAGCAAGCCGTGATTAGAACAATAAAGTTAGTCGCGGATTTGTCAGGTGCGCTAAAAGTAAACCTGTAACAATCGCAGTATTCCTATCGGCTCTGTACCATTCAAAACACGCAGCACTTAATCGTGTGTTGTTTTGGCTCTACAGAGCTTTTTGTTTCCATCAAGTTAAGGAAAACAATGCAAGTTAAAGCAGTTAAAGACGCATATAACGCATACTTTTATTTTAATAACGAGCGAACCCTTTCAACCGATTTAGCCAGTGAACTGATTTCAATTGAAGATGATGGCTTCACTGTTTTTATCGATAAAACACGTAAGTACGACAACCAGATCCTCATTGATGGGGCTTGCAATTACGAGAGCTTAGAGGCGGACCTCAAGCTATTTGCAGATGGTATCTCACCTGAGATTTCTATTGCGCCTAACGCTTTAACAACAGATCTGAAATCATGGCTATCGAAACATCAGTTTGTGCCTGCTTTTGAGCATGAATTTCTAGAGCTATCGGCAGAAGGCTATGTAGAAAAGCCGAGTACTGAAAAATCAAGCGCAGAAACATTGATCGCAGAAACATCCAGCGTAGAACCGTTGAGCGATGTAGGTAAAGTCACGATTGAGCGATGGACGCAAGATAATGCCGATGAGTTTTTGGCTTTGCTCAAAACATCAGGTTTAGAGTGTTCAGACCAAATCTGGCAGCAGAAACGCGCGCTCTATTGCACCGATACTTTCCGTTGTTACGTTGCGAAAATAGAGGGTAAACCGTGCGCTTGGGCGACGAGTTTCATCAACAACGAACACGCAATACTTGCCAATGCGTATACACAAGAGAGCTATCGTTCAAAGGGGTGCCAAACGGCGCTGTTAAGATCTCGAATCGAAGATGCCATCGCCTTAGGGGCAAAAGTACTTTTAACCGACGTAATGCCAAACAGCACCAGTTGCAAAAATTGTAAATCGATCGGTTTTCGCTCGGTTGGCGTACGAAGTGTATGGTGTAAAGATTAGAGATAGGGCTATCTACTAAGAGAAAATTATGAATACAACGGATGTAATGCAAGAGTACAACGAGTTCGAGCGGAAACGTTTTAACTCATTCAATGGTATTAAGGTTATAGAGAACAACCTGACTAAGTTCGTATCTAACGATCGTCATGGTAGCTATATCTCCTTTTTCGACTTCGATGAAAGCCTCACAGACTCTATCGTCAAAGAGCAACTCTCGTACTTTAAGCAGCGTAACCTATGTTTTGAATGGAAGACGTACAGTACCGACAAACCAACGAACATCAGTGCCGTATTGCTCGCGAATGGTTTTGAGCAGGATGAGCACGAGTCATTCATGGTGTTGGACCTGTCTAAGGCGACCTGCGAGCCCTTTGATGAAGGTAAGATCACCGAGGTGGCGGACAGCAAAGGCATTCGCGATGCGATTAAAGTCCAAGAGCAAGTTTGGGGGGGCGATTTCGAATGGCATTACAACCATTTAGTCAGCCTTAAACAGCACGCTCCCGATTCAGTGTCTATCTATGTCGTGTATGTCGACGACCAGCCTGTGACCTCAGCGTGGATCATATTTAATGGTAATAGCCCGTTTGCAGGTATTTGGGGCGGAAGTACCATCGAAGCATTTCGAGGTAAAGGCTATTACAGTTTGCTACTGAACAAACGCATTGAGGAAGCCAAATCGAGAGGGGTTAAATACCTTACCATCGATGCTTCTGATATGAGTAAACCCATTGTATCCAAACGTGGTTTTGAAGTGATCGCGACCACCACAGGGTATACCTCACCAAGTAGCGAGTAATGTGTTTCAAAGGAGTAAAGAGTGAATAATCAAGTACGTGTAGGTGTGGCTGCGGTCATTTTTCGGGAAGGGCGTATTCTACTTGGCGAGCGCATAGGCTCTCATGGTGCGAATACCTGGGCGACGCCTGGCGGGCACCTTGAAATAGGTGAAAGTATCGAAGAGTGCGCGCAGCGAGAAACCCTTGAAGAGACAGGTTTAGAGGTCGGCTCGTTTAAGAAGCTCGGCTTTACCAACGACATATTCGAAAAAGAAGGCAAGCACTACGTCACCTTGTACCTTGTCGCGACCAGTTCTAGTGGTGAGCCTCAAATTATGGAGCCTCATCAGTGTAAGCAGTGGCAATGGTTCGATTTAGATGAACTGCCAGAACCTCTGTTCTTACCTTTGGTGAACTTGTTGAAGGAGCCGGTAAACTTTAAGAACTTTGACTAGTCAGAACGCCCATATTTGGTACTGAAAGAACATTGGGTTATCTTGTTCACTCTTTTACAACGTAATGATTCAATTGAAAATTCAAAGGAAAGCATGGCAGTTTTAGACATTCTTACCGCACCAGATCCAAGGCTTAAAGTGAAAGCGGAAGAGGTGCAAGATGTATCGACGATACAAACACTCATCGACGATATGTTAGAAACACTCTATGCCACTGATAATGGTATCGGTTTGGCATCCACTCAAATCGGTCGCAAAGAGGCCGTGGTGGTTATCGATATATCAGAGAGCCGAGACCAACCGTTAATCTTGGTTAACCCGGTAGTCGCAAGTGGCTCCAACAAGGCTTTGGGCCAAGAAGGCTGCTTATCAGTGCCTGACTACTATGCGGATGTCGAGCGTTTTACGTCTGTGGTAGTCTCTGCTCTCGACCGAGAAGGGAAGCCAATCACCATTGAAAGCGATGACTTTCTCGCTATCGTAATACAGCATGAAATTGACCATTTATCGGGTAACCTATTTATTGATTACCTGTCGCCACTAAAGCGTCAAATGGCGATGAAAAAAGTTAAAAAGTACCTCAAAGCGCACGCTTAATCCGGCTTAAAAACCAGTATCTCTTCAAACCCAGCGCGTGAATTTCAACACATCAGCGTTGGGTTTTGTCGCTGTCCTTCTCAATTTAGTGTGCCACCCCTTTCATATTATACGACTTTTCAATAGGTTGGTCCGTTCCCCTGGTTGTGTTGCATATGCAAGCGAGTGCTTTTGGTTCAGCACTCGTGTTTCATTCAGTTTTTACATTCACAAAAGGTAAATGATGATCCAAGTAAAAAATGTAGCTTTTGATAGTGAAAATGAACAATCAATTCGTTCTATTCGCGAGAACGTTTTTATTAACGAGCAATCTATCGCACCTGAAATAGAGTTCGATGGGTTAGACAGTTCGGCCATTCATGCCGTGGTGACTGTCGATGGAAAGCGTGTCGGCACGGGCCGTATTTTAAGCGACGGTCACATTGGCCGTATTGCCATCATGAGAGATTTTAGAGGACAGGGGCTTGGCTCGAAGATTGTTTTATCGCTCATCGATGAAGCGAAGAAGAGCGGTTACAAGCGCGTGTATCTTGGCTCACAAAAGCAAGCCATCGACTTCTATACCAAGCTGGGCTTCACGCCATTTGGAGAAGAGTTCATGGAAGCAGGTATTGTGCACTTGTCTATGGAAAAAGCGTTAGCTTAATGGGTTCATGTAACTAGCATCATCAAGACACTGATGGCAGCAGTGTAACGCTCTTGCCCTCATCGAAACATGGTTTGATAAGCACTAAGCACTAAGAACTAAGCACACAAGCAATAAATAGTAAGCACCGAAGCTATAAAAAGTAAGTAATAAAGCGATAAGGCAATAAAGGAATATAATGAAGAAAAACCTCGTGGTTGGCGGCACTTTGCTGGGTGTTGTGGCACTCTTTTTCGTTGGTAAACACAGAGGCGAAGAACTGACCCTTGCCCCTTGTGAAATGGGTGAAAAAGTCGAAACTCCCGTTCACTTCTTTACTGACGTATCGATGAGCGAGTCAAAAATTCAGAAGATGATAGGCTACTCTAATCTTGTTCTTCAAAACTCGTGCATACCAATGGAGAGAACATTATCAGGCATCACGAGAATCGACCTTTCCGGTTTCCAAGATGCGGAAAGTAGCAAGCTGCACAAACAGTTAGTCAAGTTGGTTGGTGATGAGGTGTTGGAACCCATGCAGCGAGAGGGGAGCTACTATGCACTGATTCTTCCTGAAGACCACGAGTTCTCAGACGAAGGAGCCGTGGGTTCGGTTGATCTGAATTTAAGCCGCAGCTTTTTGGTTCTGTCATCTGCTGCAGAGGTAGAGGTACTTGAGCATGAACTGGGCCACTTGGCTTGGGCGTGGCACAACGACACCCCAGACTACTGGCTCAAAGGTATGTTGCTACAAGAAAACCATGATTATATAAAACCTTACTCTTTCGGCGCTTTGTGCCGGGAAGCGGGCACCGTGATGACCTACGCTGAAAAAGTATTGCCCGTGTATTCCTCGCCAAACATTCAATACTACGGAAAAGCATGTGGTGATGCAGAAAAAGCAGACAACGCAAGGCACATGCGAGAGTTTGCTCAGTCACTCGCTTTACATGCCGCAACATAGGCAGCTAAGACAATAAGTGAATAAATACCGACCCTAAAGGTCGGTATTTTTATTCGTCAGTTCTAATTAGAGCCACACTCCAACATAAAGCCATCTTCAGTGCGGCGTAAAATGATCGTCGTGCTGGCCTCTAATTCCCCTTCCGGTAAATAAACCGCGCAGTTTTCGAACCCAGCAGAGTTAGTTGAATTGATCGTTTCATATACCTCTTCTGAGCTGTCTACATTTTCACCTGCGTAAACAATAACGTTATCGATTTGGGCAAGCATCTGGTCGGAATTTTGTGTTGCTTTAGCGTGAGCGAAAACAGAAACAGAACCAAGAGCAAGAAACAGTAAAGCCTTTTTCATTGTATACCTCGTAAGAGTTTAGGGTTGGTGTTGAGGGGCTAATATACATCGGAATGTTTGTAGATCAACAAAAAATTATCGAATAACAATAAATTTTTGTTGTTTTGTGTTCATTCTACCATGCGCAAAAACGGTGCAAGCCTCCGGTTTTATTGGGCTGTACGCTCCTAACTAACCCTTTGCTCGGTTGTGAAGTTTTTTAGCGCCTGCGTTCTCGCTCCGTCATTTTTTGACGCAGCTAAACTTGTTGATGGCTTTTGATTTATCCGTTCTATGGGGGATTCGCTGGTGGTGGGGGGGCTATTGGCTTAATGTGTGGAGTCGTCGATCAAGATTGATTCACAACACATGGTATTTAGTGCTGAATCGGTGTGGGCTCATAACACGAACAGTAGAGTGGATTAATCGTCTCAGTCACATCCATCATCGATTCATAACACGCGGTGCTTTTGCTGCCAGTAATGTTTGTAGCCAAGCTAGCGCTTCAAAACGTTTGGCACTGTACCTAGCAGGATTAACCGAGCACTAAGCACCATGAAATTAATCGTGATGACAAAAATTATCAGTGCACAAAAAGCTTCATGGCTGCGGAACTTTAGATATAGAATTCAGATAGATAAAGACCATTGAATTTGCAAGGATAAATACTAAGGTCTGCCAGCGTGTTGAAAGTGGTGATGTAACGCCATAGAAAACTTAAGCCAAATGGACGAGTACCAAGACTTTGTGAGTCACCAGAAATGAATCGTTACACGTGGCGTCAAAGTGTTAGAAGTATCAATAAGGTAGTTTGACTTTAAGTGTGAAATACCGATTGATTAAACGACCAGTTTCACATACCATCTCTCGAAATTGAATGTCGTTCTGTAAATTTATCAGCAAGACACACGTCGATACTGCCGCTTAATCATCATGCTACCGACAGTTCTGGAACCAAAATGCTAAGACGGCGGGGAAGAAATCAACCTGCAGGATGACGACTTACTCACACATTGCGTCATTTTCTGCATTTTTCCGAAACGATATAGAAAATTTCTGTGTTTCATCATGTTCGCTTCAGAAGCAAGCGGGTAAGGTGTTGTTATTAAATTAGTTATTAGGCAGTTCCCGAACGGTTCTGATTACTAAACAGAATAGTGTCAGGAGCAAAATGCAGAATTATTCTGTCTAATAGCGCTGTTGAACTAAGCCGCTT
>NZ_MCSD01000005.1:0-51338 GCF_002872555.1 Vibrio sp. 10N.286.55.E10
CATCCGGACGCGGGATGGAGCAGTTTGGTAGCTCGTCGGGCTCATAACCCGAAGGTCGTCGGTTCAAATCCGGCTCCCGCAACCACATTACAGTTAAGCGCTATCTGTTGCCCAAGGCGGTAAGAGCTGCCCAAGGCAGTAAGAGCAGCGATTAACTAATGCGATACTAGCTCAGTTGGTAGAGCGCAACCTTGCCAAGGTTGAGGTCATCGGTTCGAACCCGATGTATCGCTCCAGCTTTCTTCTAAAAAGCTATTAAGACTCTTTAAACCACCGTGTTTTTCTTTAGATCACAGAGTTTAAAGGCGACCTTAAAGGTCACGCTCTTTCTTTAATGCTGCGAAGCATAATCTCCCCAAAAAGCAAATAATCCTCCATCATGGTGGATATTTTTTTGTCTTAAATTTTTCTTAGCAACTGGAATGCTAGTAAACATCAGGTCTCTGAAGCAGATACTTGAGGTTTTTCACATCTATAAACAGACTTATCCACAAAATGTTAGGTGTGGATAACTTGGTTGATAAAGTTATTTCAGGCTTAATTCTTTACCTATCCCTAAAAGATCTTTCTTGTTTTCAATATATTAGATGAATTGTGGCGATCGTAACTTATTGTTTTTTATCAAGTTGGATGCTTATCTTGGATTTGATAAAAGATCGTTAACTTGTTGTTTTTTGATCTTAATCATTTATCGGTACTGTGTTTAACTTTGTGCGGGTGTCGGAAGTTTACGAGAGTTCTGAATTTTTTCCACATTGCTAGAATTGAGAACAAGGTCAAACATTGTTCTAAAATTATGTGCAACGAGTTGTCTTAAATGTTGGACTGTTAGTGGGGGCTCGCCTGCCATACATTGGTATATAAAGCGTTAAGCGTCTCTTGGTAGTCCTTTCTCAACAATACGTATCAGTCTGTGCTTTTTGGTGGAGATTTTGCTGTTACTTTTTTGCACACAGTTATCTTGTTGCACGCCGCTAGCGTTAGGTAACTGTTGTAGTTGTTTATTCAAAGCCCACTCAATATGGACATCTAGCATTTCGTTTTTGCCTTGATGGGACTCCAGGGTTTCAACAATGCGTTGTTGAAATGGCGCATTGCCCATCGCAACAAAGATATTGCGCAACCACTGGGTGTGGCCGATACGTCTTATTGCGGAGCCTTCCATTTTCTTTAGGAAGGTCGCTTCGTCCCAACTTGAAAGTGCAACCAGGTCAGCCTCTTGGAAGTCTTCTCTGCGGTGAAAGTCGGTTTGTTCTGTGAGTTCGGCATGACGGTTCCATGGGCAAACTAACTGACAATCATCACAACCGTAGATACGGTTACCAATGGCGTCTCTAAACTCTTCCGGGATCACACCATCATATTCAATGGTTAAGTACGATATACATTTGCGCGCATCCACCACGCCATCATCAATAATGGCACCCGTTGGGCAAGAAGTGATACATGCGGTGCATTTGCCGCACTCATCGACACTGGGTTCATCCGTTGGAAGAGGGATGTTAACTAACAGCTCCCCGAGAAAGAACCAAGAGCCAGCGTCTTTATCAAGAATTAATGAGTGTTTACCTGTCCAACCCAACCCTGCTTTTTGAGCGAGCGGTCTTTCCAAAATAGGCGCTGAATCAACGAAAGGTCGTGAGTCTAAACCTTCGACCTCTTTTTCAATTCTTTGTCCCAGCTTTTTCAACTGGTTACGGAACAATTTGTGATAGTCGCGGCCTAAAGAATAGCGGCTGATGTAGCCTTGAGTAGTATCGCTTAGGTTAGAGGCAAACTGAGCTTCCGGTGGTAGGTAGTTCATTCGAGCGCTGATCACTCGAATTGTACCAGGGTGAAGTTCATCAGGGCGTGCACGCATCATCCCATGCCGAGCCATCCAATCCATTTCGCCGTGGTGACCCGCATCTAGCCATGCTTGAAGGGAGGCTTCGTGTTCACTTAAATCAATATCGCAGATGCCAACTTTTTGAAAGCCTAGCTCTTTTCCCCAGATTTTAATTTTTTCAGCAAGATGGTCTAGATTCATGGCTTAATTCTTATTTTCTCTGTTTTACAATTAGAGATAAGGCTAATTAAAATTAGGTTCGGCAAAAATGGGGGCGGATCTTAACGGATCTTAGTGGTGTTGACCAGAACAGACGCGTTTTGAGCAGTATTTTTCATAGAACTTACACTTGAGTGCTTGTCTCCCAAAAGCATCACGGTTTACTATTCTTGTTCTTTTGATTTTTATATAGTCAACGATCGATTTTTAGAGAACGTATTCATGAGCACGAAACAATTTACTTTGAAAGATGAACAAGCAACGATTCAATTAGGAACGGAGCTTTCTAATCTTTGCTCACAGCAGACGACGATTTATCTGCATGGTGATCTTGGCGCAGGTAAAACGACCTTCAGTCGTGGCTTTGTAAAAGCACTTGGCCATCAAGGAAATGTAAAGAGCCCAACGTATACTCTAGTCGAACCTTATCAACTTGCCGATTGGCAGGTGTACCACTTTGACCTTTATCGCCTAGCCGATCCTGAAGAGTTAGAGTTCATGGGAATTCGTGACTACTTTACTCCGGATGCTATCTGTTTGGTTGAATGGCCTGAGAAAGGTTATGGGATGCTACCAGAAGCCGATTTGGATATTGATATTCGTTACCAAGACGATCACCGTATTGTTTCTTTAACCGCTAATAGTGAATACGGACAGCGCTTACTTAGTCAGTTGGAGTTATGTTGATTTCTAAACGCCTTATTTCAGCAGTGGCCATAATGGCTGCTGTTTTTTCTATACTGTTTTCTTCACTTGTTTCTGCAAACTCACTGAAAAGTTTAAGGGTTTGGCCTTCTCCAGAAGAAACTCGTGTGGTGATCGACTTAAAATCAGAAGCGGACTTTAGCTATTTCACCCTGAGTAGCCCGAGTCGTTTAGTGGTCGATTTAAAGAACACTAATCTTGCGACTAAGTTACCGGTCGTGGTGAAAGATAGCCCTGTTCTATCTAAGATTCGTAAGAGTTCACCGCCAGACAAAAACACCTATCGCTTGGTTTTTGAATTAAAGAAGTCGTCTAAAGCAGAGTTGTTCAAACTGAGCCCGACTCCGGGTGGTCAGTATGGGCACCGTTTGGTGATCGACTTACCTCATGGTGCGGCAAGTAAAGCGACATCGAAGCCAAGTAAGCCAACGGTAAGTAAGAACATTAATCAGGTTAAACGTCAGAAAGACATTTTGATCGTGATTGACCCTGGCCACGGTGGTGAAGATCCTGGCTCAATCGGCCCATCTCGTAAATATGAGAAGAATGCGACTCTGAGTATTTCTAAGAAGTTAGCAGCTCAATTGAATGCGATTCCGGGGATCAAAACCCGTATGACTCGTAATGCTGACTATTTTGTAAACCTGAATCGACGTGTCGCGATTGCTCGTGAAAACGAAGCTCATCTGTTTATCTCTATTCACGCGGATGCCTTTACTACCCCTCAACCAAGAGGTGGTTCGGTGTTTGTGTTGAATACTCGACGCGCAAATACCGAGATCTCTCGATGGATCGAGAACAAAGAGAAGCAGTCTGAATTACTCGGTGGTAGCGGTGCGGCTTTCACTGGCAATATTGATGATAAGAACGTAAATCAAACTCTGCTTGATCTGCAGTTTAGTCACTCTCAAAAAGAGGGTTATAAACTGGCAACGGCGATTCTGTCTGAAATGGGTAAAGTCGCGAAGCTGCATAACAGTAAGCCGATTAACACCAGCTTAGCGGTATTACGCTCACCACAGATTCCATCGGTATTGGTTGAGACAGGCTTTATTTCGAATCCGACGGAAGAGAAGCTGCTCTTCCAACGTTCGCACCAAGACAAGCTGGCCCGTTCTGTGACTAAAGCCGTTGTTAAGTATTTGAAAGCTAACCCGCCAGAAGGGATTATCTTATCGAATGCGACATCATCAACGGGCAGCGTGAGCCAACATAAAGTCTCTCGTGGTGAGTCTTTGTCTGTGATTGCGAGCAAATATGGTACGTCGACACAGACGTTGATGAAGTTCAACAATCTGAAATCGAGTAGCCTAGCTATCGGCCAAATACTTAAGATTCCAGGCAGCGCTTCAAGTTCATCATCAAGCAGTGCTGTTAAAACGAAAACTATCACTCACACGGTTAAGTCTGGAGAGTACCTAGGTAAGATCGCCAGCCGCTATAAAGTGTCGGTGGCTGATATTAAACGTGAGAACCGTTTGAAATCAGAGACGGTGAGAGTGGGCCAAAAGTTACGTATTACGGTTGAAGTAAAAGATGTTCCTCTGCGCAAACACAAAGTTGCAAGGGGCGATTATCTTGGCAAGATTGCGTCGAAATATGGCGTGAGCGTTAACAGCATTCGCCAAGCAAATAAGCTACGATCTGACAGCCTCGCGGTGGGGCAGGTGTTGATTATTCCGCACAAATAAGTTTTTTAACACAGACATGTTTCCATCAATGGCAGTAAGGTAGCTATAAATATGACGATCAAAATACTGCCAGCTCGGCTAGCTAACCAAATCGCAGCGGGTGAGGTGGTAGAAAGACCCGCTTCTGTTGTGAAAGAGTTGGTTGAGAACAGTTTGGATTCCGGCGCGACACGTATCGATATCGATATCGAGAAAGGTGGCGCTAAGATGATCCGCGTTCGTGACAACGGCAAGGGCATCGTTAAAGATGAGCTCGCCTTGGCGCTGAGCCGTCATGCTACCTCTAAGATCCATACCCTTGATGACCTTGAGGCGATCGTCAGCCTCGGTTTCCGTGGTGAAGCGCTCGCGAGTATTAGTTCAGTTGCGCGCTTAACCATGACTTCACGCCCTGCTACTCAAGATCAAGCTTGGGCGGCACACAGTGAAGGCCGTGATATGCAGGTGAAACTGCAGCCTGCAGCGCATCCCATTGGTACTTCGGTTGAGGTGTTGGACCTGTTCTTTAATACGCCAGCACGTCGCAAATTCTTACGCACCGAGAAAACCGAATTCACGCATATTGATGAGTTGCTTAAACGCATCGCATTGAGTCGCTTTGATGTGACGATCAACCTTCGTCATAACGGCAAAATGATTCGTCAGTACCGCGCTGCTAAAACACAAGTTCAAGCAGAAAAGCGCATCGCTGCAGTATGTGGTAATCCTTTTGTTCGCCATATGCTTAAGATCGAACTTGAGCACCAAGGTCTAAAACTTCATGGCTGGATCACCACGCCAGAAGGAGCAAGACAACAAAGCGATCTGCAATACTGCTATGTAAATGGTCGTATGATGCGTGACAAGCTGATCAACCATGCGATTCGTCAAAGCTACGAAACCAGCCTACGCCCAGACCAATTTGCAACTTATGTGTTGTTCATTGAGCTAGACCCGCATCAAGTCGACGTGAATGTTCACCCTGCCAAACATGAAGTACGTTTCCATCAAGCTCGCCTTGTGCATGACTTTATTTACCAAGCATTGAGTGACGGTTTAGCACAGAGCAAGCAGATTGATGCGGCGCCTATTAATCAATCCGCTTTCCACCAATCAGAAGCCCCTAATTATCAACAGGATAGTTCGGTGCCTGAAGTGGAAGAGACGACGAGTTTTAGCGCTCCAGAAAGCGATGCCCCAGCTCATTCGGAACAATCGCAGGTTTCTGAAAGAGTGCGACATGCGATTGAACAGACTCCAGCCTATCCGAGAAAAGCAGAATCTGAACAAGCCTATAACCAGCCTCAACACAGCGTTAATGATGGCGGGCAGCGCTACAGCTCACCAGCCAACCGAAGTTCATCGCCGAGCGGAGGCTCGTCGGCTCGCGAAACCAGTTTTACCGGTTCTCCTCGCCAAGAATGGATAGAGTCTCGACCTGAACCTAAAAAAGAGAAAGAGTCACATCAACATCATGCTGAGCCAGCACCCTCAAAGCGCGAAGTTAAGGCCTATAAAGAGCTTTTAAAAACGCCAGACTTTGATGAGCACACCGTGGATCTCACCCCTCCTCAAGAACAGGTGGCACAAACAGCGCCAACAGAAGCTAAGCCTGCCCAACAGAATCCCGTTAACTCGAAGCTAAGAGCACCTGTAACGGACTTGGGCAAAGCCGTCTCGATTGTGGAACGTCAGTATCTGGTGATGGGTAATAAGAACGGCAGTGTGTTGGTTTCTTTGGCTAAGGCTGAATTGTTGCGTGTTGTTGGTCAGCTTGATACTCGAGGGGGGGCGTTAAAAAGCCAACCACTATTGGTACCCTTATCGATTAAGCTTGGCAGTGAGCTTGTCGAAGTTGCAAAGGCGTTGAACCAAACACTGGCATTATTGGGGATTGAGCTTAAGGCGCGAAACAGCGAGGCGGTAATGGTGATGGGCGTACCTTCTCCTTTAAGGCAGCAAAACTTACAAATTTTGATCCCAGATCTGTTATCTTACACGGCTTCATTAAATGCTCAGATTGTCGATAATCACTCGGCTAATGTTTCCAGTGACCTGTTGCTATCATTGGTTAACTGGATCGGGATTCAAACCGCACAAGTAAAAAGCGACTACACTTTATCTGAAGCGGTTCAACTAGTTGGGGAACTTGAACAACTTTGGCATGGTCTACTTCCATTAGATGATCCTGAGTTTGTTAATCCTATCGACTTTTCAGCGACTATAGCCGCGTTTACGGTTTAATTTTTTCGCGACGACATTTGTCTTTTTAGCTGAATACGTCGCGACACAAAGCCCTTTGCTAAAAAGCGCTAAAACAGAGAAGCAAATACAAAATATCATGACTGAAAAATTACCTTTAGCGTTGTTTTTAATGGGCCCAACGGCGTCAGGAAAAACAGATTTAGCTATCCGCTTACGTCAGAAATACCCAGTAGAGATCATCAGCGTCGATTCGGCACTTATCTACAAAGACATGGATATCGGCACCGCTAAACCGGATGCGCAAGAGCTTGCACTTGCACCTCATCGCTTGATTGATATTTTGGATCCAAGCGAAGCATATTCTGCGGCAGATTTTCGTCGTGATGCGATCAATGAAATGAATAAGATTGTAGCGGAAGGCAAAATTCCGCTACTTGTTGGTGGCACAATGCTTTACTACAAAGCATTGTTGGAAGGTTTATCGCCATTACCCGCAGCGGATCAAGAGATTCGTAAGCAGATTGAAGCTGAATCTATCGAACAAGGTTGGCAGGCATTGCACGATCAATTAAGAGAGATAGATCCCGTATCCGCTGAAAGAATACACCCAAATGATCCACAAAGGCTTTCAAGGGCATTGGAAGTTTACCGAATTTCGGGTAAAACATTAACAGAGCTAACTCAAACGAAAGGCGATAGCCTGCCATTTCGTGTAAAACAATTTGCAATAGCTCCCAAGGAAAGGAAAGAACTCCATCGCCGCATTGAGCTGCGTTTCGAGAAGATGATAGAAGCAGGATTTGAAGAGGAAATGAAGGCGTTGCACGCCAGAGAAGATCTTCATCCTGAACTGCCATCGATCCGATGCGTTGGTTATAGGCAGATGTGGGATTATTTAGACGGTAATTGTGATTTAGACGAAGCGGTTTTCCGTGGTGTTTGTGCAACCCGTCAGTTGGCCAAGCGACAAATCACCTGGTTGCGCAGTTGGGATGATTTAACTTGGTTAGATAGCGAAAACATTGATCAAGCGTTAGAAACTCTTTCAGATGCAATAGCATCTGATTAGTATTGCTGTGTATAATGTGATCGCTTTTGCGTGAATATACTCTGGAAAGGATCCGTTATTGAGGCTTTTAAAAAATCACAGCCTTTCAATAACAACGGAGTTTTTTTATTCATTTAGCTCAGATGCAAAGGCCGCACCTTTTTGTGCACCACTAGCTAAATAATTACAACAAAATACAAATAAGGAAAATAAAATGGCTAAGGGGCAATCGCTACAAGACCCATTCCTAAATGCACTCCGTCGTGAGCGCATTCCAGTCTCTATCTATCTTGTCAACGGCATTAAGCTGCAAGGTCAGATCGAGTCTTTCGATCAATTCGTGATCTTATTGAAGAACACAGTAAACCAAATGGTTTACAAGCATGCGATTTCTACTGTGGTACCTGCACGTGCAGTTAGTCACCACAGCGGCGAGCAACGCACGCCATCTGATCGTCCAGAGAAGACTGAAGATTAATCGTTCAATTGATACAGCTTACGCTGTAATAAGGAGTTGGTTGCTTGTTTGACCGTTATGAATCCGGCGAGCGAGCCGTACTTGTTCATATCAACTTCACGCAAGAGGGAGAGTGGGAAGACCTAAGTGAATGTGAAATGCTGGTCTCCTCAGCGGGGGTAGAAACGCTACAAGTGATTACTGGTAGCCGACAATCCCCACTCCCTAAATACTACGTTGGAGAAGGTAAAGCCCTAGAAATCGCACAAGCTGTTCAGCTAACCGGTGCTGAAATTGTGATTTTTAACCACTCCCTATCTCCTGCCCAAGAGCGAAACCTCGAGCAATTGTGTAAATGTCGTGTGATTGATCGCACGGGTTTGATCTTAGATATCTTTGCACAACGTGCGCGAACTCATGAAGGTAAGCTACAAGTTGAGCTCGCTCAACTTCGTCATATCTCTACCCGATTGATTCGTGGTTGGACTCACCTTGAAAGGCAGAAAGGTGGTATTGGTCTTCGTGGTCCAGGTGAAACTCAACTGGAAACCGATCGACGTTTGTTGCGTGACCGTATAAAGGCAATACTGCGTCGTTTAGCGAAAGTCGCTAAGCAGCGTGAACAAGGACGACGTGCTCGTAATCGAGCTGAAATCCCAACAATTTCTTTGGTTGGTTATACCAACGCAGGGAAATCAACACTTTTCAATCGCATCACAAGTGCGGGTGTTTATGCGGCAGACCAACTGTTTGCAACCTTAGACCCAACACTACGTAAGATTGATTTGGCAGATGTCGGTCCTGCAATTCTCGCAGATACCGTAGGTTTTATCCGTCATCTACCACACGACTTGGTCGCTGCGTTCAAGGCAACATTACAAGAGACGCAGGAAGCTGACATTTTGTTACATGTTGTTGATGCCAGTGATGACCGTTTTCGTGAGAACATTCAGGCTGTTCATGAAGTATTAGAAGAAATCGATGCTCATGAAGTGCCAACCCTTGTAGTCATGAACAAAATTGACTGCATGGAAGACCAAAAACCTCGAATTGAAAGAGACGAAGAGGGCGCACCTCGCGCTGTTTGGGTTTCTGCAATGGAAGGAGAAGGTATTGAACTGCTGTTTGAAGCTTTAACTGAGCGTTTAGCTAGCCAGATGGTTCAATTCCGGTTGTGTATTCCACATCAACATCAGGGCCGTATTCGCAGCTTATTCTTTGAGATGAAATGTATTCAACAAGAAGAGTATGATGAAAATGGTAACTTGTTGATAGATATCCGAATGCAACAAATAGATTGGTCTAAACTTGAAAAAAGAGAAGGGGCGCTCTTAGGTGACTTTATCGTTACCAAAGAGACTGCTACAGTATAACGTCATATCAAATGATGGAGCTTTCTAATGGCGTGGAATGAGCCTGGAAATAATAACAACGGCGATAATAACGGCCGCGATAATGACCCTTGGGGTAATAAAAATAATCGCGGCGGCCGAGATCAAGGACCGCCAGATCTAGACGAAGTGTTTAGTAAACTAAGTCAAAAGTTAGGTGGCAAGTTTGGTAAAAAGGGTGGCAACGGTAACGGGCCATCTATCGGTGGTGGCGGTGCAATTGGCTTTGGTGTCATTGCCGTTATCGCGATTGCTATCTGGTTCTTCGCTGGTTTCTACACCGTTGGCGAAGCAGAAAGAGCAGTAGTACTTCGACTGGGTCAATTCGACCGTATCGAAGAACCTGGTCTTAACTGGCACCCACGCTTCATCGATGAAATCAAAGATGAGCAGCTAGTAAACGTTCAAGCGATTCGTTCTCTACGCGCGTCAGGCACCATGCTGACTAAAGACGAAAACGTTGTGACCGTTGAAATGGGTGTTCAATACCGTGTTTCTGACCCATACAAGTACTTGTATCGTGTAACGAATGCGGATGACAGTTTACGCCAAGCAACCGATTCTGCGCTTCGTGCGGTAATTGGTGACTCACTAATGGATAGTATCCTAACAAGTGGTCGTCAGCAGATTCGTCAAAGCACTCAAGAAACGTTGAACCGTATTATTGATAGCTACGACATGGGTATTCTGATTGTTGACGTGAACTTCCAGTCAGCACGTCCACCTGAGCAAGTGAAAGATGCATTTGATGATGCTATCGCGGCTCGTGAGGATGAAGAGCGTTTTGAACGTGAAGCTGAAGCTTACCGAAATGATATTCTTCCAAAAGCAACAGGTCGTGCTGAGCGTTTGAAGAAAGAAGCGGTGGGTTACTCAGAGCGCACAGTTAATGGTGCTCTAGGTCAAGTAGCTCAGTTCGAGAAACTGCTACCTGAATACCAAGCAGCTCCTGAAGTAACACGTAACCGTATGTATCTAGATACAATGGAAAAAGTGTACTCAAGCACATCGAAAGTCCTGATTGATTCTGAATCAAGCGGTAACTTGCTATACCTACCAATTGATAAGCTAGGCGCACAAGGTGGTTCTCAGTCAGGCACTCGCCCTGCAAAAGCATCATCAACTTACGATCAAATTGAATTAGAAAAACAAGCGGATCCAAAGTCTAGCACTCAAACTCGTTCAGACAGTTCACGTCAAGGGAGATACTAATAATGCGTAAATTAATGATCCCTGTATTAGTTGTGACGATTGCCCTTCTATTGATGTCACTGTTTGTGATTCAAGAAGGCGAGCGTGGCATGGTAATTCGTTTTGGTCGAGTTCTCGATGACAACGGCGTATCACGAATCTATGAACCAGGCCTGCACTTTAAGCTGCCACTGTTTGATCGCGTAAAAGTACTTGATGCTCGTATTCAAACGATGGATGGTCGTTCTGACCGTTTCGTAACGTCAGAGAAAAAAGACGTTCTAATTGATACCTACGCAAAATGGCGTATTGCTGATTTTGGACGTTTTTATCTGAGTACTGGCGGCGGCAATATCATGACGGCAGAAGCACTTCTTGAGCGTAAAGTGACAGATGTTCTTCGTTCTGAAATTGGTTCTCGTGAAATTAAGCAGATCGTGTCAGGTCCTCGTAATAAGGACATCCTGCCAGACTCTGCTGATAGCGAAGTCGTCACAACGGTAGCGGCTGCAGAAGCTCTAGAAGTTGATGGCGAACGCGATAAGATCATGGAAAACGTTTTGTCTGGAACGTCAGAAAGTGCTATGGCTGATTTAGGTGTTGAAGTTGTTGATTTCCGAATGAAGAAGATTAACCTTCCTGACGAAATCAGTGAATCTATCTACCGCCGTATGCGTGCAGAACGTGAATCGGTTGCTCGTAGACACCGTTCTCAAGGTCGTGAGCGTGCTGAAGTTATCCGTGCTCAAGCTGAACTAGAAGTGGCAACAGTTCTTGCTGAAGCTGACCGTACAGCTCGAATCACTCGTGGTGGCGCGGATGCAGAAGCAGCGAAGATTTACTCTGATGCTTTCAGCAAGGATCCTGAGTTCTATGGCTTCATGCGCTCATTGCAAGCTTATGAGACATCATTTAGCGATAAGAGCGACATTCTAGTACTGGATCCGAAGACTGACTTCTTCCAATACATGAATCAAGCAAGCGGCGCTCCAGCAAAGTAAGCTGATGCGTTAGTAAATGCTTAGCTCAATAAGCAAAATACGTTAAAACTTAAAAGGCTCCCATAACGGGAGCCTTTTTGTTTTCTATTGTTTTCAGATCTACGATTGGGGGCGCGAGGGAAGGCGCTCAATAGCGTTCTACTTATAGAAACCTAAACCTAACGGTAGGTCATGAAAGCGATAACCGCTCCTGCCACCACAAGACAACCGCCAATGCGACGCAGTTGTGTGTCCGGTTGTTCGCTCAGTTGCGCGACCATGTTTCTCCAGCCATTGGGTGCAATTAAGGGGCCGAGCCCTTCAACAATAAGTACGAGCCCAATAGCGAGCCAAATTGATTGAGACATGGTTCTGCCTTTTGTCTGTAAAAAAGCAATGATATCAGTATCTTCATACATTCGCCCTCAGTTATCGCTGGTTTATTTTTGTACAGCGTTAACGTTTATGGACAAAAAGTGACTGCAAGAAGTGTGATTCAGTGCTAGAATCCATTTTTAATTAGCAACAGAAATTGGAAAGATGGGAAATAACGTAGTCGTTCTAGGCACCCAATGGGGTGATGAAGGTAAAGGTAAAATCGTTGACCTTTTAACTGAAGATGCAAAATACGTGGTTCGCTACCAAGGCGGTCACAATGCAGGTCACACACTTGTAATTGACGGTGAAAAAACCGTTCTTCACTTAATTCCATCAGGTATCCTACGCAATAACGTTAAATGTGTTATTGGTAACGGTGTAGTATTATCGCCTGACGCACTTCTAAAAGAAATGAAGCCTCTTGAAGATCGCGGTATCCCAGTACGTGAGCGTCTTTTCATCTCTGAAGCTTGTCCTCTAATTCTTCCGTACCACATTGCAATCGACAACGCGCGTGAAATCGCTCGTGGCGCTAAAGCTATCGGTACAACGGGTCGTGGTATCGGTCCAGCTTACGAAGATAAAGTTGCTCGTCGCGGTCTACGCGTTGGCGACCTTTTCGATAAAGAAGCATTTGCTGAGAAGCTAAAAGAAGTTATGGAATTCCACAACTTCCAACTAGAGCACTTCTACAAAGCTGAAACAGTAAGCTACGAAGAAGTTCTTGAGCAAGCGATGAGCTACGCAGACATGTTAACTGCGATGGTTATCGACGTAACTGACGAACTAGACGCAGCACGTAAGCGCGGCGACAAGATCATGTTCGAAGGTGCTCAAGGTACGCTACTAGATATCGACCACGGTACTTACCCATACGTAACTTCTTCTAACACGACTGCTGGTGGTGTTGCTGCAGGTTCTGGTTTCGGTCCTCGTCACATCGGTTACATCCTTGGTATTACTAAGGCTTACTGTACTCGTGTTGGTTCAGGTCCATTCCCAACTGAGCTATACGATGGCCTTGAGAAGCAAGACCCAGTTGGTAAGCACCTAGGCGATGTTGGTCACGAGTTTGGCGCAACAACTGGTCGTCTACGTCGTACTGGTTGGTTCGATGCTGTTGCTATGCGTCGTGCAATCCAAATCAACTCTCTATCTGGTATGTGTCTAACTAAACTAGACGTTCTAGATGGCCTAGAAGAACTAAAAATCTGTACTGGTTACAAGATGAAAGATGGTTCTATCCTAGAAGTTTCTCCAATGGCTGCTGAGTCATTTGAAGAAGCGACGCCAATCTACGAAACAATGCCTGGTTGGTCTGAAAACACATTTGGTGCTAAATCTATCGACGCGCTTCCACAAGCTGCTCTAGATTACATCAAGCGTATCGAAGACCTAACTGGCGTTCCAATTGATATTGTATCAACTGGCCCAGATCGTAACGAAACTATCATCAAGGTTCACCCATACGGCGCGTAATGCCCGCTGAGTGATTATTACCAGGCACTAACCGTGCTCTGATAATGAAATAGTTTTCTAAAAGCCGACTTTATTAAGTCGGCTTTTTTGTACCTGTAATTTGAAAACGAAGCCGTCTTTGGTGATCTTTTGAACGCCATCTGGCAAAATATTGCCCATTAGCGGCAAGTTTTGTCTAAAGCCATCAGGGTTATTGCCGATACAGATATCATGGAAAGTGAAGTTCACCCTATTTTGTGCGTGTAGAAATCCTCTGCACCCCTCAATAGATAACTTTAGCGACAGACAATAGAGTGCAGGTATGAAGCTACGAATTGTAGCAGCTTCATTGATAATGGCGCTGAGCTCATCCTTGAGTCATGCTAATTTGGCTGATGTGGGAGAGCCCGTTCCAATATATACAGAAGCTGAACTGATTAATTTAATCGAAAATAATCAACATCTAGAGCGAGTGAAAGCTGATAAGTGCCAGTTAGTTGAAGATATCGTAGCTCGTGCAACGCGTATTAGCTTGCCTTCTTATGAGTTTTTATACGGCGATATGTTGGCTTGGGGTGTGTGTGTTCCACAAGATGTAGAGCTTGGCCTTTACTATATGGAAAACGCGGCACATCAAGGTTTACCCGCTGCATTAGAGCAGTTAGGTCGTTATTACTCTCGTGGTACTTTGGTACAACAAGACAAAGAGCGGGCGATTCCGTATCTACGTGAAGCGGCTTCGATGGGGAATCTAAGTGCGAGTATTCACTTAGCTGAACTCTTGTTACGTGACTACGGTAGTCCATTGGATTATGAAGATGCTTACCGTTGGTTGTATAACTCGGTAACGGCAGACCAAAGACAACACAGACGTATCACTGTGCTTCGTAGTGGTCTGGAACAGAGAATGCCAGACAATATTATTGCTCGAGCAAAACGTCGAGACGTGTTCTGGTAATACCGAGCAAAAAAACTGTAATGATCTCTGCACTCATTGTTACAGGAAATAAGATTTAAAAAGCCCCGCCTAATTGAATTAGTGCGGGGCTTTTTACGTTTAGATGGTCATGCTATTCGATAGCGAGCTTATTGAACAACCTCACCAGACTCAATGACCGTTTCACGAACAACCTTGGTGAAATCGAGTGCTTCTTGACGAATCTTGTCTTCGTCTACCGTTAGCATGTCGCGGTCTTGCATGATGATCTTGCCATCAACGATGGTGTGGCGAACGTTACCCGAGTTTGCTGAGTACACTAATGCTGAGTATGGGTTGTATACCGGAACCATGTTTGGCGCTTTGGTGTCGATCACTATGATGTCGGCTAGCTTGCCAGCTTCAAGAGAACCAATCTTATCTTCCATATGCAGTGCTTTAGCAGCGCCCATTGTTGCCATGTCGATCACTTTGATCGGAGGCATCGCGGCACGATCTTTATTCACTAGCTTGTGAACTTTAGCGACTTGGTTGAACTCATCAATGGTGCTCAGTGTGTTACCAGACATTGGGCCATCAGTACCTAAACCGATACGTACATTCTCGTCATACATCTTAAGCGCAGGTGATACGCCTTTTGCTGACTTGATGTTAGCACTCATGTTGTGAGCTACGCCCATATCCGATTTCTTCACCAGTTCGATATCATGATCGTCTACTAGGATCATGTGTGCACCCACCAAGTTTTTGTTGAGTGCGCCAATGCTGTCCATGTATTGAACTGGAGATAACCCATCAGAACGCTCTGCGATTTTGTCTTCTTCACGATGTGATTCTGCAAGGTGAATCATTACTGGTACATCTAACTCTAGAGAGAGCTTAGATATTTTCTGCAGGATCTCTGTGGTGTTGGTGTAAGGCGCATGCGGGGCAAACGCTGGTGTGATGCGTGGGTGATCTTTGTATTCTTCAATGAAGTTCAACGCGTACTTAATACCTTCTTCGGCGTTAGCTGCATCGGCTACAGGGAATTTAATCACCGTTTCACCTAGGATGGCACGCATACCAATCTTATCGACGGTTTTTGCGACTTCATCTTCGAAGTAGTACATGTCGGCGTAAGTCGTCACACCGCCTTTGACCATTTCAACGTTACCTAGGTTCGCACCAATGCGTACCATGTCTCGCGATACTAGCTTCTTCTCTAGTGGGAAGATGTAGCGGTGCAGGCGATCTGGCACATCATCGGCCAGTGAACGGAAAACCGTCATTGATACGTGAGTATGAGTATTGATGAGACCTGGCATCACGATATCGCCATCAACGTCTAACACTTGTTTCGCTTGGTACTGCTTCTCTAGCGAAGTATCACCCACCGCAATGATTTTGTTGTCTTTGACGACAACAGTACCGCTTTCATAAACCGTTTTGTCTTGGTTCATGGTTAGAACCATGGCATCGGTAATCATCAGGTCAGCTTTTTCCATTGCCGAACTCGCAAATGGAAATAGAGCTAGGCTTGCCATTGCTGAAGCCAATAAAGTGCGTTTTAGTTTCATATCATACTCAGAACAGGAGTTGGTAAAGTGCGTGGATAATAGTGTATTTCATTCATGGCGCAAACGTTTGTTTTATCGTTTGCTTGAAATTTTGATGATAGTCCACGTCTATGAAGCGATGTTTCACAAAGCGAAGATATGTATCAATCTGAGGTTATTTGAGTGTTTTCTAAAGCATATCTGTAGCTTACCCCTAGCATCAGATATACTAGGGGTATATACCTTCCTTGCTTAAGCAGGCCCGCCTATGTCAAAAAACACACCAACGTCAGAAAACACGACAGCGACAACCACTGTTGATCCTTTTGCCGACCGAGAGTCGAAAAATTACGATAACCCAGTACCAAGCCGAGAGTTCATTATTTCGTTTCTAACAGACGCGAATATTCCGATGAACCGCAACGATCTATTCGAAGCTTTGGGTCTGGCTGGAGAGGAACAATATGAAGGGCTGCGTCGTCGTTTACGTGCAATGGAGCGTGATGGACAGCTTATCTTTACTCGTCGTCAGTGCTACGCATTGCCTGAGAAGATGGAACTGATCAAAGGCTATGTGATTGGTCATAAAGACGGTCATGGTTGGGTTCGCCCAGACGGCAGTGTGGGTAAGGACAATGATATCGTGCTGCCGCATCACCAGATGAAAACCATCATGCACGGTGATTACGTATTGGTTCAGCCGACTGATAACAGTAAGCGCGGTCGTCGTGAAGGTCGCTTGGTTCGTGTGCTTGAAGAGCGTAAAACGCCACTTGTTGGTCGCTTCTTCCTAGAGTACGGCCATTCTTACGTTGTTGCTGATGATTCGCGTATTAGTCACGACATCCAGATCCCTACTGAGCATAAAGGCGGTGCTCGAATGGGTAATGTGGTTGTGATTGAAATTACGGATCGCGGCGGTCGTTCTCGTAACATGATGGGTAAAGTAACCGAAGTTCTTGGTGAAAACATGGCACCGGGTATGGAAACGCAGATCGCGATTCGTACTCACCAGATCCCACAAGAGTGGCCTGAAGCGGTAGATAAGCAAATCGAAAACCTAGGTGAGCATGTTCCTGAAGAAGCAAAAGAAGGACGTGTAGACCTGCGTAAGCTGCCATTGGTTACCATTGATGGTGAAGATGCGCGTGACTTCGATGATGCGGTTTATTGTGAAGCGAAGAAAGGCGGCGGCTGGCGTCTATGGGTAGCGATTGCGGACGTAAGTTACTACGTTCGCCCAGATACGGCGCTAGACAAAGAAGCGATTAACCGTGGTAACTCGGTATACTTCCCGTCACAAGTGGTGCCAATGCTGCCAGAAGTACTTTCTAACGGCTTATGTTCATTGAACCCTCAAGTAGACCGCTTATGTATGGTGTGTGAGATGACTATCTCAGACAAAGGTAAGCTGTCGGGTTACAAGCACTATGAAGCAGTCATGAACTCTCATGCTCGTCTTACTTACAATAAAGTAGGCGCGATCTTAGATGGCAATGAAGAACTTCGTGAGCGTTACGAGCCAGAAGTACCGCATCTAGAAGAACTGCACAAGATGTACAAAGTTCTGAAGAAAACGCGTGATGAGCGTGGTGCGATTGAGTTTGAAACGGTAGAAACCAAATTTATCTTCAATGCGGATCGTAAGATCGACCGTATTGAGCCAGTAATTCGTAACGACGCACACAAGATCATCGAAGAGTGTATGATTCTTGCGAATATCGCATCGGCATCTTACGTAGAAAAAGCGAAAGAGCCTGCTCTGTACCGTGTTCACGAAACTCCGGGCGAAGAGCGCCTAATGGGCTTCAAGAGCTTCTTAAGTGAATTAGGTTTAACACTGGAAGGTGGTCTGTCGCCATCACCAGTAGACTACGCGCAACTGATGCAACAGATTAACGAACGTGAAGACCGTGAATTAATCCAAACCATGCTACTTCGTTCAATGAAGCAAGCGGTCTACAACGCGGATAACGCGGGTCACTTTGGCTTAGCCCTTAAACGCTATGCTCACTTTACCTCGCCGATTCGTCGTTACCCTGACTTGCTATTGCACCGTGCGATTAAGTACCTTATTGCGAAAGAAGGCGGTCGTAACAGCGAACGTTGGACGCCAACCGGTGGTTACCACTACACTTTCGATGATATGGACTTCTACGGCGAGCAGTGTTCAATGACTGAGCGTCGTGCTGATGACGCAACACGTGAAGTGAACGACTGGTTGAAGTGTGAATACATGCAAGACCATGTCGGTGAAGTGATGGATGGTGTAATTGCCAACGTGACTGGCTTCGGCTTCTTTGTTCGTCTAACTGAACTGCACATCGATGGCTTGGTACATATCTCAGCGCTAGCGAATGATTACTACCAATTTGATGCTGTTGGTCAGCGTCTCGTGGGTGAAAGCTCTGGTAATATCTATCGCTTGGGTGATTCGGTTAAAGTGAAGGTTTCTGCGGTTAACTTAGAAACTCGCCAAATCGACTTTGACTTAGAAGACACCGATCGTCAGCCGCGTGGTAAAGGCAAAACAGCCAAGAAGCGTGCTGCTGAAGCGATGAAAAAGGCGAAAAGCAAGAAGCGTTCAGCAGTGAAGAGCAATAAGCCGGGTGTATCAGCGAAGCCTATGGTTGAGCCAACTAAGCGACCTGACGGAAGCAGCGAAGGCCCTGCTAAGAAGAAAAAGCCAGCGAATAAAACCGGTGCTGCTAAAGCTCGTGCTAAGAAAAAGCGCGCAGCAAGCCGTAAGCCAAAGGCTGATAAATCTTAAGGTCAATAAGGCACTAGGCTAATCAGGTTTAGCGCCTAACTGATTTAATACGAAATGACTTTAATGCGAGAGTATCAGGCGCAAGACGCATACTCTCGAAATAAACAATACAGAGATGAATGCGTCGGGTTTGATGTCATTCTTCTCTGAGCAATAAGAGTAAGTTGAGACAATGAGTAACGAATTTATTTACGGTATTCACGCGGTGAAAGCCGTACTAGAAAAAGATCCTGCACGTTTTATCGAAGCGTATGTACTGAAAGGTCGCCAAGACGAGCGTCTTCTTCCATTACTGAACCAACTGCAACAGTTTGGTGTGTCGATTCAACAGATGGGTCGTAAGCCGCTGGATGAAAAAGCACAAGGTGCGAATCACCAAGGCCTTATTGCTAAGGTGAAGCCTGCTAAGCAGCTTAATGAAACTCACCTAGACGATATTCTAGCGCAGCATGAACAGCCTTTGCTGTTGGTTCTAGACGGCGTAACCGACCCTCACAACCTAGGCGCTTGTCTACGTAACGCGGATGCCGCAGGTGTCGCTGCGGTTATCGTACCGAAAGATCGCTCTTCACCGTTAACAGCAACGGTAAGCAAGGTAGCGTGTGGTGCGGCTGAAACAGTTCCTCTCGTGCGTGTAACCAACCTAGCTCGCACAATGCGTGCACTGCAAGAGCAGGGCGTATGGTTTGTGGGTACGGCAGGTGAAGCAACGCATGATATCTACCAAGCGAAACTAACAGGCCCTCTTGCGGTAGTTATGGGTGCAGAAGGTGACGGTATGCGTCGTCTAACGCGTGAAACCTGTGATGATCTGATTAAGATCCCAATGGCAGGTAGCGTGTCGAGCTTAAACGTTTCTGTAGCATCCGGTATCTGTTTATTTGAAGCTGTACGCCAGCGTTTAGCTCAGTAATAGATTGAAAATATTTAAATATTAAACGCTCATTACTTAGGTGGTGGGCGTTTGTTTTATCTGCTCAAATAGGGTGGAAATTGCGATTACTGGATGGCTAGATGGCGAAAGAAAAACTGTTTCATTATTCGCCAAATATCACTTGCCAATACAGGGTTCTTTCTATAATATTTGCCGTCCTTAAAACTCGGTCATTTATCTTTAGTTCCTTGCTTCCTCTGGACGACCGGGCCACTCGTGGAAGCTAATAATCCGTAAGGAGCAACCAAATGCGTCATTACGAAATCGTATTCATGGTTCACCCTGATCAAAGCGAGCAAGTTGCTGGCATGATCGAGCGTTACACTGGTTCTATCACTGAAGCTGGCGGTACTATCCACCGTCTAGAAGACTGGGGTCGTCGTCAAATGGCTTACCCAATCAACAAGCTTCACAAAGCTCACTACGTTCTTATGAACGTTGAAGCTGGTCAAGAAGTGATTGACGAGCTAGAAACTGCTTTCCGTTTCAACGATGCAGTTCTACGTAACATGATCATGCGCACTAAAGGCGCTGTGACTGAGCAATCTATTATGCTTAAGCAAAAAGAAGAGCGTGCAGAGCGTGCTCCTCGTCGCGAAGAGCGTACAGAAGCTAAACCAGAAGCAGCTGCTGAGTAATTCTTTTTTGGCTTAACGCCTTAAAAAATTCTCAACTTGTTTTAGGTCGTTGATAGTTATTTCGATAATTGTGAAAGACCGCTTTACTAAATTTAAGATCAGGAGATAGCCCATGGCTCGTTTCTTCCGTCGTCGTAAATTCTGCCGTTTCACTGCAGAAGGCGTACAAGAGATTGACTACAAAGACGTAGCAACTCTTAAAAACTACATCACTGAAGCTGGTAAAATCGTACCTAGCCGTATCACTGGTACAAGCGCTAAGTACCAGCGTCAACTAGCTCGCGCTATCAAGCGTTCTCGTTACCTAGCTCTACTACCGTACACTGACAAGCATCAGTAATCGGTAATAGTTAATAATAGTTTAAGAGGACTAAGATAATGCAAGTTATTCTACTTGATAAGATCGGTAACCTAGGTGGCCTTGGCGACCAAGTAAACGTTAAATCTGGTTACGCTCGTAACTTCCTTATCCCACAGGGTAAAGCAGTTATGGCAACTAAAGACAACGTTGCTATGTTCGAAACTCGTCGTGCTGAACTAGAAGCTAAAGTTGCTGAGCAACTAGCTGCTGCTGAAGCTCGTGCAGAGAGCGTTAACACTCTAGAAGGCGTTACAATCGCTTCTAAAGCTGGTGACGAAGGTAAACTATTCGGTTCTATCGGTACTCGTGACATCGCTGACGCTATTACAGCGGCAGGTGTTGCAGTAGCTAAGAGCGAAGTACGCCTACCTGAAGGCGCTCTACGTAACATCGGCGAATTCGAAGTAAGCATCCAACTTCACTCTGAAGTTTTTGCTACTGCGAAAATCGCTATCGTTGCAGCTGAGTAATTTCAGTACCAAGACGAATTCTTTCTTTTGAAAGTTTTAAACACCAGCTTCGGCTGGTGTTTTTTTATGTCTGGAATATAGGAAAGTACAAGGAAGGGTTGTGGTAAGTAAAAAGCTTACAGTGGTCCATAAGCTGTTATTGCTGAACTGGTCGTTCTCAAGGTTAGAAGTGATCTTAAGATTAGAATTGGAATAGCAGGTTTATAGATAGAACAGAGTCTTCTTTGCTTAACCCTTCAGGCACTTTATCGTGGTACTGGCGAGAGTGAGCGATCTTCAGCGCGATATTGTCAGTAATATCGTTGATAGCTTCTAACTCAGTATCAAATTTTAGGTTACTGTGACCAGAGACAAGCGTCACGTCGGCCTTGAGCTGTAAATTCTTCAATACCTGCCAAGACGTATTCACGTTGCCACGAAAAATCGCTTCTTCAACAATCTCTGGGAAGATGATGTCATCATCGTCTAGCTCATCGAGATTCGGCTCTTGGTAACGAAAACCCGGACCGACTTCGACTTCCAATACAAACTCTTCTGTATTTGAAAACTGGTAACCCAGACCGCTCGAAACAGTGTAGTCCTTAAAGTAGGCGCTGTATCGTGAATCGACACCTTTGAAACTGCCGTAAAGGTAGGTTTTAGGGCTTAACTTGTAGTCACTTTGAGCCGAGTAAGTCGATTGCCTTTTATCTTCTTCGCCATCTTTGTAGAGGTTGTAGTATTTCCATTCACCACTGGTTCTATGACGGCCAGCCGTGTACTCACCGTTAAGGCGTGCGTTAAGCGATCGTGAATCAGAATTACCAGTATGCGACTGATATCCAAATTCGACTTCCGTTTTTAGCGGGCTCGGCAGCTCTGTATCACTTGTATCACTCGGTGCGATATCCATATCTTTTTCTTCAGGTGCTGGTGCAACGACGATCGGCTCAGCAGTAGGTTCTGGAACTACTATAGAGTCGAGAATTGCATCAACAGAGGCTTTAGCATCATCAGCTAAGGCCAACGGAGCGCTCAGGAGACCAGTGCTTAGAAGACCAGTGCTCAGAGCCAATAATTTGGACACGCATACCTCTAGTTATACAGTGAGTGAATGGCAGGATCGTAATGCTACCCTTGGTTAATTCCGTCAGCAATAGGTAAATTCTTCCTGAAGAATAAAACAAACTCATAGGATCGGATTACAAACGGATGTTCTTGGGTATAATGAACGATCATTATTAGTTATTGAGTGTAGTCATAGTGGATACCAAAAGTCAGAAATCAGCCAACGATCAGGTGGACGCCATCAAGGTCCCGCCACATTCATTAGAAGCTGAGCAATCTGTTATTGGCGGTTTGTTATTGGATAACGAACGCTGGGATACGGTTGCCGAAAAGGTTGTGGCCAAAGACTTTTATAGCCGTCCTCACCGTCTGATCTTTGAAGCGGTAAAGGATATCCTTGAAGAGAGCTCTCCTCTGGATCTTATTACACTCTCTGAACATTTAGAGCTGCGTGAGCAACTTGAAGAAGTGGGTGGCTTTGCTTACCTAGCTGACTTAGCGAAAAACACCCCAAGTGCGGCAAACATCAATGCGTATGCGGATATCGTGGCGCAACGTGCACTCGTTCGTAGCCTGATCGGGGTGGCGAATGAGATTGCGGATTCTGGTTATGACCCACAAGGTCGTACATCGGAAGAGCTGGTTGATCTTGCTGAAAGTAAAGTCTTCGCGATAGCCGAAGGCCGTGCAAGTGAAAACGAAGGTCCGCAAAACGTTGATAGTATTCTAGAAAAGACGCTAGAGCGTATCGAGATCCTATACAAAACGCCACAAGATGGTGTGACAGGTGTCGATACCGGTTTCAACGACCTCAATAAAAAGACTGCTGGCCTACAAGGTTCTGACTTAATTATTGTTGCTGCTCGTCCATCGATGGGTAAAACCACGTTTGCGATGAACTTGTGTGAAAACGCAGCGATGAAGCAAGACAAACCTGTTTTAATCTTCTCGCTAGAGATGCCAGCCGAACAGCTGATGATGCGTATGCTTGCGTCACTTTCTCGCGTAGACCAAACCAAGATTCGTACTGGTCAGTTAGACGATGAAGATTGGGCTCGTATCTCGTCGAGCATGGGTATTCTTATGGATAAGAAGAATATGTATATCGATGACAGCTCGGGTCTAACGCCAACAGAAGTACGTTCTCGTGCTCGACGTATTGCTCGTGAACACGATGGTATCTCTATGATCATGATAGATTACCTTCAATTAATGCGTGTACCTTCGTTATCTGATAACCGTACTCTTGAAATCGCCGAGATTTCTCGCTCATTGAAAGCGCTGGCAAAAGAGCTCAACGTTCCGGTTGTAGCACTTTCTCAGCTTAACCGTTCCCTAGAGCAACGTGCTGATAAGCGCCCAGTAAACTCGGACTTGCGTGAATCAGGTTCGATTGAGCAAGATGCCGATTTGATCATGTTCATCTATCGTGATGAGGTTTATAACCCAGACAGCTCACTGAAAGGTATTGCTGAGATCATCCTTGGTAAGCAGCGTAACGGTCCTATCGGTTCGGTTCGTTTGACATTCCAAGGTCAACACTCCCGATTTGATAACTATGCAGGTCCTGCATTTGATGATGAGTAATCGCTAATGACTTACATGAAAGCGGCGACGGCGAGCATTGATTTAAACGCGCTCGAACATAACCTGAACCAGATAAAGTCGAAGGCTCCTCAGTGCAAGGTAATGTCTGTTGTAAAAGCCAATGGTTACGGACATGGCTTACTGCATATCGCCAAGCATTCAAAAAGCTCTGATGCTTTTGGTGTGGCGCGTATTGAAGAAGCGTTACAACTGCGTGCTGGTGGCATTGTTAAACCTATTTTGTTGCTGGAAGGGTTTTACTCTTCGGGCGATTTACCCATCTTGGTGACCAATAACATTCAAACGGTAGTGCATTGTGAAGAGCAATTAAGCGCGCTAGAGGATGCGGATTTGGAAACCCCCGTTGTGGTATGGCTAAAAGTCGATAGTGGTATGCATCGATTAGGTGTTCGCCCTGAGCAATACCAAAATTTTGTTGAGCGTTTGCATCAATGTGCAAACGTAGCTAAACCTCTGCGTTACATGAGCCATTTCGGTTGTGCTGATGAACTAGATAGAACCACCACCGTTGAACAGACTGAGCTTTTCTTGTCTCTTACCGAAGGTTGTGAAGGCGAGCGTTCACTTGCTGCTTCTGCGGGTTTACTCGCTTGGCCTGACAGCCACCTTGATTGGGTTCGCCCAGGAATCATCTCTTACGGTGTATCTCCGTTTGTGGATAAATCAGCGCAAGAGCTTGGCTTTTTGCCAGTGATGACTTTGACCTCACACCTGATAGCGGTTCGCGATGTGAAAGCCGGTGAAAGTGTTGGTTATGGCGGAAACTGGACCAGTGAACGTGATACCAAGGTTGGAGTTATCGCGATTGGTTACGGTGATGGCTATCCTCGTACAGCACCTAACGGCACACCAGTGTTCGTTAACGGTCGAAAAGTACCGATCGCAGGACGAGTATCCATGGACATGCTAACGGTTGACCTAGGCCCTGATGCGGCTGATAAAGTCGGTGATGAGGCGACGCTATGGGGTAAAGACTTACCTTCAGAAGAAGTGGCGGAACATATTGGCACTATCGCTTACGAGTTGGTCACTAAACTGACTTCGCGTGTTGCGATGGAGTATGTGAAGTAATCATGGTTCTTATAAAGTAAATGATGTTCAAGCGAACGACTCGACACTTAGTGATGTCAGTGATGGCGCTACTTGGTGTCAGCTTTTCTTCCTCTGCTTTGAGTGAAGAAAAAGATTCAGCCTTTGTCCCTTTCTACTTCAGCACCGAAACAATGGGTAACACCTTTGGGGTTGCGGGTGTCGCAAAGGGTGTTTGGCAACCTCAAGCCGCTCTGTTTGGTATGGCACTTTATTCAGATAAAGATAGCTACGTCGGTTTCTTATCAGCCTTTAATTTTGCATTGTCTGAGAGCGTACTGTTTAGCACTCAGATGTATCAAGCTCGCTTCAACGACAACCCGTATTACATTGGCTCTCAAGGCGATAATGATTCATCCATTGATGACAAAACCATTGCCGATGGCTTAGAAGAAAACTATCAGTTTGAGTTTAAGTACCTGCTGCCTTGGGGCAATGTTGCAGAATATGGCTTGTTAGGGGCATTTCAACCGATCAAAGACGTGAGCCTTGCTTCGCCCGTTGAGTCGGGTGTCAGCTCGATTGTCTTTACACCTTTTTATACTTCCCGAGAGTTAGAAGGCTTAAACAATTCTGAAGAGGCGACGGGCTTTAGTTTGGCGTTTGATTGGGATAACCGTAATAGCACACGTAACCCAACCAAGGGCTCTCATACTAACTTAGAATTCACCACCGGAGCAGAAAGCTGGTCTAATGATGACTTGTGGCTCAAGTGGACCTTCCAAAATAGTCAGTACTTTGCTTTAGGTCCTTTAGGGGACTTATTCGATCAACAAGTTTTAGCATTCGATTTCTATACGGCTGACACGCCTACATGGGATAACTGCTCTGGGCAAGATTGTGCTCGTCCACCGGAGACCGAGCAAGCTCGATTAGGTGGCTTGTATCGATTACGAGGTTATACCGGAGGCCGTTATCACGGTCGCTCTGCAGTGCATTACTCTGCAGAGTATCGAGTGCTTCCTGACTGGCAACCTTTGGGCGATATCCCACTGATTAACTACTACGACTTGCCTTGGTGGCAATGGGTAGCGTTTGCTGAAGTAGGGCGTGTTGCCGATGAGTACGACATTAAAACACTGCATACAGACATGAAGTGGAGCTTAGGTGGCGCAGTTCGTTTCCAAGTGGAAGGCATTGTTGTTCGTGCTGAATTAGCGCGAGGTGGTGATGAAGGGACCTTTAGGGTCATGATAAATCAGCCCTTCTAAAGCTTTCGGCCTACAGTAGGCCAAATACTATTTTTATAAGAGTGGTTGTGGAAATGCACCACTCTTTTTTATTAACAAGATATTGTTTTTATTAAGGAGATCTTGTTTTCAAGCAGTCTACTCACCTTGCATCGTAGCAATCACAGTTCGGCTTCCACCACAATCCCGGTGCTCTCCTAAGTAAATGCCCTGCCATGTTCCTAAAGCTAAATGACCATTGCTAATTGGTATTGTCACACTGGTGCCAAGTGTCGATGCTTTAATGTGGGCAGGCATGTCATCATCACCTTCATAGGTGTGTCTGTAGTAGGGCGCTCGCTCTGGGATAAACTTATTGAAGTGCGACTCCATATCGGTACGGACGGTAGGATCTGCGTTTTCATTTAATGTGATGCTGGCAGAGGTATGTTGGATAAAAAGATGTAATAAACCAACAGATAGAGAATTGATATCGTGTATCTGTTGTTCAATTTCATCAGTAATGAGATGAAATCCACGCTTTCGTGCATTTAGGTGTATAGTCTTCTGAATCCACATACGCCATCCTTTATAATGTATTTGGAAAAAAAGTAGTTTAACGCTATCTTTTGAACTTGAATTTATCAGGTCTCGCTCACATTTAATTATGTTAGAGCTAGAGTCTGTACCGATTCTTCTGTCAGGAAATCTAATCCTGATTTATCTCAAGGTACAGCTCTTCATATGCGGCATAATACGTCGTGAAAAAAAATTACAAAGAATCTTTCAGTGGTGGCGCGGTTTGGTCATCACAGAAAAATATAAACTTTCGCCTAATCGGGGGTTCTATTCATCACCTAGGTGACGTTTAGAATAAAACCTACAGTAACATCGGGATAGATACCATGTTGAAAAATATCAACCCAACGCATACACAAGCGTGGAAAGCTCTAACGGCACATTTTGAGTCTGCTCAAGATATGGATATGAAAGAGCTATTTGCTCAAGATGCAAAGCGTTTCGAGAGCTTTTCTACTCGCTTCGGTTCAGACATCTTAGTGGATTACTCTAAAAACCTAATCGACGCTGAGACTATGCAGCACCTATTTGCTCTTGCAAACGAGACTGAAGTTAAGTCTGCAATTGAAGCGATGTTTGGCGGTGATGCAATCAACAAGACTGAAGGTCGTTCAGTACTTCACACTGCTCTACGTAACCGTAGCGACAACCCAGTAATGGTTGATGGCAAAGACGTAATGCCTGCTGTTAACGCTGTACTAGCAAAAATGGAACTGTTCACGCACCGCATCGTTTCTGGTGAGTGGAAAGGTTACACAGGTAAAGAGATCACTGATGTAGTCAACATCGGTATCGGCGGTTCGGACCTTGGTCCATACATGGTGACTGAAGCTCTAACGCCATATAAAACTCGTCTAAACATGCACTTCGTTTCTAACGTAGATGGCACTCACATCGTTGAGACACTTAAGCCTCTGAACCCAGAAACAACGCTATTCTTAGTGGCATCTAAAACATTCACTACTCAAGAAACAATGACTAACGCGCACTCTGCACGTGATTGGTTCTTGGCTGAAGCGGGTGACAACGCACACGTAGCTAAACACTTCGCAGCACTATCAACTAATGCAACTGCAGTTGCTGAGTTTGGTATCGATACTGACAACATGTTCGAATTCTGGGATTGGGTTGGTGGCCGTTACTCACTATGGTCTGCGATCGGTCTTTCTATTTCTCTTTCTGTTGGCTTCGATAACTTCGTTGAGCTACTAGAAGGTGCTCACGAGATGGATAACCACTTTGCCTCAACTGAGTTTGAAAGCAACATTCCAGTCATCCTTGCGCTTATCGGTATTTGGTACAACAACTTCCACGGCGCTGAGTCAGAAGCAATTCTACCTTACGATCAATACATGCACCGTTTTGCTGCTTACTTTCAGCAAGGTAACATGGAATCAAACGGTAAGTTTGTAGACCGTGAAGGTAACCCGGTAGAGTACCAAACTGGTCCTATCATCTGGGGTGAACCTGGTACAAACGGCCAGCACGCTTTCTACCAACTGATTCACCAAGGCACTAAGCTGATCCCATCAGACTTCATCGCGCCTGCTATCAGCCACAACCCAGCATCTGATCACCACCAGAAGCTAATGTCTAACTTCTTTGCTCAAACTGAAGCTCTAGCTTTCGGTAAGACAAAAGAGACTGTAGAAGCTGAATTCCTAGCTGCGGGCAAAACAGCTGAAGAAGTTGCTGAGCTAGTACCTTTCAAAGTGTTTGAAGGTAACCGCCCAACGAACTCAATTCTTGTTAAGCAAATCAACCCTCGCTCTTTAGGTAACCTAATCGCGATGTACGAGCACAAGATCTTTGTTCAAGGTGTTATCTGGAACATCTTCAGCTTCGACCAATGGGGTGTAGAACTTGGTAAGCAACTAGCAAACCAAATTCTTCCAGAGCTTGCTGATGATACTCAAGTAACATCTCACGACAGCTCAACGAACGGTCTAATCAACGCATTTAAAGCGCTTAAAGCTTAATTGAGTCGATAGCATCCAAAAAACGCCAACCTTCGGGTTGGCGTTTTTGTATCTGTAGAGCAAGCAATGGTTAAATCGCAGGTAATAAAAAAGGCTGGCATTATGCCAACCTTCTTTGTACTCAGTACTGCTAGAAATAAACAGCTGTTATTCGAAACAGATCTCGATGAAAGCATTACCCCATTGAGATGAAAAAGGCATGATGATGATTGCCCCATCACACTTGTGACGAATCGTATGACCTTTACCGGAAACCACGATTGGCGTTGCCATATCGAAGTCAAAACCGCTTTCCGCAAGAATACGTTTTGCACCGCCAGTCACCATGTTAGTGATTTCACCCACCATATCGGTCACTTCTTCGTTGAGGCCGTTTGGTCGTTCACCGAGCATGTTTTCCATGATTTCGAGAGCGAGACCTTCATCAAAGGTGATCGACATAGAGCCACGAGATTGTGTACCCACCATACCAATTAGGCCGGATACATCGCCACGAGCGATTTCATCTTTCTTAACTCTCGGTTTTTGTGGCTTCAATTCTAGAGAAGCCATCGTTTTTAGTACGTTCATCAAAGAAGCTAAAAACGGGTTTACAAATTCAGCGCGCATAATGTTCTTCTATAATCTTATTCTTTCATCTCGGAGGAGCAAGATTGGCAAATGCCATGCGATTCAATGACATGATTAGTCAATTGAAAGCTATGCTTCTCAGCGTTACTGGCGAGTAGGGTGACAAGCGCATCGTCTTGCAGTTCTATCACAGTGCCACATTTATCGCAGATCAGTAGTTGGGAGAAATGTTTGTTGGCATTGCAAGAACAGCAGCATATGAAGCTATTGGTTGACTCAACTCGGTGAATGAAACCTTGTTCTAACAAGAAATCTAAAGCGCGATAAACCGTAGGAGGCTTGGCTTGTGGTTCACTGACTTTCAACTGCTCTAACAATTCATAAGCACTGGAGGCTTTTTTATTAGAGAGAATGAGCTCAAACACTCGCTTTCTCTGAGGCGTCAATCTAACGCCTCGCGATGCGCATATCCCTTCAACTTGCTCTATTAATGTGTGGTCCAAATTTTTCACCATTCAATCGGCCATCCCTAATTAAACCCTATTTCTAGGTTACTACGTTTTGGGGGCCAATGATTTCTATTAAAGTCAGGTACAGAGCGTATTGTGACCCACGACTTTGAATAAGACAAGGTAACTCAAAATGACAGTGTGACTCAAGGCATAACTGATTAATGAGGCTGAATTAGAGATCTGGTGAATAGGTTTATAAAAAAGTGTGAGGCAAAGTTCATATAGCACAAACAGGGCATAGCATTTACAATAGCCGACCTTGCTTTTGCTGGGTATTCCAGCATATTTTTTTGACTCGCTACTAGGGTACTTTGCCATGACACATTCATGTAGGCTGTCTGTCGCTCCAATGCTCGATTGGATTGATTAAGCAGCCTTAGCAAGGGCTGAGCTAGTTTGAGGGGTACCATAGGAGTACCACGTAGCGTTCTATGCTATTCCTTAGATACAGAAAACCCCCGCCGAAGCGAGGGTTCTGTAAATCGGCAGCACCAATAGGTTTGTTATCACCTGTCTTTGGGCTGGCTGTAATCCTACGAAAACAGTCTTAGTGCATCTCTTTGAGTTTCCTCAAAGGAGCGGGAACAATTAAATATTACATGTATAGCCTAGAACTGGCAAGTTATTAACCGCGTTCAATATCCTCCAATGACTCTCAATAACCCTCAATGACCTTTAGTTTAGGCAAATAATATTAAGCATTACAGGTGATTACCCAAGTGTCCTAGGTTCATCCCATGTAATACGCAAGTGAAAATACTTTTCATGTTTTCACGGCTAAGTGATTGCTCGAAGTAAACCCTTTTACCATTATCAAACCCTAGCCTGATCAGGTCTAACCGCTCAAAACCCATTGTGTAAATCATGTCGCCTTTCAACCATGTTTCCTTTCCTTCAAAGAATTTATCTCTGGGTAGGTATTTATCATCGATTAACATGTGATAGGCCATTTGCGGTTCTGGGGTGGCAGTACTTAGGCAAGCTACTTGTACTAACTTTGGTCCATAACGAGAAGATTTTATGACGATAACCGGACGTCTTTTTACCATTTCAGGTTCTTTCATTCCTTTGAAATCACACATGAGTATCTGGCCAACTTTTGGTGAGTATTTTAATCCCAAGTTATTCTCCTTTTTCTAAGTTACATTCTCTGCCCTGACCAAACCACTTCACCGATGATCTCGAAATCGGCGCTTTTAATCTCTTCTTTGCCTAGTTCCCATGCTTCATACGCACTATTGTCACTGACTACCTTGATACCGTTTGGTAGGAATTGAAGTCTTTTCACCATTAGTCGATTGTCATATCTAAATACGTAAATTCCGTCAGTAGAAAAACCATCAACTCGGTTCACCATTACGATGCTTTGATTTTTGAGAGTCGGGATCATGCTGTCACCACGAACAGGCATTAAGAAAATGTTGTTTGGGTTAAAACCAAGCTCTTGCCTAATGAATCGCTCACTGAAAACCATTGCGCTAGATTCTTCTTCTTTTTCAACGAGCGTACCTTGTCCAGCACTCACCTCAATATCGAAGAACTTCAATTCCAAATAACCTTTCGGTGCAATTGAGCCTGTTTTTGCGATCTCTTTCGCTTTTAAGAAAATATCTTCGGGGATGTGATCACGGTGTTTCCAGTTGGAAATGGTCTTAGGTGACTTCCCTAAAACCCTTGCTAAATCAACATTCTTAGATGTGTTAGTAAGCTCTTTAAGTTCTTTTAATTGTTCCTCAAAAGTTCCCATTGAAAAATCTCCGTGTACATTTGGGGTTGCTAATTGAAATTAGATCCTCAATAATTCCCCGTGAAATGATTAGGGAGGTTTGAGGGATATTTAAGTTTCCTCGAATGACTTCAAGTGTACTACACGGAGGAACTATGAACACAAAATTTGCACTACTAGCTAGGTTTGAAAATCCAACCGTAGAACTGAAACAAGTTAGCCAAGAGTTCTTTGGTATTACCTCAAGAACAGCTGAACAAAGAGCGAAAGCTTGCGACTTTCCCGTCCCTACCTTTAAGTTGCGCGATTCAGAGCGTAGCCCGACCTTAATCAAAATTGATGACTTAGCTGCCTATATCGACAAGCGATATGAGCAAGCTAAAACCGAATGGCAATCAGTGAATCTTTAAGGGGGACTTATGAAAAATACCAACCAACTCAAACAAGACTTCAAAAGTTTACGGTTAGTTATCAGAGGGAAAGCGTCGGCTTATACAGCTTTTAGTCTTGGTCAGAAATATCCCTATTACTCGACTGTTTATTTTGCTGCGTACGAGGCCGAGTTAAAGAGTGACAAGTTTCCAATGCGATTAAGGCTAGAGCATTTCCGTGAAACGGGACTAGTCGTTGCCGTTCGAAACTTTGCTTAGGGGTTCGTTATGACCGTTTCTGACCCTATCCACCTACCTTGTCCCGATATGCTTGGCATGGTTGACCCAAAACCGGAACTACGCGAACGCTCTATTCATTTGATAGAGCAGTTACGTGAAAAACACGGCTTGTCGAAGCGTTCAAAGCGCAAAGCTAGACCGATGAATTACGTTTGCACAAATAATTCGTGTACGGGGCTGTAATGAACGAACAAGCGATGATAGCCGCATTTGCTAACATGGAAGCTAAAAGTGACGCAGGGGAACTCACTCGTTACTCTGCGTTCACTAAACGCTTCTTTCCTCGCTTGCCTAAAATCGTGCGTAACGATGTGAAGCGCAAAATAGCCAAGCGTAAACAACGCCAAAACCCTACCAAAGAAAATCTGATACTAGCGGCAGAAGATGCCGTTAAATTTGGGCTGAAAAGAGCTCACTTCATTGAAGACAAATTCCCGTTTGTTGATAGTCGCGCTAAGAGCCGAACTCAACCTTTAAGCCACGATATTTTGATGCGTGATGATGCTGTCAGCGAACTAGCAAAAGAGTTCGCTGACAAATGCGCGTTACTGCTTACCGAAGAAAGCCAACCGGAAGTATTCAAAAGCTTTTTAGATGCGATAGAGCATGTTTACCAATTGCAGGAAGCTGAACTAAAAACGATTCATGTTAACGCGCCACAAGTGAACCTTAAAAAGCGCGACAAGAAACCGGAAGAGTTAGAACAAGACCTACAGGTAGCCGTATTAAAGATGCAATCCGAGTCTTGGATTGAGGGACGCTTGTTACACCTCCGAGCACAATACATTGAGTATTCACAAATCACGCTTGAGCGAGTTGGTGAGGGAAAACATCAGTCACCGGTGATCAGTGCGTTGTCATTTGCCAACTGGAAACAGAAACAGCGTGACGCTAAAGCATTCCTTGAAACCATGGCCGTGATGAATAACGAGACGGGTGATTCGTTCAACCTCGAAGATGTGGTCAAACGAACGACTGCGAACCCAGAAAACCGTCGTATTGAAATGATGGTGCGTTCTCGCGGGTTTGAAGAACTAGCTCAAGACTTAGGTTATACCGCGCTTTTCATTACTTGGACGTTGCCGAGTAAATACCACCGAGTATCTAAAAAGTGGAATGGTGCGAGTATCAAAGACGGCCACCAAGTTCTCATGCAGCAATGGGCTTTAGGCCGAGCACTAATAGCCAAAGAAGAGATTCATTATTTTGGTTTTCGAGTAGCTGAACCACACAAAGACGCGACCAGTCACGCTCACTACTTTCTATTTTGTTCGCCTGACGATAAAGACTTCATTATCGAAACCTTAAAATTGTGCGCTATCTCTGAGGATAAGCACGAACTAGGTTCTGATATTTCGCCTCGTTTTGATGTGAAAGAAGCTGATCCTAAAAAAGGCGGGGCGACTGCCTACATTGCTAAATACGTCTCGAAGAACATTAACGGTAAGCACATGCCAGAAAACGAGGGTGAAGAATCAGCCTATCGTGCACGTGCTTGGGCTTCCACTCACCGAATCCGTCAGTTTCAGCAATTTGGTGGTAAGCCCGTTTCCCTTTGGCGAAATCTACGCAGGGCAAAACCGGAACAGACCATGATAGACCCAAAGCTCGAAGAATTGCGCCAAGCGGCAGATTCTTCGAAGTGGTCGCTGTTCTGCCAGCTGGCTGACAGTGCAAAAGTGGCCTACCAAACAAAACAAAACCAATACGGTGAAACAACTAAAAAGGTGATCGGCTTTTCTTGGCTCGGTCGTCTTATCGAAACGTCTAGCGAGTGCTATTCGCTCGTTAAGAAAAAAGACGTGAAGCGTCTTCAAGAGGCGCGGAGCGTCTCACCTTGGAGCACTGAAAATAACTGTAACTCTCCCTTAGTTGAACATCTTCAACGCGTGACCGGATGGAGCGTGGAGGGAGTCCAATGTCTAATCTCACCGCTAATGCGGGGGGCAAAAGTTCAAATAGATAAATACACGAATATCAGTTTCAAAAACAATCGTCTGATTGTGTATTAAACCATTGCCAACGATGTGAATCAGGGGCTAAACACTAAACAACGTCGTGAGACAGAGGATTGAAATGAAAATACTATCGCTTGAAGAGTGCCAGCGAGATTTAGCCGCTTTGGACGCGGCTGACAAACTAACCAGCAACATGAAAGTGGAAATCGACCGCTTTAAAGAAATGGATACCAGCAAGCTCATGAAAAAAGCCATGGGAATGTTGATGGGTGGCAACTTATCACTGGAGGCGTTAGGGCTTCCAGTCAATCTATTTGAGCAATTAGAGCAACTCGAAAAACTCAATGGAGTGGCGCGCAATAAGTACCGCGCTATCGTCGTGGCCAACCAAGAGCAACTTGGTGATGTAGAAAGCATCGAGGTGAACCATGGCTAAATATGAAAACCCTGTTCGTGGGTATATCGCCTGTCCTGTTTGCCAGTCTACCGCCACCACTCACCAAGTGGGTGAGGGTCAATTGATCGCCTCTGGTGAGCCACCAAAAAACAGCCGTAACATTGGACTGATGTATTACCGTTGCCCTGAGTGCGGTAACAGTTCGAATAGCAAAAAGGTTACGGAGTTCATCAAAGCGAATTCCGTTGCTGAGTTAACCGAACTTAAACCGAACCCAACCGAGAAAGGTTCGGTTATTGAGTCGGATTTGATAACCGAGCCTAACCCTATCGATGCAATTGAGTTAACCGAATCGGTGCAAATGGATGAAGTCAGTAAAGACGTGGTTTCCAACCGAGAAGTAACCGAAACGATAGCAGATGAAAAAACAGAAAAGACCCTAAGTAAATTCCCCTTTAAACGAGTAATCAAGGGGTTAGCGTCGGTTATCTTTATCATTTGGGCGGTGTCTCAACTGCTACCGAAAGCCCCAACCGAACAACCGCAAGGGGGCGAACATGGAGCAAGCTAACGAAACCTTACCAGGTGAACAAGTTGAACTGGATGATTGGGGGGATTTTGGCTCCGTTATCCATCAGCTAGAAGAACAAGAGAAAACCGAGAGCGATTTAGTTGGCTTAACCGAGCCAACCGAGACGGTAACCGAAGATAAAACGGAAGCTATGGCGGGCTTGCTGAATATTTTGTTTGCCTTAACCGAGCAAGCGACCTCCATCATTTCGGGAGTTGAATTTGAGTTTGACGGTAAAGGTAAGCAAGCGGTGATGGATGCGGCTGAGCCTGTCTTTGCAAAACACGGTAGTACGCTTATGGGTGTGTTTGGGGATTACATCGAAGAGGCGACCTTATTACTTGCGGTTCTTGGTTTGATTTATGCCTCAAAAAAGCAATTGGTCATGCTGCAACAATCAAAGGAGGTGGACGGTGAAAAAGCCGAAGCCCCTAGCTCTACCGAACCCCGTTAACTCGAACCCGTCACATGATGCCGAGCACACTATTTATGTGGCGGGAACAGGAGGAGGTAAAACCTCAGCCGTTAAGCATTTGGGGCTAGTCCCTAAAACGGCTCAAGCGGTCTTTTTTGACCCCTACACCAACTACGCAGGGAGTAAATTTCAAGGTCAAATGTGCCACGGAACTTCATCACGCTTAACCTTTGTCAAAACGCTCATTATGGCGCGTCGTCGCGGTGGCTCGTTTAAGCTGGCCTACATTCCAGCAAATGGGGCAACTGCCGACGAATTAGAGTTCTTTGCGTCGGTGGTGTGGTCGGTGGGTAACGGTCGGGCTAGCCAGCTCTATACCGTTATCGAAGAATTGGCGTCATGTGTTGAAACCTCGGGCAAGCTTCGAGGTCGTGCGGGTGAGCTTTTGCGCGGAGGTCGTCAATACGGTCTGGTGGTGCATACGGTGTTTCAACGAGGGCAAGAAGTACCAAAAACCGTGACTGAACAATCAAGCGTTTGGTGGGTGGGCGCGGTTAACTCAATGAGTGATGCTCACTGGATAGCGGATAAACGCGGGTTGGATGTGAATATCGTAGCGGGGCTGAAATCTGCCAAGGTCAATAAAGAACGCATTGGTAAACCGATAGCCGAATACTTATTGATTGGTGATGGTATCGGCAATATCGAGCACAAAGCGTTTAACTGTCAGTCAGGCTCTAAGCTCAATTTAAACTACCGTTAATCGACCTTTTTAACCTATAGGTTACCCGTTCAACCTATAGGTTACTTTCCCTTCCTTTTTTTACCTCACTCCTATTTGATAAACGCTCAATTTGATTATTCACAATCCAACGTCGAGAGACAGGGGAACTCATGAAAGCTCAACATAAAAACATGTTGATTGCTGTAGCACTGACCTTACTGGTGATTGCCATCATCAATAACGTATCAACGCTAGAAGCAGTCAAAGAACTCATTAACGGCAAGCGTGGCTGGTTTTAAGGAGATATAAACATGTCAGTAAAACCAATCAAACTTAATTCAATGGTCGGTGCTGCTTGGGGGCAAAAAGGTACGCTACCTATCCCAGTAGGACCTACTTATCAAGAGCTGGTACTAGAGACCAATGCCGAAGCCGCCGATATCGAGCGTTTGTCTATCACGCTTAATGCAGAAGAAATCTATGTCTTAACGGGCAGTGAGATTTTGATGCTTGAGCGTTACAAACAACGTGCTCATACAACAGGCCACTACGTGATCCCATTTAGTGATATTTCCGCACGTACTAAAAATGGTGTTCGTTACACGGGACTGGTGACGGAAGCGGGTGACAACATTCACCTAGATGTTCAGTTCAAAGCGAAAGCCAGTGGTGACCCGCTATCGATTCAAGTCCATGCGTGGGTGACGAATGCGCAACCTGCACGAATCATCGTGCCAATGGTTAAGCGTGAAACCATGCCAGCGAACGCGGCAGGGGTGAACGAATTCACAAGCCTAGTATCAAGCCCGTTGATTAGTTTACGTCGTGCGCACTTCATGCACGCGGGTATCACTAAACTCGAAGTTGAGCGCGACTTTGTTAAAGAGTACGAAGCCAACAAATTTATCAATGAAGCGAACGCCAAGCGTAACGAACGCACACCTCAAGCGGGGTACTTTCACTTCGACCCTATTGTGCGTGGTTTCTCTATCGATGAGCTATTTCCAACACAGCACAGCTCTAACTTGAAGTTCTCAGTAACAACGAGTGACGTAGCAGGCTCAATCCCTATTTTGGTTGAATCGGTGAAAGTGGTTCGCCCTGAAATGCTCGCGGGTCGAAGCTAAGGAGCCGATATGAGCTTTTTTGATGACCTCTTAGAGTTTGGGGGCGGTGCGCTTGATAGCGTGGGTGAAAATGCTGATTGGCTGTTTGGTGATGATGACAATTCATCTAACCCAAACACTACCCAGCAACCTAATGCACCCGTTGTTGATAATAACGGCAACGCTGTTACAACCCCTCAAGGCTCACTTGTAGCGAAAGATAACACCCTGCTTTATATCGGTGGTGGTATTGCTGCGCTGTTAGTGCTGGTTCTGCTTGTTGTCATGCTGAAAGGTAAATAGTTATGCCATTACTTTTCATTGGTTTAGGTGGTCTTGGTCTTGGGTCTGCGCTTGGGTTTGGTGTGAGTCAGGGTATCAATAAGGCTCTGACTGCTACCGCGTTGATTGCCTTGTTATACCTTGCCTACAAATCGGGAGTGTTTCGCTAATGCTAGGTTCATTAACGTCTTTAACGGGTGGCGGTGGCTTGACGGGCGGGTCTTCGGGTCCAGCAAAATCAGGTAACACGTCTAACACCACAAATAACAGTGGCTTTACTGCTGGCGCAATGAATTTTGGCAGCAACAACGGCATACCGTGGTGGGGTATTGCGCTTGTTGCTCTGATTGCGCTGTATGTTCTCACTCGAAAGTAACTTAATTCCTGAAACTTGGGGCAATGCCAAGCCGAGGCTATGTAAAGCCCTTGGTGATTACCTCAAACAAGCAGAAATTGAAGTTCAAGAGGGGCGAGAGTCCCTTTATCGAGTGGAAGATACCTACATGTTACTGCGCGGTGAGCAATCACAATCAGGCTCTAAGGAGTTGGTGGTTGTTGCGTTAGCGGGTGATATGGCAGCGGGTACGCTCAGTGCAATTAATCACGGTAAAGCGAACGGCTTTGACTCCATTCGCGCCCACTTTAGCAAACGCGGAGCCCATCGCTATATTCAGCGTAAATTACGATTGCCTGTTCGAGAGGTTGAAACTCACAAGAATGAGCATGTATTACAGATAAGGTTTGATGATATGGGCGGGAAAAGTAGCTCAAGAAGTGACGCTAAAACCGTCACCACAACCACAAACAAAAGCAATAGCCAAGGTATCGGTGGCGATAACAATGGCTTTGCGCTGTCAGGGATAGAGAACTCTGACATTAATTTAAGCATGACTGACCATGGTGCAATGGCGGTTGCAGGTCGAACGGCAGAAGAAGCGTTTAATTTCGGAACTGACGCATTAGATTTTTCAGCAGACACCGTTGATGCATCTTTGGGATTTGGTGAGAAAGCGTTAGACGGAGCGTTCAGTTTTGGTGAGAGCGCATTGGATGCAAATGCAAATCTTAGCGAGCATGCGATAGATTCCATTAAATCCATGGCAGGCCAACAAACGGAAACGACCAAAGCAGCACTTGCCATAGCAGGGGCAGCAAAAGCGCGAGAGCAAACGGGTGAGAACGAAAGCAATAACGAGTTACTGAAAAATGTGTCGCTTATTGTCGGGATTCTCGTCTCGTTATTAACGATGGCTTATATGTTCGCGGGGCGTAAGCAATGAAGCAACTGCATACTTTAAATACTGGCGAAGCCATCAAATTTAACGCAGGTCAGTCTGGTAAGTACCTCATCATGCGTGAAGCGAGTAATACCGTCATGCTGCGCGGTGATGCTCTGCGACCTGTAGAGATTGAACGCGGTGACACGGTTGATATCACTCGTTTTGACGAGCTTGAACTTTTTAATCACAAAGCGGATGCCGTGACGATTGAATATCAAATCGCAGATGTTCCAATCATCACCAAAGCGCAAAAAATTGATATCAGTAATTCGGTAGCGATTAGCGAGATTTTAACGCCAATTACCGTTGATAAAGTTCTATCCCCGATAAAGGTGGGCGAAGTCCAAACCGAGGTAAAAACACGCATTCAAAATGACGTCCTCAAGGTGGAAAAGCTTGCTGATTTGTACACCTTGCAAAAGGTCGGCAGTGGGTTATTGGATTTAACAAGCGATGAGCAAATTATTGATGGGAAAGCTGGGCGTAAAGGGCTCTTTATTCAGGCTTCTACCGACAATGCCAGTCCCGTGTTGGTGCAAGGCTTAATTGATCTTACAGCTGGCGGTCATACATTAATTCAAACGGATGCCATCGTGACACTGCAAGGTGCCATAGGCGATAGCGTCAAAGTAGGGGAGTTTATCTAATGTTCCAACTTTCAAACCCGCCCCAAGCCTCTTCGAGTTCGGGCTCAGTTGGGGAAGTCGGGGCTAATGTCTTGGCCTGTATTCCTCTAAGTGCTCAAGATGGCGGGAGTGCGTCCGGTTTCGTGACCATCTTAAATAACCTTTATAACGACCCTGAACGTAGTCATAACGCGGCTCTGTATCATCGAAATGAAAGCATTAATGGTGAGTGGGGTCGAAGAATGCAATTAAAGTCAGCAGTCGATTTGATAACGAAAGCGGAGCCTTATGATTCTGTATCGTTAATGATGTCGGTCACGCTCAAAGGGAAGATAAATCTTGATGCGTCAACGGCTGCGAAGGTGAGTGCGTTAGATACTCCTATTTCTTGCGTAATCGGAATTAAGACTCAAGCCGCCCCATCATATAGAGGCGCGTATTGCAGTGTGACAGCTGCGTACTCTTCGAGTGATTCGTCATTGGTCTTTGGTGGTTCGTCTGATGTTGTTCTTAATGTTCAAGCGGGCGATGTAGCCAGTATTGCTGAATCAGAACTTCAAATTTCTTTCGATGTGGAAGATATAACTAATGATGTGATGGTTTACTTGGAAGAGGCACCTGCAACGTTAGAAAACTTGTTTGGGCTTATTCATGTCAAAAAGGCGTGGATTGCTGAGGAAGCTGTTTATCCGGTGCCTGATTAATAAGGGTTTGGTGGTAATGAATATTAAGTATTTGCTAGTACTGCTTTTCCTGATCCTGTTTGGGGGATACCTAATGAAAAAAGACAAGATAATCAAAATAGTGAGTGGCTTTGCTTTATCAGCTAGAAGTGAGATGCGCATGGTGGGCGTACGCGGTGATTTAAAGCGAGTCGTTCGCCGCGCTATTGAGCTAACCCCGTTTGATTTTGGCATTACGTCAGGTAAGCGCACCGCAGAGGAACAGAACGCTCTATTCAAACAAGGAGCAAGCCAGTTAGACGGATACAGCAAAAAAAGCCGTCATCAATCAGGCTGCGCGGTTGATTTTGTGGTGTACGACGAAAACGGCAAAGTGACGTGGGGCTTTAGTTATTACGAACAAGTGAGTTGGGCATTCAAACAGGCAGCGGATGAGTTAGGTATTCCGATTGTATGGGGCGGTGATTGGGTCAGCTTTAAGGATGGTCCTCATATCGAACTCGATAGAGCCCATTACTCATAGTTACATCATCAAGTATTTAAGGAAGAGCAAATTACTATGAAAAGCTTATTAGAAAAAATCGGAATCGACCTTGACCAACCATCCACTAAAAAGGGTTTAGCGTTACTTGGCGCGGGAGCTGCTTTGGTAGTTGGTCACCCTGAACTTATCACCGCGAGCGTATCGACAGACGGTGTTCAATTCGGTGGCATTATTGGCGCAAGTGCTCCAATAGTATTTGGCTTATGGGAAACCCTACGCAACGAGTTCAAGTAAATGGCAGAGTATCAAACACTTATCATCGCAGTTGTCAGCGCTTTATCTAGCGGGGTAGGTGTAGGCATTACACTCAAAACAGATGTTAAGTGGCTGCGCTTGATGATGGAAAAGATGGACGAGCGTTTGACTCGATTGGAAAACAAAAGCCCTCTCTAGGGAGGGCAAAAAAGATCTAAGGACTAGTCTTTTTTCTTTAGTTTCTGTAATTCGTCATGAAAAAATACAGTCGATACCAGATCGCTTAACGCTTCAACTAATTCGCTTTGGTTGTAGCAGAAACGCTCTGATTTCTTATGGGTGATGGTTATAGGGTAACCACTATCTGGTTCTATCGTTTTAAACAAAGTACCCGTTTTAAGCTCGCGGTTTTTGGTAGATAGTGATACTAGCTTATATCCCGTTTTCTTTCGGTTGTTTAGCCCCAAGCCATTTATAGATAATGCAGCAGCAGCTATTCCAGCTGCCGTTGCTGCATACTTAGAACCGACCCCAGAATCAGTAGACTCGTATTCATCACCTTCGTAAAAATTAACATCAAAGCCTAAAAAGGTGCTTATGTTTACAGCTAGCTCTTTGTAGACATCAGAAACTTGTTTTTTATATTCAACAGCTTGATCTCTAGCTTGTGCGCCTTCAAGTAACTTTTCATTGAAATTAAACATTGTTTACCTCTGGTTTAGTAATTTCACAGATAACAGGTAAGTGATCGTATATTGAACCGTTATCTAAAATATTCGTTAAGTATTGGCCGTTGTCGATCACACCAGTTTCACTTTCTTGTAGGTGCCAATTTGTGCTGCCTAAGAAGCCACCAGATACCATAATTTGGTCGAACATATGCCAGTTTGACTGCGGGGCACTTGCATAGTGGTGAGAACCAGAGTGAAACTTATTTTGTTTTTCTGAAAGGTGATTGTAGTTCGATTTAGATACGAGTTTTCGCCAAAATGGGTTGTAAAAAATCTCCATTGGATATTTTCTGGTTGCATCATGACATCTAAGTGCACAGAGGTTGTTTTGTATACTGATGTCATATGGGTTGTCATTGAAGTCACCCATTATCACAGCTAGTTTACCATTGCTCATTTCTTCCGAAGAATCTAAATAGAGAATATCAGCAGCTCTGATCCGTTTACTCTCCCCATCTCCCCTCAGGCGACTAGGCCAGTGACAGAGATATAGTACAAATTCGTCACCGTCTTTTAATTCAATTACCTTTATCTTCTGGGCTGCTTTTATGGTTCGCCCTTGTATTTTGCTAGTCAAATCTTTTAAGTGACTGACATGTATTTTTTTTGAGTCGTAAATGATCGCAGTATCAAATCGTGTACGACCCGTTTTAAAAGTAAGGTCTAAGATTCTATATGGGTGTGGCAACCTTTGTTCTATCTCTTTTACATCTGAGCTGCTTACTTCGCATATAGCTAATAGTGATGCTCGATGAACAGTAAATAGCGCTAAAAGTTCGGTTGTTAAAGTATCAAAATCCACCATGTCAGATTTACTTGCGGCTGCAGGTGAGATACCAATATTCCACCAAGCAAATCTTAAATTGTAGAGGCGAATTAGGTCGCTATTTTGCATAGTATGAAAGTATATGATGTGAAAATCAGGTAGCTTTCGATTATACATGGCAATTTTACTAATACATCAAATGCTTAAGTGAAACTAATTCTTTTTATGTAACTTGTGAGGAAACAATTGAGTATAAACTTGCCACAAAATGTTTAGATTTCTATGCCCAGTTACTTGGGCTACTTCTTCAATTGAGTAGCCCTTTTCAAACAGTCGACTTGCCCCCTCTCTTCGTAGGTCGTGATACCTCAAATCCTCAATACCTAATTCGTTTCTCACTCTTTGAAAGCCTGCACTAACGCTTCGTGAGTTGTACGGGAAAATGAGTGCACCTTTGTTTGGTTGTTTTAGTGCGATCTCGAATGACTCACCAAGTAACGGAACAATCATGTGATTGCCTTCTTTCTTCCTTGGGTCTTTTCTATCTCTAACCAGTATCGTTTTATGCTCTTGATTGAGGTCTTCCCAACGCAGCTTGCAGACTTCACCTATTCGCATACAAGTGAGAATGCTGAATTCAAGAATGTCAGTGAATGGGATTCGAGTTGTGCCGTTTGGTCGGAAAGATTCACGTTGTTCTAATCCAAGCTTTAAGAGTTTCAGTTCTTCAGAAGTTGGGCGACGTGTTCGTTTCTGGCTCTTACCGACTAACCCCATATCAATCAGAACGGGTACGGCTTCATCAAATATCTGGTGATTGGTGTCGATGTTGAAGACTGGCTTAGACTTTTTCATTACAGAACGTAGGTAAGCAATATCATGATAAATCGTTGCGGGTTTGGCTCCTGCGCCTCTTCTATTTTTACAGTGCTCGATTAAGTCGCTAGTTCTTAGCTGATTACTCTCAACTTGGGCGATGTCGCAATCCCTAAGCATCTTAATAACGTAGCGTTTTGTTCGACCTGTATTGTCCCAGAGATCACGCTCAGCCATGAACAAATCGAGGAGTACCGAAAGGGGGACTGTTTTTGGCTGATTGAGTACCCCTTGAGCTTCTAGTTCAGCTACCCTTTTTTTACCGAAAGCTTTAGCGAGTGCTTTCTTTTTTAGAGTTTTGCTTTCCCTGTGTATAATGCGCGAATTCTTTTTAACGATGATTGTTACCTTGAACCTTGGTTCACCGCTTTTTAGCTTTCTGGTCTCGATGGTATAACTTGCCATTGTCCAACTCCTAAAGGGGTACTTGAGGGGTACTACAGGAAGTAATTCCGTTTAATTCTAGGTAATTCACTGTATGTTTGTACAGTATTAATTGAGACTGAATCATGACAAACACTAATAAAACCAGTAAATACGCTAGTAACCGACTTTCTGTTGCACCCATGCTCGATTGGACTGACCGCCACTGTCGTTACTTTCACCGTTTGCTTTCTCAGCAGACTCTTCTGTACACGGAAATGGTAACAACGGGCGCGATCTTACATGGTAAGGGCGACTTTCTAGAATATAACGAGCAAGAGCATCCTCTTGCTCTTCAACTCGGCGGTTCTAATCCGGTTGATCTGGCTGCTTGTGCCAAGCTTGCTGGTGAACGTGGTTATGATGAAGTAAACCTTAACGTCGGTTGTCCTTCAGACCGAGTTCAGAATGGTCGCTTTGGTGCGTGCCTAATGGCTGAGCCTGAGCTGGTGGCAGATTGTGTTTCAGCGATGAAAGAAGTCACTGATATTCCAATTACCGTGAAAACGCGTATCGGTATCGATGACCAAGACTCTTATGAGTTTCTAACTAAGTTTGTTTCGACGGTTTCTGAAAAAGGTGGCTGTGAGCAATTTACTATCCATGCGCGTAAAGCGTGGTTGAGTGGCCTGAGTCCGAAAGAGAACCGTGAGATCCCACCTCTAGATTATGATCGTGCATATCAAATCAAGAAAGATTTCTCTGATCTGGTGATTGCCGTGAATGGTGGCATTACTACTCTTGAGCAAACTAAAGAGCACTTACAACACCTTGATGGCGTGATGATTGGTCGTGAGGCTTACCATAGCCCATTTATCTTGGCTGAAGTCGATCAGCAGATCTTTGGTTTAGACACGCCAATCAAGAAGCGCTCACAAGTGGTTGAAGAAATGTACCCGTACATCGAACGTGAACTTTCAAATGGCGCAAGCTTAGGACATATCTCTCGTCATATGCTTGGTTTGTTCCAAAGCATGCCTGGTGCAAGACAATGGCGTCGCTACATCAGTGAAAACGCACATAAGAAAGGTGCAGGTATCGAAGTGATGCAAACAGCATTGGCTAAGATCCCTAAAGAGCTAAATGTTTAAGCTCCCTCTAAGTTAAAAGCTTAAGGTTAAATTCGCCATTAGAGGCTAAATTTACCACCACAAGTTTCCGAAAAGCCATGCATGAAGATGTGTGGCTTTTTATTTATCTGATAAATAAGGATTTTATTGGGTTGGCATACTTGGTATGGAAGCTGCAATGTTAGAAAGTAGGAAAGATAGGTCATTAACTCATTAGGGAGACCATTATGTTTGAATTAATCTTTGTTCTTATTTTCGTCGCAACTCTGCTTGTCACAGGTATCACGTTTATGACGGTATTGGCTGCAACCGGAGTAGCGTTATTAGTCATGTTGGTCTTAGGTATGATGGGCGTTGTGTTTAAGTTACTGCCTTGGTTGATCGTGATTGCAATCGGTGTGTGGTTTTTCAAAAACTTTGTACACAGTTCTAACCAGAGACGTTACTAAGGTCATAGTGCCGTCAAATCTTTACTCGTCAGCGGTTTATCGTTTTAGAATTTAAGATGTGTGGTAGAATTTTCCCCAATAATCTATGAATGTGCATACAATTAGCACTACGATATGGAATTGGAGCTATCTCAAATGAATAAAATGCCATTAATTGCTTTAGTGGGAATGCTATCTTTAAGTTCAGCAGTGTCTGCTGCTGAAGAGTTTTCTTACACGGCTAAAGTCGGTGCTGATATGTGGTGGGGAAGTACAAAGTTAAACGAAGTTAGACAAGATGACGATTCTAACTCTCCTTCGTTGTATTTCGCATTTGAGCATAATGCCCCGATGCTACCAAACGCTAGTTTTCGCTATACTTCTGTCGATGCGGATTCATTGGCCTTCGATAAGTACGACTACACCTTCTATTACACATTGTTAGATCACAAGCTGATGAACTTTGATGCAGGTGTGACGTTCACTCAGTACTCAAACTCTAACTACATTGAGCCTAAAACGAGTACTCAAGCAACCTTTGATGAATTTACGTGGAGCTTCTACGGTAACGCAGAGATAAATGTTCCTGACACCAACTTCGATATCATCGGTACGATGGAGTTCGGTGATAGCAGTGGCATTAAGAGCACTGACTTGATGGCGGGTGTTCAGTACCGAATTCCAGTATCAGAATCTGAAATTGCCCTGCGTGGTGGTTACCGTGTTATCGACCTAGATTCGGATGAGTTCTTTAGCTCGGAACTAGGTAAGAGCTTTGTCATGGTCGATGGTTGGTTTGCTGGTGCTGAAGTGCGCTTCTAGGCCATATAAAGCAAATTTAGAACGAATTTTAAGAACGCCACTTTATTAAGTGGCGTTTTTTTATATCTATTGATTATATCTTTCTGGAATTAGTTAGCACATTCATCACTTTCGACCATCCTTAATACAAAGAGCTAATTAGCGTCTATTCTTAGAAGGTCTATGTTGTGAGGTCAAAGCAAGGGATGGAATATGACACTCAATGAATTACGAAATTTATATAGAGAAAACTTGTTAGTTGAAGCCATCATAGAGCCCTCAATTCAAGAAGGGTCTTGGGTTGTGGAGTTTCGCCATATGGGAGGTGGCTTTGTTCTGCTTACTGATGTTCATGGTGAAGAATGTCATTACGCGGATTTAGACCTAGCATCTAAGTCAGCAATGGCGGTTGGCTTTCAGCAAGTACGCATTGAAAACCAGTAAGGCAATTTACGTTTCAATCGGTTTTTACTTCCAAAAAGTTATAAAACATACTTTTCTATTCTTTCTTGTTATTAAAAGGAGTGGTTAATCTATCGTCACGCAATGATTAGGGATGTCGTGACCATGTCTTTAAATAAGAAAGAGTCTTCACAAAATAATAATGCACAGTCTGGGGTTAATGAGTTACCTGGGCTAGCAGCACCACTTAATGACCAACAATTGGGTCATCTTCAGCAAACTGTTTCTGAACTGTCTTCACAGCAACTGGCGTGGGTCAGTGGTTATCTTTGGGGAGTGAGCCAAGCTCAGCCTGTCGGTGCTGCTGCGCCAATCGCTCAAGCGGCCGCTGCGGTAGCGGCTAAGCCTGCGGGTAAGCTCAGCATTATCTTCGCTTCTCAAACGGGTAATGCAAAAGGCGTCGCGGAATCGCTAGAGGCAGAAGCCAAAGCCTTAGGAATCGCGGTCGAGCTTTTCGATGCGAGTGATTATAAAGGTAAGAACTTAGCCAAAGAGACACACGTCATTTTCGTCGCTTCAACCAATGGTGAGGGCGAAGCCCCTGATAACGCTATTGAGTTGCATGAATTCCTTCAATCGAAGAAAGCGCCAAAATTATCGAATCTACAATACGGTGTGATTGGTTTAGGTGACTCCAGCTATGAGTTCTTCTGCCAAACGGCTAAAGATTTCGATAACTTCCTCGCTAAGCTTGGTGCTAAATCGTTTGTCGATCGCCTTGATTGTGATGTTGATTACGAAGAGTCAGCAACGGAATGGCGCGCTAAAGCATTAGAGCAAGTAAAAGAGACGCTATCGACAGGCACTGAAGCCGATGTGGTTCAATTACCTGTAGGTCAAGCGGCTGCTGGTCATTCGCAATACACCAAACAAACCCCATACACAGCGACACTATTAACCAGCCAAAAGATCACGGGTCGTGACTCGGGTAAAGATGTTCGTCATATCGAGATTGATCTTGATGAGTCGGGTATTACTTACCAACCGGGTGATGCACTGGGTGTGTGGTATGAAAACAGTTCAGAACTCGCGAATCAGATCCTTTCTAAGGTTGGGTTATCTGGCATCGAAAGTGTCGATGTCGATGGTGACAATCTATCTATCCATAGTGCGCTAGTGAGTAAATTTGAGATTACCACTTCAAACCCTCAGCTTGTGACCAAGTTTGCTGAGTTATCTGGCAGCAAGAAGTTAATCAAGTTGGTGGAAGATAAAGACAAGCTTCGTGAATACGCGGGCAATACTCAGATCGTTGACGTACTAGCAGAGAAGAAAACCAAGCTATCGGCTGATGAGTTAATTGGCCTGTTACGTAAGCTGACTCCGCGCCTCTATTCTATTGCATCAAGCCAAGCGGAAGTGGATGAAGAAGTTCACTTAACGGTTGGTCTGGTTGAATACCAAAAAGGTGAAGAGTCTCGTTTAGGTGGAGCATCAAGCTTCTTGGCTCAGCGCCTTGAAGAAGGTGGCGAAGTGAAGGTGTTTGTAGAGAACAACAATAACTTCAAGCTACCACAAGACGACAATACACCAATCATCATGGTCGGCCCGGGTACAGGTATCGCTCCTTTCCGCAGTTTCGTTCAAGAGCGTGAAAACAATGATGCTGAAGGCAAAAGCTGGTTGTTCTTCGGTGACCGTACCTTTACTCAAGATTTCTTATACCAAGTTGAATGGCAGAAGTACCTTAAGTCTGGCGCGCTAACTAAGCTAGATGTTGCCTTTAGCCGTGACCAAAAAGAAAAGGTTTATGTTCAGGATCGTTTAATCGAACAAGCAGAGCAGGTTTGGCAATGGCTCCAAGAGGGCGCGTACCTTTATGTTTGTGGCGATGCGACTCGAATGGCGAAAGATGTCCATGAAGCGTTAGTTACTATTGCGGAAAAACATGGCAATCAGAGCCGCGAACAAGCTGAACAATATATTAATGATTTACGTAAAGCGAAACGTTACCAAAGGGATGTCTACTAATGAGCAAGCAAGTAATAGAGCAAGAAGTGCTAGGTCAAGTACTTGGACCTTTGGCTGACAATGAACGTCTTAAGCGTGAAAGTAATAACCTACGCGGTACGATTGAACAAGATCTCCAAGATCGAATAACTGGTGGCTTTACTGCTGATAACTTTCAGTTGATTCGTTTCCACGGTATGTATCAACAAGACGACCGTGATATTCGCAACGAACGTACCAAGCAAAAGCTCGAACCGTTACATAACGTAATGCTGCGTGCTCGTATGCCTGGTGGCATCATTACCCCTAAGCAGTGGTTGGCGATTGATAAGTTCGCAGACGAAAGTACCTCTTACGGTTCAATTCGTCTAACAACTCGTCAAACGTTTCAGTTCCACGGTGTCTTGAAGCCGAACATTAAGTTGATGCACCAAACGCTAAATAACATTGGAATTGATTCAATTGCGACAGCGGGTGATGTAAACCGAAATGTTCTGTGTACGACAAACCCGGTTGAGTCTGAGCTTCACCAAGAAGCTTATGAGTGGGCGAAAAAGATCAGTGAACATCTATTACCGAAGACTCGTGCTTATGCAGAAATCTGGTTAGATGGTGAAAAACTAGAAACAACGGATGAAGAACCTATCCTTGGTAGCAACTACCTACCGCGTAAGTTCAAGACGACGGTTGTCATTCCTCCGCAAAATGATGTGGACGTCCATGCTAACGATCTTAACTTTGTTGCTATTGCTGAAGACGGAAAGTTGGTGGGCTTTAACGTGTTAGTCGGTGGCGGTCTTGCTATGACACATGGTGATACCTCTACTTATGCACGTAAAGCTGACGACTTTGGTTTTGTGCCATTAGATAAAACGTTAGATGTAGCAGCGGCGGTGGTAACGACTCAGCGTGACTGGGGTAACCGTTCAAACCGTAAGAATGCAAAAACCAAATACACGCTAGACCGTGTTGGTATTGATGTATTCAAAGCAGAAGTAGAAAAGCGTGCAGGCGTAGAATTTTCTGAAAGCCGACCTTATGAGTTTACTGGCCGTGGTGATCGCATTGGTTGGGCGGAAGGCATTGATGGTAAGCACCACTTGGCGTTATTCATCGAGAATGGTCGTTTACTTGATTTTCCGGGTAAAGCTCTGAAAACAGGTGTTGCTGAAATAGCGAAGATCCACAAAGGTGACTTCCGCATGACTGCAAACCAAAACCTAATTGTTGCGGGTGTGTCGACGAGTCAAAAGGCCAAGATTGAAAAACTGGCGCGTCAATATGGCTTGATGGACGATGCTGTTTCAGAGCAACGTAAAAACTCAATGGCGTGTGTGGCTTTCCCAACATGTCCTTTAGCAATGGCAGAAGCTGAGCGTTTTCTTCCTGAGTTTGTAACGGATGTTGAAGACATTCTGAAAAAACATGGATTACCAGAAGAAGATAACATCATCCTTCGAATCACAGGTTGTCCAAACGGTTGTGGTCGTGCAATGTTGGCTGAACTTGGTTTAGTGGGTAAGGCTCCGGGGCGTTACAACATGCACCTAGGTGGCAACAAGGCCGGAACTCGTATCCCTAAGATGTATAAAGAGAACATCACATCAGCTCAGACCTTAGAAGAGATTGATGCGCTGGTGGGACGTTGGGCTACAGAACGCAACGACAATGAAGGGTTCGGTGATTTTACAATCCGAGCTGGCATCATCGAAGAGGTGATCATTTCCAAGAGGGATCTGCATGCATAATTCTGTCGCTTCAAAATTGAAGTTAGCAGAGCTACTCGCATTGACTAAGACGGAGCAAATACTTCGTCTTGGGCAAATTAATGCTGAGTTAGAACAGCTAACAGCATTAGAAAGAGTTAAATGGGCATTAGAAAACTTGGAAGGATCACATGTTGTGTCTTCAAGTTTCGGCATTCAAGCCGCGTTAATGCTGCACTTAGTGACTCAAGCAAAACCAGATATTCCGGTTATTCTGACGGACACAGGGTATCTATTTCCTGAAACATATCGCTTTATCGATGAGTTAAGTAAGAAGTTGACTCTAAACCTTCAAGTCTTTCGTGCCCAACAGAGCCCTAATTGGCAAGAAGCGCAATATGGAAAACTTTGGGAGCAAGGTATAGAAGGGATAGAGAAGTACAACAAGCTTAATAAAGTTGAACCGATGAGAAGAGCGTTAGATGAGCTCGAGGCTGGGACATGGTTTTCCGGTTTAAGAAGAGAGCAATCTCAATCGCGTGCAAACTTGCCAATCTTATCTATTCAAAATGGTGTGTTTAAATTTTTGCCGGTAATCGATTGGACGAATAAAGATGTTCACTATTACCTAGAAGAGCATGGTCTCGGTTATCACCCGCTTCGAGAGCAGGGTTACCTTTCTGTTGGAGATACACATACAACTAAGAAGTGGGAACCGGGTATGACTGAAGAAGAAACTCGTTTTAATGGGCTGAAACGCGAATGTGGTCTCCATGAAGATGATGGAGAGCAATATGGTTCTGGGATTTAGACTCATTGCTATTTAAAAAGCTGCCATAAGGCAGCTTTTTTTAGTTTCTAGGGGATAAAATTAAAGCGATTGTGGATAAGTCTGTGGTTATTGTGTAGTTACTTTGTAGTTAAAGTTGCATAAATAAGGCTTTGAGTGTTTATTCGTCATGTAATCGTTATTTTTGCATTTTTCTTTAATAAACACTTGCCAATGTGATGAACATCTCTATAATGCCGCCTCACTGACACGGCAGACGCCACAAGGCTTCAGCGCAGAATGTTAGTTAGGCAACTAGCTTTAAGCGATTATTCGCTCCTACTTTTAGAAAGTAGAAATTAATTTTCAAAAGTGTTTGACACTGAGAATTAAATCGCTAGAATGGCCGCCTCTTCCGAAGTGATGTAAGTCACAACGAAGAGAAGC